>JBEINZ010000267.1:0-4061 GCA_040377825.1 Hyphomicrobiales bacterium | reverse complement strand
TTAAACGCTTTTTGAAAATAACCCTTGGAAATTCAGCGCAAACTCGCTAGGTTCACCTCGCCGAAACGTAACGCCAGCGAACGGATACCGCGGGGGCGGATACTTACCGCTCTTATTGCGAGGGTCAGAAGCCCCAAGGTGCAATTCACGCGCGGCGTCGGCGGATCGATCGAAAAAGAGCTCGTACGATCCGCTACGGTTCGGCTCGTCTTCAGCCGCAAAGAGCTTCATGAGCCTGACTGGAAATCAGAGACCGATGCGGTGTTTTGGCCGCGCGCGACAGTCCTGGATTCCAAGCCTGATCAGCGGAGCTCGGTCGACGTTTATCGTCGACCCGGTCGAACGCGCTTGTCGTTCGTCCTGGCGAATGGATCTGCCTTGGAAAGCGAATCGTGCTTTCACCAAGGTTAGGGTTCCTGCGAGGTAAGTGGTTGCCGTAACGGCTTGATTGAAGCCGATTTTGGCGAAAGCGGACGTTTGCGAATGGACGACGGGACCATCATGCTCAGTTCCCGAACGAGATATTTCATCCATGAGGCAAGGTAATTCCAAACAAAGGATGCGGACACGGGGCCGTAAGGGACCGAATCCGCTCACCAGAAGCTATGAATCTGCCGGACCGGACGTTCGGGTTCGAGGCACAGCACTCCATGTCGCAGAAAAGTACGTAGCGCTTGCGCGCGACGCGCAGACTAGCGGCGATCGTGTTCTGGCTGAAAACTATCTTCAGCACGCCGAACATTATTACCGCATTATCGCGGCCGCTCAGGCGCAGATGCAGCAGCCGATTCAGATCGTGCGCTCGGACATTCAGTCCGACGACGATTGGGACGATGACGATGTCGATACGACCGCGGACTCAAGCGTGTCCGGCTATAGTCCCGTCGAGGTGCAACAGCCGTTTCTCGAAGAACAACCACCGACCGCGCGCCCCGTTCAGCCGACGGAGCGCATTCCCTATCAGCCGCGCGAGCGCGGGGATCGGCCGGAACGTTCCGATCAGAGATCTGATCCGCGATCTGACCGAGGTGGCGATCGTTTCGATCGCGGCGATCGTCAGGATCGAAACGATCGATATGACCGTGGTGACCGTCAGGAGCGTGGCGAGCGGCCGATGAGCGACCGCGCTTATGGCGATCGTTCGATGAACGACCGCTCGGGCGGCGACCGTCCTGAGCGTCAAGGCAGCGATCGCGATCGCCAACAGGGCCGGCCGCGTTATCAAAATGGCGGCGACCGTCCATATCGTCAGCCGGGTCAAGACTATCAGCGGGGTCCGGAGCGGGGCGAACGCTCCGAAAGGTTCGACCGAAATGAAAGGTTCGAGCGACCCGACAGGCCGGAACGGTTCGAGCGGCCTGATCGTCCCGAGCGGCCTGATCGTCCCGAACGCCAGGACCCGCGCGCGGAGCGTCCAGAACGTCAAGAACGGCCGGAGCGCAATGAACGCCAGGAGCGTTTCGACCGACCTGAACGCGCCGAGCGGTTTGAGCAGTCCCGCTTTGATACCCGACCCGAGCCGCAGCCTGTCGAGGCCCGTGAACCGGAGCCGGTTGTTGCGCCGGTTGCGCCTGTTGTCCCGGCGATCAACCCGGCCGAGGAGCTTCCGGCTTTCATCACGGGCGTGGCCCGCGAACCGGAGCCGCGCCGTCGCGGCCGTCCGCCATCTGCCCGTACTTTGGCTAAGCGTGCGGCGGATGCCGAAGCGGCCGCGAAAGCCGAAGCCGGCGGCGACGACGAGTGAGTCTTGGTTTTCTGCCTGAAATAGTGATCGGCTCAGATCCATGGTCTGGGCCGAGCACATTTTGTTTATGCTCTAAGTCAGTCAAAGCGGCAATTGGTCCGTGACTGCCATCGGGCTCAAGGCGAGCCGGTCGCCGACGGCGATGGAGCCGGCCCTCGTTACCTTCACATAAACGCCCATGTCCGAGTGCCCGTAGGCACCCATCAGGGTGCGCGGGATTTGCATGTCGCGGGCGCCGGTCGAGGGATCGACATCCGTCGCGGCGCATCGTTCGGTCCGCTTCGTTCCGGCAAGGATCAATCCGCCGACTGTTCCGTGGCCGCCGACGAGATCGAACTCCGACCAAGCAGGAATTCCGTCCACATAGATGTTGGCGCGAAAGCGCAGCGGATCGATGGGGCGCCCGACCTGACGCTCGAGATCGCGCACACTTGCCAAATTGACGAGATGGATAACTTTCGCGGCGACGTCTGAAAAGCTATGGCCGGGCGCGCTCAAGATCCGAGGCGGGCCGCGGAGCTCTGTCTCGAAGCGCGCCATGATAAAGGCCTCGATCGCGCCCCGGCCCTCGATCGTATCAAGCCGCCCTCGCGCCACCACCTCGTGATTTTCCATGAGGGTCAGCTCCGATGTCGCTGGGTCGAAGCGCGAGCGGATCTTGGCCACCTCCGCGTTCTTCATGAGCATGAGGAAACGGATCTTCGGGAAATAGGCCGGCGCGGCCGGATCGAAGCCGGAAACGCCGTTCTCGATTGCATAGGCGCGGTCGTAGGGAACCGTTTCGCCGGGCTTCAGTTCAATCGTTTCGAGGGCTTCGGGTGAAAAACCCTTCAGCGGATAGCGAAAAAGTCCGGTCACCAAAGCGCCCATCGGTGTTCCTTAAGTTCATTAAAAGCGGCACTGGCGACCATGGCATAGGCGGCGTTGCAATGAAATCCGCGCGGCAAAGCGGGTGCCTCCAAGTTTGGAGACCCTTCGAACCTCTTCCGTCGCCGTGGCGGCGTTCCTATATCCCGAAACGTGGCTGGACGGCGTCGCCGACGGGCGCTTTTCCGGCCGATCTTAACCCATGACGATGCGATCGGGCCTTTATGGACGATCGCCGCGGGCGATAAGGGGCTAATCGCATGACACCGGAAAAATACACGGACCGCGTGCGCGGATTTCTGCAATCGGCACAAACCATGGCGCTGGCGCGTGGGCATCAGCAATTTCTCCCCGAACACATCCTGAAAGTCCTACTTGATGATCCCGAAGGCCTCGCGGCGAATTTGATCGACCGCGCGGGTGGTCGATCGCGCGACGCGCTGGTCGCCGTGGAAGCCGCGCTCGGCAAGCTACCTCAGGTCACTGGTGGGTCGGGACAGATCTACCTCGCCCAGCCGACGGCGCGGGTCTTCGAAACCGCTGAGAAAATGTCCGAGAAGGCCGGCGACGCGTTCGTGACCGTCGAACGCCTGTTGCAGGCGCTGGCCACCGAGACCCAGACCGAGGCGGGCCGCGCGCTCGCCGCCGCCGGCGTCACCCCGGCCGCGCTCAACGTCGCGATCAACGATCTTCGCAAGGGTCGGACGGCCGACAGCGCCGGCGCGGAAAATCAATACGAGTCGCTGAAGCGCTATGCCCGCGACCTGACACAGGCCGCCCGCGACGGCAAGCTCGATCCCGTGATCGGCCGCGACGAGGAGATCCGCCGGACGATCCAGGTTCTGTCGCGGCGCACAAAGAACAATCCCGTGCTGATCGGCGAGCCCGGCGTTGGCAAGACGGCCATCGTGGAGGGTATTGCCTCGCGCATCGTCAACGGCGACGTGCCCGAAAGCCTCAAGGACAAGCGGCTCATGGCGCTCGACATGGGCGCGCTGATCGCTGGCGCAAAGTATCGCGGGGAATTCGAGGAGCGGCTGAAAGGCGTCCTGAACGAGGTCATGGCCTCCGATGGGTCGGTCATCCTGTTCATCGACGAGATGCATACGCTGGTCGGGGCGGGCAAGGCCGACGGGGCGATGGACGCCTCCAATCTGTTGAAGCCGGCGCTCGCGCGCGGGGACCTGCATTGCGTCGGCGCGACCACGCTCGACGAATACCGCAAGCACGTGGAAAAGGACGCCGCGCTCGCCCGCCGCTTTCAGCCGGTGTTCGTCGGCGAGCCGACGGTCGAGGACACGATCTCGATCCTGCGCGGGCTCAAGGAAAAATACGAGCTGCACCACGGCGTACGGATCACGGATTCGGCGATCGTTTCCGCCGCGACGCTGTCCAACCGCTACATCACCGACCGGTTCTTGCCGGATAAGGCGATCGACCTCGTCGACGA
>JBEINZ010000022.1:0-21294 GCA_040377825.1 Hyphomicrobiales bacterium | reverse complement strand
ATGCCGGCGTGATCCGCCTTGAGGGTGGCACGAAGGGGCTAGCCATGACCACCGACGTCACGCCGCGCTACTGCGAGGCCGACCCGTACGAAGGCGGCAAACAGGCCGTCGCCGAAGCATGGCGAAACCTGACCGCGGTCGGGGCGCTGCCGCTGGCGATCACCGACAATCTCAATTTCGGCAATCCGGAGCGCCCTGAAATCATGGGCCAGTTCGTCGGCTGCATTCGAGGCATCGGCCAAGCCTGCCGCGCGCTCGACTTTCCGGTCGTGTCTGGCAATGTCAGTCTCTACAATGAGACCAACGGCCAAGCGATCTTGCCAACGCCGGCGATCGGGGGCGTGGGACTGCTGTCGGATGTGAGCAAGACCATGAGTCTAGCCTTTCGCAACGAGGGCGACGTGATTGTTTTGGTCGGCGAGACGATGGGATGGCTGGGGCAGTCGATCTATCTGCGCGACATCGAAGGCCGGGAAGACGGCGCGCCGCCGCCGGTCGATTTGGAAGCAGAGCGTCGTAACGGCGACTTCGTGCGCGGCCTGATCGACGGCGGCCGCGTCACGGCGGTGCATGATCTTTCCGACGGTGGCCTTGGCATCGCGCTCGCGGAGATGGCAATGGCGGGCGAACGCGGCGCGACGATCCGGCTGCCCGATGTCGACCAGCCTGCTCATGCACTCCTGTTCGGCGAGGATCAGGCGCGTTATGTGCTTGCGGCGAGGCCGGATGATGCCATGCGCATCGTCGTGGAGGCGGCGATGGCGGGCGTGCCGGCGACATCGATCGGCACGGTCGGCGGCGATGCCTTGACCTTGGGGGACCTGCTCTCCATTTCCGTTGCCAAGTTGAAGGAACGGCACGAGAATTGGTTTCCGTCATTCATGAGCGCGGCCTAGGCAAGTAGACGCGCGGTACAAAACTTAAGGAGACGACAGATGGCCATGGATGCGCGCGAGATCGAGGCCCTGATCCGCTCGGCGCTGCCCGATGCCGAGATCACGATCCGCGACCTAGCTGGAGACGGCGACCATTATGCCGCGGAGGTGATCTCGGCGGCGTTTCGCGGCCTTTCGCGCGTCAAGCAGCATCAATTGGTCTATCAAGCGCTACAGGGCCGCATGGGTGGCCAATTACATGCGCTCGCACTGCAGACAAGCGTTCCAGAGACTTGAACGCGCCGGCCCTATAGCGACATAGTGGACGAAGACGATACCGACCGCCCGCTTTTGAACCGGGTAAGGGAGACGACCATGACCGACGCAATTCAGCAAATCGACAATGAAGTGAAGTCCAACGATGTGGTGCTCTTCATGAAGGGCACCCCGCAAATGCCGATGTGCGGCTTCTCGGGTCAAGTCGTTCAAATCCTTGACTATCTCGGCGTTCAGTACAAGGGCGTGAACGTGCTCGCCTCAAACGAACTGCGCCAAGGCATCAAGGAATACGCCAACTGGCCGACCATCCCGCAGCTCTACGTCAAGGGCGAATTCCTGGGCGGTTGTGACATCGTGCGCGAAATGTTTCAGGCCGGCGAGCTTCAAACACATCTCAAGGAAAGCGGAATCGCAGTCCGCGAGACGGCGTAGTTTATGTCGGCGAGTGGGGGCGCTCGACTTTGGGCGTCCTATTCACGAGCATGACGCCAACGGCGACCAGCGCTAACGCCATGCCCAGCATCCAGCCGATGGGCTCCCCCAAAACAAGAGCGCCAAATAGCACGCCGAAGATCGGGGTCATGAACGAAAATCCGGACAACACCGCTGCCGAATAGCGGGCGACAAGCCAGAACCAGATTACATAGGTCACAAAGGCAACCCAGACACCTTGATAAGCGATGACGGCGAGGTTGGTCTGCGAGATCTGCGTCGGCCACGGCGCGCCAGCTATGAGAACCCCGATAAACGATACCGGAACGGTCACCGCGAGTTGGAACCACAGGACTCGGCCGGCCGAAACCGTTTTCAGGGCCGAGCGCTTGATGAAAACCGTGCTCCCGGCCCAAAGGACCGCCGCTGTAACCATCAACAGATTGCCGAGCCAGGCATTGTCACCGGCGGGCGTCGCGTAGCCTTCGCCAAGCGCAACGGTGACACCGAGGAATGCGGCGGCGAGCCCGACGAGCTGTAAAGGTGCAAGTCGCTCCGCCGGTTCCAATATCCGGGTATAGAGCGCAACAAAGAACGGCATCGTGTAAAGAAAAACGGTCGCCCGCGAGGCGGTCGTCAACGCCAAGGCTTCAAAAATAAGCAGAAATTCGATCGCGAACAGAAAACCGAGCACAAGGCCTGGCACGAGAGCCCTGTCGTTCACCAGAATCCGTTCTCCACGCACCTTCAGGAAAACGGTCAAGAGAATCGTCGCGATCAGCGAGCGAAGGAAATTTTGGACCATCGGAGCGACGTCGCCCATCGCGACCTTTACAGTCACAAGTTGGAAACCCCAACTCGCGGTCAAAAGCACCAACATGGCGACAACGGAAAGCGGCAGTGATCTCGCACCGTGCGGGGGGGAAACTATAGTTCCGATGAGCGTCGCTTTAGCCATGATCATGGCCGCAGGCGCTACCCATGCGAGCAGGCTGGGCTGCCGCGCAGGCGGCGCAAAGTCCGCTGACCTCGATCGTGCGCGCCTCCATCGCGAAGGAGGCAGCAACGGCTTCCTGGGCAATCGCCATATCGACCTTGCCGCCCGGCCATTCTTCAACCCGCTTGCAGACCCGACACACCGCAAAAATCACATCATGATTGTCGTGATGACCATGACAGGCGAAATATGCGTTCGATTGCTCCAATCGGTGCACGGCCCCTGCCCGCGCGAGCCGATCCAGCGCGCGATAGACGATCGGCGGCGACTGCACGCCGCTTGGCCGAAGCGCGTCGAGCAGTTGATAGGCCGTGAGGGGCGTCATTGAAGACTTGAGAACCAACAAGACGGCATCATCCGTTGCAGAGCGGGATTTCGTCATGAGGTCCTCAAACGATTGACGCCGAGAGGCGTTCTACCAGTTAGCGACGGCCGGCGCATCTGCATCGAGAGATGTGGCGAATTTATCAAGGCCACAATCTGTGTTCGAATATCACATCCAATAGTCACATCGCGTACATAATATATTCATGGAGGAGCCATTACAAACAGGTAGTACGTTTGCTTGTTCGGGGAAGATAGACGCAGCGCAGGGCATAACAGCCTCAGCGGACGCCAGCGGGGACATGACGATGAAATGCACGAACACCAATTCCGAAGGCTACGCTGGAAGTGATCAGAATTCGGCGCGCTCCGAGCCCGCGATTGACGAGATTTTGTCGGATTCGATCATCCGGCTCGTCATGAAAAGAGATCGCCTTGATCCGTGCGAGGTACAGCGTTTCATGGAAGCGAGCGTGATTTTAATGGCGAAGCCAAAGGTTACGCAACGTCCGCCCGTGCCGCGAGCAACCTGATTTAGAAACGTTAAGGGCCGCCACGGGTGGAGGCAGCCCTTTTCGATCGACCGGAAAACACGATCAGCGCGAATAGAATTCGACGACGAGGTTCGGTTCCATCTGAACCGGATACGGCACATCGGTCAGCGCAGGGATACGGCCGAAGATAGCAGTCATCTTGCCGTGATCGACGTCCAGATAATCCGGTACGTCACGCTCTGCCGACTGCGACGCTTCCAGAACGAGCACAAGTTGCTTGGACGCCTCTTTGACTTCGATCACGTCACCAATTTTGCAACGATAGCTCGCCACATTGACGCGGCGGCCGTTCACCTTGATGTGGCCATGGTTGATGAACTGTCGGGCGGCAAACGGCGTCGGCACGAACTTCGCGCGGTATACGACCGCATCGAGACGGCGCTCGAGAAGGCCGATCAGGTTCTCCGAGCTATCGCCCTTGAGGCGCATGGCTTCGGTATAGACTTTCTTGAACTGCTTTTCGGAAATGTTGCCGTAGTAGCCCTTAAGCTTCTGCTTCGCCTTGAGTTGGGCGCCGAAGTCCGACACCTTGCCCTTGCGCCGCTGGCCATGCTGGCCCGGGCCGTACTCCCGCTTATTGACCGGAGACTTGCCCCTGCCCCAAAGGTTTTCGCCCATGCGGCGATCGATCTTGAACTTAGCACTATGACGCTTCGACATCGCGTTCTCACAGGTTTGGGGCCGAAAGGCTTATGCCCCGGCCAAGCTTCGAGATCGCGCCCTCCTCTGCCTCAACTCTTGGTCAAGACCGACAGGATCCCCACTCCGAGCGTCGGAAGCGGATCCACGGGTGCGTAGAAAGGCTTCGCGGACCACAAGGGCCCGCGAAGATGGGGTGTGGTAGTCCGACGCAGGTCAAGTGTCAAGCAAAACGCAAAGCCTCTACCCGCAGACCGTGCTTGCGGAGGACCGCAAGGGACGGTTCACCCGGCGATCGGCCCGAGGTGAACCGCGCCATGCCAGATCCGGACACTGAAAGTCGGGGTTCAAGAGTCTCGAGCAGCGACGCAACACGTCTCGCGACCGCCGGGGCTGGGTCGAGCCAAGCGACCGGCCACGGCGCTAAACGAATGAGACTTTCCAACAAGAATGGGTAGTGCGTGCAAGCGAGCACAATCGTGTCGGTCCGCGCGATCCCCTCCTGGCGAAAGCACGGCGCAATCTCCGCTTGGATCTCGGTATCGGCGATCGTCGCCCCGGCCAAAGTCGCCTCCGCATAGCCGGCGAGACGCTCTGAACCGACGAGCGTGACACGCGCCTCGCCAGCAAAGTCATCGATAAGGGCGCGGGTATAGTCGCGCTTCACAGTCCCCGGTGTCGCAAGCACGCTGATCAAGCCGGTCTTGGTCGTCGCCGCCGCCAGCTTGATGGCAGGCACGGTCCCGACAAAGTCGATTGCATATCGCGCCCGAAGCGGGGCGAGCACCAATGTTGAGGCTGTATTGCAGGCGATGACGACGAGATCCGGACTATGGCGCGGAATTAGATCGTCCATCAGGACCAGTACATGGGCCGCAAGCGCCCGCGCATCCCAAGCGCCATAAGGAAATCCAGCGTCGTCCGCTACATAGACAATGTCCGCGTCCGGACGCGCCTTGCGGATTTCGGCAAGTATGGAAAGACCGCCGAGGCCTGAGTCAAAAACGACGACTTTCGGCTGTCGCATGATCAGCTGCCCCAACTTGGCGAGATAACTCCGTATCCGCAACTATTTGGGCTGCGAAGGTAAGATGGATCGGGCGCGGGCGCGACGCAAAACCTTCTATCGCCCGGCCCGTCCCTACATAGCCATGCGACAGTTAAGACGCGGTTTCCGAGAGATTGACAAGAGATGAAGATGGCCAAAATCTGGCGGAACCGAAACACAATCATTTCGATGCATCCGCCAAATCCAGCGAGCTGTCCTCAGTTCCTTCGGCATTCGTTGTTTTACGTGACCCCGGTTCGGTGCGCGGCGGCCGCCCCTCCAACGCAACAAGAAGCCCGCGCAACGTGCGGACTTCTTGCTCGGTAAGCCGGGCTTTTTGAAAGATGCTCCGCAGATTACGCACCATGTGAGGCCGCTTCTCCGGCGGGCGAAAAAACGTGACCGCATCCAGCGCGCGCTCGAGATGGTCGTAAAATGCAAGAACATCACCCTTCGCGGCCAAAGGCGAACGCTCCTTTTCGGGAAACGGCGTCCAAGAAGCGTCGCCGAGGACCGACTTTCGCCACTCATAGGCAACCAGGATCACGGCCTGGGCCACGTTCAGCGATGCAAAGACCGGATCGATCGGGATCGTCAAGATCTGATCGGTAAGCCCGACCTCGTCGGATGTAAGCCCCCAGCGCTCGCGCCCGAACACGACACCGACGCGTTGCCCACCAGTTAGCGCCGCGAGCATCTCAGGCGCGGAAACAGCGGGCGAGACCACGCTCTTTGCAATGTCGTGTTGCCGCGCTGTGGTAGCATAAACGAGGTTCAAGTCGGTGATCGCATCCTCGAGCCGATCGAAGAGCTGAACTGCATCGATAATCGTTTCCCCGCGCGAGGCGGCCGCGCGCGCCTTCTCGTTCGGCCACCCATCGCGCGGCTTGATGAGCCGCAGTTCCTTCAGCCCGAAATTCGCCATCGCGCGTGCCGCCGCGCCGATGTTCTCTCCCATTTGGGTCTCGACCAGAATAATCACCGGCCCCCGTTCGACGAGGCTCAACGGCTCACTCAATGCGGATCTCCTTTGTCTGACGCGCAGGCGCCGCGCCGTCGATGCACTTTGCCGAGCGCGCTTGCAAGCCCAAGTCCGGCGCGCACCGCTAGAGAAAGCCCAAGGAAATGCTTCCCGAGCGGCTTGGCCCGCGATATAGACCGGACTCTCTTTCGCGTCCGCGGGAAGGCATTCGGCACGACGCCGGACGCTCGCGATGACGCGCCCCGGTTGGGGCGAGGCAGCTGAGGACGAGCACATGTCTAAGATCAAGGTGGCACACCCGGTCGTCGATCTCGACGGCGATGAGATGACCCGCATCATCTGGCAGCTCATCAAAGAAAAGCTGATATTCCCCCATCTGGACCTTGATATCGAGTATTACGACCTCAGCATCGAACATCGCGACGCCACCGACGATCAGGTTACAGTGGACGCCGCCCATGCGATCAAAAAGTGGGGTGTTGGCATTAAGTGCGCGACGATTACCCCGGATGAAGCGCGTGTAAAGGAATTCAATCTGAAAAAAATGTGGAAGTCGCCGAACGGCACGATCCGCAACATCCTCGGCGGCGTCATTTTCCGCGAGCCCATCATCTGCTCGAACGTGCCGCGCCTTGTCCCGGGCTGGACGCAGCCGATCATCGTTGGCCGTCACGCTTTCGGCGACCAATACCGTGCAACCGACTTTATCGTTCCGGGCAAAGGCAAGCTGACGATTAAGTTCGTAGGCGAGGACGGGAAGACTTTTGAGCATGAAGTATTCGACTTCCCGAACAGCGGCGTCGCCATGGCGATGTACAATCTCGACGAATCGATCAAGGAGTTCGCACGCGCTTCGTTGACTTACGGACTTATGCGGAAGTTCCCAGTCTACTTATCCACAAAAAACACGATCCTTAAGGCCTATGATGGTCGCTTCAAAGACATCTTCCAGGAGATTTACGAGAGCGAATTCAAGGCCGAGTTTGAAAAGCATAAGCTGGTCTATGAACATCGCTTGATCGACGACATGGTCGCCTCGGCGCTAAAGTGGTCCGGCGGCTATGTTTGGGCCTGCAAAAACTATGACGGCGACGTTCAATCCGACACGGTCGCACAGGGCTTCGGCTCGCTCGGGCTCATGACATCGGTTCTACTCACCCCCGATGGCAAGACCGTGGAGGCGGAAGCGGCGCATGGCACGGTTACGCGGCACTATCGCGAACATCAGAAGGGCAAGGAGACGTCGACCAACTCGATCGCCTCCATCTTCGCCTGGACCCGCGGCCTCGCCCATCGGGCCAAGCTAGACGACAATGCGGATCTTGCCCGCTTCGCCTTGACACTCGAGAAGGTCTGCGTCGACACGGTCGAAGCTGGATTCATGACCAAGGACTTGGCTCTCCTCGTTGGCGACGAACAGAAGTGGCTCTCGACGACGGGCTTCCTCGAAAAAGTCGCCGCAAACCTGGAAGCCGAGATGGGCAGCTGGAGCTAATCACCCAAACGGGCACACGGTCCGCTCATTTCAGCGGACCGTCGCCACTCGCGATCTCCTCCTCGGCGATGTCGCCGCGTGGAGTGACGGCCTCGTTTGTCGTACGCTTGCGCGCCATGTCCTCGACGTGGCGCGCGATCACCGGCCGCTTCTTCATCAAGGCATGCAGATCCTCCGCGTCGAGAACCAGAAGCCTGCAGCGCGTGAGCGCCACAATGTCGGCTGATCGGCGCGCGCGCCGTAGAATCGCCATCTCGCCGAAAAACGCTCCGTCCGAAAGCCGAACCTTTTCGTGCGGCAGATCAACTTCGACCGAGCCCGAGGCGATAAAGTACATCGATCGCGCCGCCTCGCCGGCCGATGTCACGATCGTCCCGGCCTCAACCGTCTGGCCGCGCAGGAGCCGCATCACGTCGGCGATCTCGGCGGCGCTCAACTCAGCGAAGATCGGAACCCTCGCAACCATGCCCCAGGTGATGACAAAGTCACGCTGATGAATTTCCCGCGCGAAAGCCGTGGCAATGATGCCGACGGGCAGCGCGAACATGCAAAAGCCGAACAGCATGACCACCCCGGCCAGAACTTTTCCAGCCGGAGAAATCGGAACAACATCGCCATAGCCGACCGTGGTCAGCGTGGTCACGGCCCAGTACATGGCATCGGGAACGGAGCCAAAGCGCTCGGGCTGAACCGCGCCTTCGATCCAATGCATGAGGGCCGCGGCGGTCAAGATCAACCCGGCCATAAGAACAGCACTCGCAATGAGCGCGCGGCGCTCCGACATGACCGCGCTTACCAAGGAATCGAGTCCCGGCGAATAACGCGCGAGCTTCAAGAAACGCAGGAGCCGGAACACGACGAGGACGTTCACGTCCGCGATATCGAACAGGAAACCAACCACGGTCGGCGCGAAGGACATGAAATCGACGATCGTCGAGGGCCAAAGCAGAAAGTGTAGCCGCGCTGAACTGGCGCCAAACCGACCAAGCGCTGGATGAAGATCCGAAACCCAAACACGAAGGGCGAACTCAATCGCGAAGAGCGCGACGGTCAAACCTTCAATCGCCAAGAACACAGCGCCATAAGACGCACGCAGACTCGGGACGGTTTCGAGAACAACCGCAGCCAAATTAAGCACGATAAAGAAAACGATCGCCCAATCAACCACGCGGGCCGGCCGATCCGACAGCGCGCTGACCTCGAGGATCTCGAAGACCCTCAGTTTGGCGGCAGCTGGGAACGGCACGTTCAACAAACTGCCCTCCCCCCAGCCTCACGCTTTCGCGCGGATCCGCTCGGCAACAGCGGCCACGGCTTCACCCGCACGCGAGCCATCCGGCCCTCCGGCCTGTGCCATATCGGCGCGCCCGCCACCACCCTTGCCGCCCAGAACTTCAGACCCGACTTTGACGAGGTCGACGGCATCGAACCGACCGACGAGATCCGACGTGATCCCAACCACCAGCCCAGCCTTGCCATCATCGGAAACACCGACGATCGCGACGATGCCCGAACCGATCGACGACTTGGCTTCGTCGACAAGCCCCTTGAGATCCTTCGGCGCGACGCCGCTAATCGCACGGCCCAGGAATCGAACGTCCCCGATGACCTCCGCCCCGCCGCCCGCCGAACCGGAACCATCGCCGAGAGCAAGCTTCTTGCGCGCATCGGCGAGTTCTTTCTCAAGCCGCCGGCGTTCATCGACGAGCGTCTCCACCCGCGCCACGATGTCGGCTTGCGGAACGCGCAGCACCGACGCAACATCCCGCAGGCGTTTGTCCTGCTCTAAGAGATGGCGCCGCGCGCCTTCCGCGGTGACTGCCTCAAGCCTACGCACCCCGGAAGCGACGGCGCTTTCTCCAACGACGGTCACCAACCCGATGTCGCCCGTTCGGCCAACATGCGTGCCGCCGCACAGCTCAACGGAATAGGCCCGACCGGCCCGCTCGGATCCCTCGTGGACCCCCATGGAGACCACGCGAACTTCCTCGCCATATTTTTCGCCGAACAGCGCGCGCGCACCCGACGCAACCGCCTCGTCAACGGCCATCAGACGCGTGACCACGGCATCGTTCTGCAGCACGATCTGGTTGGCGATATCCTCTACACGGCTAATCTCTTCAGAGGTTAACGGCTTCGGGTGAGAGAAATCGAAGCGCAAGCGCTCTGGCGCGACAAGGGAGCCTTTCTGCGCCACGTGATCGCCAAGAACCTCGCGCAAAGCCTCATGCAAAAGATGGGTCGCGGAATGGTTCGCCCGAATGGCGCGCCGCCGTCCGTGCTCGACGATAAGCTGCAAGGCTTGGCCTCGACGAAGCGACCCGCTTTCGACCACGCCGTGATGCACAAACAATCCGCCGGCGACTTTCTGTGTGTCGGTCACACGAAAAAGTGCCCCATCTCCCGCCATCAAGCCAGCATCGCCGATCTGGCCACCAGATTCGCCGTAAAACGGTGTTTGATTAACAACGACAGAACCTTCTGCACCATCCGCGAGGTGTTCAACTTCATTGTCGCCGGACAGGATCGCCGAGACAACACCTTCCGCCGTCTCGGTGCCATATCCGAGGAACTCCGTTGCTCCGACGCGATCTTTGACGGCGAACCAGATTCGATCCGCCGTCGCTTCGCCGGATCCCGCCCATGACGCACGCGCTTCGGCGCGCTGGCGCGCCATGGCATCTTGGAAGCCGCCTAGATTGACGTTAATCCCGCGATGGCGAAGTGCATCCTGCGTCAAATCAAGCGGAAAGCCATAGGTATCGTAAAGCTTGAAGGCCGTTTCGCCGTCGAGCATATCGCCGGATCCGAAACCGGCCGTCGCCTCGTCAAGCAACCCGAGGCCACGCTCCAATGTGCGTCGGAACCGTGTCTCCTCCAAGCGTATTGTCTCGGAGATCAGTGCTTCCGCCCTCACCAACTCGGGGTAAGACTGTCCCATTTCGCGGACCAAAACCGACACCAAGCGATGGATCACCGGATCGCGGGCGCCAAGCAGGTGGGCATGACGCATTGCGCGCCGCATGATACGCCGCAGCACATATCCGCGCCCCTCGTTGGATGGTAAAACGCCGTCGGCGATCAGAAAACTCGTCGCGCGCACGTGATCGGCGATAACGCGATGGCTTCCCCGGGCAGTGCCTTCCGCCGGCACACCTGTCGCTTCAACGGAAGCTCGGATCAAGGCTTTGAAGAGGTCGATATCGTAATTGTCATGGACACCTTGCAAAACCGCAGCAATCCGCTCCAGACCCATTCCGGTGTCGATTGACGGCTTCGGCAAGCCAAGCCGCTCGCCACCGGCGAACTGCTCGAATTGCATGAAGACAAGGTTCCAAATTTCGATGAACCGATCGCCATCGGCTTCAGGCGACCCAGGTGGTCCGCCCCAAATATGGTCTCCGTGGTCGTAGAAAATCTCCGAACATGGCCCGCATGGGCCAGTGTCGCCCATCTGCCAAAAATTATCCGAGGTCGGAATTCGAATGATCTTACTGTCCGGCAAACCGGCGATCTTGCGCCAAAGCCCATGCGCCTCATCATCATCAATGTAAACCGTAACGAACAGCCGATCGGCAGAAAGACCAAACTCGCGGGTGATCAGTCTCCAGGCCAGTTCAATCGCCTGTTCCTTGAAATAGTCGCCGAATGAAAAATTCCCAAGCATTTCAAAGAACGTATGGTGGCGAGCCGTATAACCGACATTATCGAGATCATTATGTTTACCCCCGGCGCGAACGCACTTTTGCGCGGTCGCGGCGCGAATATAGGATCGCTTTTCAACGCCCGTGAACAAGTTCTTAAACTGCACCATGCCCGAATTGGCGAACATCAACGTCGGATCGTTGCGCGGAACCAACGGACCGGACGGAACGATCTCATGACCCGCCTTGGCGAAGAACTCCAAAAAGGTTGATCTGATCTCGTTGACGCCGCTCATGAAACTCCGAACCTCCGCCACTGTGCTTGCGACCAGCCTTTTATCGACCGGCCATCGGCCTGTCCAGAATTCCCCAATAACCCAATCCCCGGTTCAAGCGCGACGAACTCACACCGTAGCGCGGCGCCTCGCCCGGCCGCGCCTCACCACATTTTACTCAGTGACCGGACCGTCCTCATCTTCAGCCGTGCCCGTCGGTAAGATCTTGTCAGCAATCAAGCCTGCATTCTGTCGAATCGATAATTCAATCCGCGCCGCGAGCTCTTTATGATCCTTCAGAAACTGTTTCGCATTCTCGCGTCCTTGCCCGATACGCTGGCTTTCGAACGAGAACCACGAACCGGACTTATCGACGATACTGGCTTTGACCCCCAGATCCACGAGCTCTCCGACCTTCGACACACCCTCACCGTACATGATATCGAATTCGACCTCCTTGAAGGGAGGCGCCAGTTTATTCTTGACCACCTTCACGCGGGTCTGATTGCCAACCATTTCGTCACCCGACTTAATCGCGCCAATCCGGCGAATATCGAGCCTGACCGAAGCATAGAACTTGAGCGCGTTGCCGCCGGTGGTCGTCTCCGGATTACCGAACATCACGCCGATCTTCTGCCTAATCTGATTGATGAAGATAACCATTGTCTTGGATTTCGAAATCGAGGCCGTCAGCTTGCGCAGCGCCTGACTCATAAGGCGGGCCTGGAGCCCCGGGAGGGAATCCCCCATTTCACCTTCAAGCTCAGCCTTCGGTGTAAGGGCCGCGACCGAGTCGATGACGAGCACATCGACGGCGCCCGAACGAACAAGCGTGTCGGCAATTTCGAGCGCCTGCTCGCCGGCATCCGGCTGAGAAATCAGCAGATCATCGAGATTCATCCCAAGTTTGCGCGCGTAAATTGGATCGAGCGCGTGCTCCGCATCGATGAAGGCGCAAACCCCGCCCTTCTTCTGCGCCTCGGCGACGCAATGTAACGCCAGAGTGGTTTTACCCGATGATTCCGGACCGTAGATCTCGACGATCCGACCTCGCGGCAACCCGCCGATGCCGAGCGCGATATCGAGACCGATCGAACCGGTCGAGACGACCTCGATCTCGACCACCTTACCTTGGCCAAGGCGCATAATGGAGCCCTTGCCGAAGTTTCGCTCAATCTGCGTGAGCGCCGCGTCTAGTGCCTTGGTCCGATCCATGCCATCCCCATCGACGAGGCGAAGTTGTGTCTGAGCCATCGCGTTCGCTCCTTATGTCACGTTGCCAAAGGCGGTTCAAATTGAGATATGTACCGCTTTTGTTCCATGTGTTTGTGAGACCGTCAAGCCCTTGAAAAAACTTTTTTTCCAGACTTGTGTTCGGCTATTGTTCTAGGTAGATCTGGTCGCGGGTATTCTGGGTTCGATGCCACCTTGGAGCGGAATCGGGCGCGGCGATATTGTTGGAGGTTGGACGTGACAACTAACGCTTTGGTTGAGAGGGCTGAAGGGAGATGACGCGGTCAGCCTTAGCCCCGCTGGATCTTTCCGAGGAAGTTGCCGACGCCTTTGCGGCCCGTGAACCAGTGGTGGCGCTTGAGTCGACGATCATCTCGCATGGGCTGCCGTTCCCGCGCAACATCGAGATCGCGCGCGAAATCGAAGCCGCGGTGCGGGCGGGAGGCGCGGTTCCGGCGACGATCGCCGTGCTGAATGGCCGGATCCGGGTCGGTCTTGGCGCCGGCGAGTTGGAGGCTTTTGCTGAGGCGCGCGGCGTGATGAAATTGTCGCGCGCCGATCTCGCCTTTGCGGTCTCGTCTGGTCGGCCTGGCGCGACGACGGTGGCGGCGACGATGATTGTCGCCGCGCTTGCCGGGATAAGGGTGTTCGCGACCGGCGGCATCGGCGGGGTCCATCGCGGAGCGGAGGCAAGCTTTGATATCTCCGCCGATCTGGAGGAGCTGGCTCGAACTGATGTCGTCGTGGTCAGCGCCGGAGCAAAGGCGTTGCTGGACCTGCCGAAAACCTTGGAAGTTTTAGAGACTCGTGGCGTTCCAGTGGTCGGTTGGGGAACAGACATTTTTCCAGCCTTCTGGTCAAGATCGTCGGGTTTGGCATTATCTCTCAGGGTCGACTCCGCCGCTGCGCTGGTGAGCTTTGCTGCCGCGCGGCGCGCACTTGGGGTGCGCGGCGGAATCTTGGTCGCCAATCCCGTACCCCAATCCGATGAGATCTCCGCCGACGAGATCGAGGCGGCGATCGTGGCCGCTCATTACGACGCCGTTGTCAATGGCATCAAAGGGAAGGCGGTGACACCGTTTTTGCTTGATAGGATCTTCGCGCTGACGTCCGGCCGCAGCCTCGTGACGAATCGGTCACTGGTTTTGAACAATGCGACGGTCGGCGCGGAAATTGCGGCCGCTTTTGCGTCAGAAGCGAAGGTCCAGACGATCTAGCCCATGAAAATGATAGGCGTCGCGATAGGTGGGGGGCGACTCAATTGCAAGCTTCGGTAGGCGCGAGAAAAGGATCGGCAGGGCGATTTGGAGTTCGACACGGGCAAGGGGAGCCCCGACGCAAAAGTGAATTCCGGCGCCGAACGATAGATGCGGCATGATCGGGCGTGCCGGTTCGAACATGTCCAAGTCGTTGCTGCTCTGCTCGACGATTGAGGGATTGGCGCCATCCGGGTGCGAAGAGAGCCCGTGACCCAATCCACTCGCGCCGGCGGCGGGACGCATCGGATCGCGGTTTGCGGCGGCAAGGAGGAGGCCGACCGTTTCCCCGCGACGAAAGCCGTAGCTCGCGATCTCCAGGTCTGCGAGGGCGTAGCGCGTAAAGAGATGGAGTGGCGGATCGTAGCGCAGAGCCTCCTCGACGGTTGCCTCGGTTGCTTTCGTGTCAGAAAACAGTTTTCGATGATCCCGGCCGGATCCGAGGATCGCTGCGACGGCGTTGCCAATGCTGTGAACCGTTGCTTCGTGGCCGGCATTGAGAAGGAGAATAGCGGTCGTAATCAGTTCATCTTCGCTGAGCCGATCATCGTTGTCGCGCGCGGCGATCAGGGCCGAAAGTAGATCCGGGCCTGGATTTGATCGGCGAAGCGCGATGACGTTTCGGATGAGAACGGAAAAAGCTAAGGTCGCGGCGACAGCGTCGTGCTCCTGGGCTTCGCTCCTGCCGAATTGATACATGGCCACCATTCGGTGCGACCAATCAAGCAGTTGCGGTGCGTAATCGACCGGAATGCCAAGAAGTTCAGCAATAACCGTCACCGGGATCGGCGTTGCGAAGCGTGTTATCAGCTCTACCCGACGCTCGGTTTCGAAGCTGTCGATCAGTTTGTGTGCGTGCGCGGCAATGCGCGGGCGAAGTCGATCGACGGCCTTCGAGACGAATGCCTTATTCACCAGACCGCGCAGCCGCGTATGGACCGGAGGCTCGCGCTCCAGCATCGATCGGCTCTCGAACGCATAAAACGGTTCGAGATGAATCGGGACGATCGGCGCGAGGTCAGCGGGTCGTTCACGGCCAAAGCGCCTGTCTCGGAGGATCGCGTTGACTGTTTCATAGCGCGCCGAACAGACATAGCCGTAGTCTTGCCAAAGAAACAGCGGTCCGAGCGCGCGCATCGCGCTGTAGGCCGGATAGGGATTCTGGTTGAAGGTCGGGTCAGACGGCGAGGCCGCAAAACTTGGTAGGGATATCGCCATGATGCACACCGAGGAGGTTCGCGGGCCACCCGCAGGTCATCCCGGTCGGGCTCAACCGACGATGGGAGGATTCGCCCGCGTTGGAGGAGGATGCGTTACGCGCGGCGTCAACCTTTCGCCAACACGTCTTTCACGGCCGTTGCAAGCTGCTTAAGCGAAAATGGCTTGGGGAGGAAATGGAAGGCCTCGCCTTCCGGTAAGTTCTTGGCAAAAGCATCCTCCGCATAGCCGGAAACGAAGATGATCTTCAGTTCGGGCCGTTGCTTGCGCAGTTCGCGCAAGAGCGAGGGACCGTCCATTTCCGGCATGACGACATCGGAAACAACGAGATCCACCTTGCCGCCCGTCTCTTCCATCACGGCGAGCGCCTCGGTCCCCGTGGAGGCTTCGTGGACCGTGTAGCCGCGCGAAACGAGGGCGCGCGAGGCGAACGCTCGCACGGCCTCCTCGTCCTCCACCAGCAGGATCGTTGCCGATCCCGTAAGGTCCGTCGTCGGCGGTTGCCCCTCGGCTTCCGCCTTGGCGTCGGCCTTTTCCGCGGCTGTCTCGGTGTGGCGCGGCAAGAGAATGTGGAACGTGGTTCCATGGCCGACTTCGCTCGAACAATAGACGAAGCCGCCCGTCTGCTTCACGATGCCATAGACGGTCGAAAGCCCGAGCCCGGTCCCCTGCCCCACGGCCTTGGTGGTGAAAAACGGCTCGAAGATCTTCGGCATGATGTCCGGCGAAATACCGGAACCGGTGTCGCTGACTTCGATCGAGACGTAATCCGCGGGCGTTAGGCCCGGAGCACGAAAGTTAAGCTTTTCTCCCATCGGCACATTACGCGTGGTGATGGTCAACTGGCCGCCCTTCGACATGGCGTCGCGGGCATTCACCGCGAGATTGACGATGACCTGTTCCAACTGGCTCGTATCGGCCTTGACAGGCCAAAGATCGCGCCCGTGAACCACCCGGAGCGCGACTTTCTCGCCGAGCAGCCGCGCAAGCAACATATGGAGGTCGGCGAGTGTATCGCCGAGGCGGATCAATTCCGGCCGCAACGTCTGCCGACGCGAAAAGGCAAGCAGTTGGCGAACCAGCGCGGCCGCGCGGTTGGCGTTCTGCTTGATGTTCATGATATCCTGGAAGGAAGGGTCGGTCGGTCGATGCGAGGCAAGCAACAAGTCCGAAAAGCCGATGATGGCGGTAAGGACATTGTTGAAATCATGGGCGATTCCGCCGGCTAACTGACCGATCGCCTGCATTTTCATCGATTGGGCGAATTGTTGCTCGAGTTCGCGCTGTTGCGTGGTTTCAAGGCCGTACACGATAGCGGCCTCGCCCTCGTCCTGACCCTCTTCAACCGCTGAGACATAGAAGCGGACCGAGCGACTGCGATGCACATCACCGGCAAGTTCGGCGTCGACCGGTTCAATATCGCCTCGGCCTTGCGCGGCAGCGTCGATCGCCGCATTCAGCGCGTCACGCCTACTCTCGTCGATTCCGTTCGCCAATCGCATGCGATGGCCGTCCGTCGAGCGGACGAGATCGCCGAAAAGCTTAAGAAACGGCGCATTTGTACGCCCGATGCGCCCGTCCTTGTCGACCGACGCAATGGCGATCGGCGTGCTGTTGAAAAAGCGCGCGAAACGAACCTCGGCCGATCGCAGGGCTTCGGAAATGTCTTCGCCGGGCGACCGATTCAAGACGAGCGAGCGGCTGTCGCCACGCACGCCGGACGGCGAAACCGGCACTTTGTGGAGGACGCGAACCGGCAGGCTCTGGCCGTTTCGCTTTACCAAATCGAGGTCGATAATCCGAGTCTTGTTGGCGTCACCGGCTGCGCTTGCGTCGGCGAGCAGCGCCGTACCCTGACCCTGGATGATGTCCTTAAGGTCGATCGCGCCCGGCTCGAACTTCGCCAAATCATAGCCGAGCCAATCGGCGAGCGTGGCATTCAGATACGTAACATGGCCGGATGGATCAGCAGAAAAGAACCCGGCAGGGGCGTGATCGAGAAAAGTCACAACCTGCTGCAGCTCTTGAAAGCTTGTCTCCTGCTCGTCTCGGTCGCGCGTGATGTCGGCAATCTGCCAGACCGTGAGCTGGGTCGGCTGACCGCGACCGCCTTCGGCGACAACGTCGAGCGGGCGAACGCGCACGCGGTACCATCGCGGTCCGCCTTCGCTGCGACCAAGCGGGGTTAACGCGCGAATTTCCTCGCGGCCGGGGCGGCGCTCGCGAACCGCTTGGGCTAGGCGAAACATGGGCTCGGCGGCGTCCGGATCGCCGGCAAACACCCTTTCAACGGCTCGGACGTCCTTGGCTGCGTCGGCGCGGATCAAATCAGCATAGGCGCGGTTCGCGAAGGTGATGCGCCCGTCCCGATCCGTTATGACGACACCATCCGCCAACGTTTCTAAAAAAGCCTTGGAGAGCGCGTGATCCGGACGCCGATTGCCAAACCGCATCAACCCGATGGCGCCCGCGAAAAGCGAGAAGACACCGACAACAGCCAAGATGCCGAGCATGAACTGGACGTAGAAAGCCGCTTCCTCGCGCCGCATAAGCGCCAAAACTATCGCGGCACCAACGAGAGCGACGGCAAGTGACACGAGCAGTCCGATACTGCCCGATTTCTCGGCCCTGTCGATCACCGGATCAGCTCCGGAACGACCGGTCTGCTCGTCCCCCATCGAATTCTTCTCCGACATGTCAATCGATCGACGTCCATCATTCAAGTTCAGCGAGCGAAGGATATTTTGATCGCAAGCGGAACGACTTAGAGCTATTTCCGATCCCTATCCAATCGGCAAGCACTCTCTAGGTCTTTTGCCCGAAATCCTTTTGTGAAACTCAGTTCGCGGGCTCAAGCGCACACAGCCCGGCCCGCAACGTGAATCAGATAATCCGAGCCCGCTTCGGCTCCGCCATAGTTCTATCACGATTGATCGGCCGCACGAGCGTCGAACGAAACATGAGCGTCAATCGATAAGTTACGTTGCTTTCCAGCCGCGTTTTTGTCTCAGCCGCATCACGAAGCCAATCACTTCCGCGACCGCGCGGTAATGCTCTTCCGGTATAGGCCGATCAAGGTCGGCAGTCGCGTGAAGGGCGCGTGCCAGAGGCGGATTCTCCACGAGCGGCACATCGTTCGCCGTCGCGATCTCGCGGATCTTGAGAGCAACGAGGTCGGCGCCCTTGGCGACGCATACGGGGGCCTGCATGCCCTCTTCATAGCGCAACGCGATCGCGTAATGGGTCGGGTTCGTCACAACAACCGATGCGCTCGGTACCTGCGCCATCATGCGGCGGCGCGCACGCTCTTGCCGTAGCTGGCGAATCTTCGCTTTGACTTCTGGATTACCCTCCGTCTGCTTGAATTCTTCTTTCATCTCCTCTCGAGTCATTCGTTGCCGCTTCATCCAGCGCTGGCGCTGAAAAAGGTAGTCGAGGGCCGCCACGAAGGCCATGACGATTAAGACCGCGATCAGTGCCTTGATCGCGAGTTGCTGCATCAAAAGCAAAAGTCCGGAGATATCACCAGCAACAATCGTATCGAGGCGCACAAGCTCCGGCTGGACGGCAATCCAGATGGCAATGCCGACAGCTATGATCTTGACTATCCCCTTGATGAAGTTCGCGAGTCCTTCCATCGAGAAAATGCGTCCAAATCCGGCAATCGGCGAAATCTTTGATAGCTTGGGCGTAAGTTGCTCCGCCGACCATACAAATCGATGTTGGATCATGTTTCCGGCAACGCCGGCGACCAGCAGGGCGATCGCGGGAAGTGCCAGAACTGTCGCAACCGTCATGCCGAGTGAAATCAACACATCGGTGAGCCCCCGCCGATCGAAGTTGATTTCGTGGACATGATCGATGAAGGCCGCAAGAGGACGGGCGAGATCGCGGCTCATTCCTCCGGCGAAGACGGCGATGATCATCGCCGTCGTCCCAAGAATGAACAACGAAGATACCTCCTGGCTTTTGACGACATCGCCGCGCTTTAGCGCATCGTCGAGCTTCTTTTGGGAAGGTTCTTCTGTTTTGTCTTCAGCATCGGTTTCGTTATCGGCCATTCAGCTATCCTCCGAAAAGGCGCGTGAAGGCCGCTTCGACATGATCGAGATACCAAACCATCATCGGCAAGAGGACTAGGGCCATCAAAACGAGGCCAAGTAAGATACTGAGCGGCATCGAGATGAAGAAGATTTGAAACTGCGGCATCAACTTTGCGAGGATGCCAAGTCCGAGCGAGAAGATGATGCCGAAGGCAAGAAACGGCGCGGCCAGTTGAACCCCAACCGCGAAAGACGACGCGATCATCATGACGCCGGCCTGGGCGACATCTTCGACCGGCATCCATTGTCCCGGCTTAAACGTCTCAAAACTTTGCACCAATCCGCCGATCGCGATGTGGTGCAAATCCGTCACCAGAATTAGGGTTACGGCGAGCATCGAGAGTAGATTGCCGATGATGACGCCCTGCTGGCCTTGGTTGGGATCAATAGAGTTCGCAAATCCCAGGCCGACTTGGTTGGCAACCGTCGTGCCAGCAACCTGTGTCGCCGCCAACACCAGACGAGCAGCCAAGCCTAGAAAGAGTCCGACCGCTATCTCACCGAATAGAAGCGTCATGATGAGCGGCGGCACGGCGGCAAGCCCTTGCGGGTAAAGCCCACTGACGACCGGATAGAGTAGGAGCGTCATGGCGAGCGCAAAAACGAGCCGGACACGCACGGGGACCGAGGTTTCCCCCAATCCCGGCAAGAGCATGATCATCGACCCAAGACGCGCAAACATGAGAATAAAAACAATGGCGACCTGTGGAAGGATCGAAACCGTCACGCTGCCTTCCCCGCAAGCGTCGGACCCGTCCGTGCGTTGACCCGACCAAAGCACGAGCCTCGATCCAATCGGCCGCGTCGCACCATTAGCCGCCCGCCACGATTCGATCGACGAGCCGAGACATGTAGCCATTCATGGTGGCGCCCATGAATGGGAACGCCACGATCATCGCCACGAAGATCGCCAGAATCTTCGGCACATAAACGAGCGTTGCTTCTTGAATCTGGGTCAAGGCCTGGAACAGTCCGACGACAATGCCGATGACAAGACCAACAACCATGACGGGCCCAGCCACGAGCACCATGGTCCAAATGCCGTCTCGGGCGATATCGAGGACTTCCGGGCCAGTCATCACATCCTCGCCTTAGCCGACCGACGACGCTAAATGTCAGATCGGCATGCGCATGATATCTTCATAGGCCGCGATAACCTTGTCGCGGATCGAGACCATGGTCTCCAGAGCCACTTCCGTTTCGGAAACCGCCGTCACCATATCGATCACGTCAGTCTTCCCGGAAGCGTAGGAAAGCGACTTCGCCTCCGCCGCGCGGCCTTGATCGACGACGCCGCCCACGGCCTGTTGCACCATTGAGGCAAAGTCAGGCTTGGTTGCATCGCCCAAGCCAGATTGCCCCTGCTCGGAGCGATTCGCGAGTCCTTGGGCAACCTTGTAGGCATTGGCGGCAACCGCCGAGAGCGTTGTCATGGCCTGCTTCCTTAGGAAAAACGCGGTCGATCAGAGCCGCTTTAGATGAAGCGCTGTGGATACCTGAGACGAACGGGATCTATTCGAACCAAACGATAGGCACCCTCCGCTATGCCCGAAGGATCTCCAGCGTTTTCATGATCATCCGGCGGGTAGAGGTGACGATGTTGAGGTTCGCTTCGTAAGAGCGCTGCGCTTGGCGCAGATCAGTCGACTCGATGAGCGATGTCACGTTGGGGTACTTGACGTACCCATTCGCGTCGGCGGCCGGATGACCAGGCTCGTAGCGGGTTTTAAAGTCCGACTGGTCGGGAGAGACCTTGCCGATCGTGACCACTTGCGCCGCAAGCTCGCGGTCGAACTTCGATTGGAAACTGACAACCTTGCGACGATAGGGATCGCCACCCGGCGTGCGGGCGGTCGACTCCGCGTTGGCGATGTTTTCGGAGATTGTCCGAATGCGGCCCGATTGAGCTTTGAGACCGGACGCGGCAATCTTGAGCGATT
>JBEINZ010000036.1:0-16772 GCA_040377825.1 Hyphomicrobiales bacterium | reverse complement strand
GATCCATGAACATGCCAGCCCCCGTCTGCGAATCATCGCAACGAGGGAATCACGACAAGCCTTCAATGCGAAAGCGCCACCGGAGACGCGTTAACCTGACTTCCGAGCCGTGGCCCCCAATCAAACCCCGATTGACAAGCTTCGCCCCTCCCCTATTCTTCGATGAAACGTTTCATGCGGCTTGACCGCGCCGGCCCGCTGGGCACGGGAAACGGATGGGAGTGGACGGTCCGGTGCTTGAGGCAAGGCCGACAATTCGGGAAGTGGCGCGGGCTGCGGGGGTTTCGCTTGGCACGGCCTCGAATGTATTTGCCAATCGGGCGTCGGTCAGTTCGGAATTGCGCGACCGGGTGAAGAGCGCGGCGTTGCGGCTTGGGTATCAGCCCAATGACGTTGCGGCCAGCTTGCGGCGCCGGACGAGCCGGACGATCGGCATTTCCATTCCCGATCTTGCGGTGCCGTTTTTCGTCGATTTACTCCAGGCGCTCGCAAGTGCCGCGGAAGCCGACGGTTACGATGTCATTTTTGTTGATTGTCATGAGGACGGCGCGCGCGAGGCCCAACGCTTGCGCAAGCTGATCCGGCGGCGTGTCGACGGCTTGTTCATCGTGCCGACCGCGAGTTTCGGCCAATCGAGCGCGGCGCTTGCGGCCAGCGATCAGGCGATTGTCGTTGTCGACCGGGTCGACGACGCGGATACGCGGTTTGCCTCCGTGGCGATCGACAATCACCAGGCCGCCGGCAAGGCATTCGATTTTCTCGCCGCGCGCGGCCATCGCGACATCATGCTCGTGGTCAACAGTGACCAGCTCTGGAACAGCCGCGCCCGCATCGAGGGCTTTCAGGCAGCCGCGAAACGGCACGGGCTCTTGGCCTCCTGTCAGGTGCTGACGGTCGGCATGACGTTGAAAGAGACCGAGCACGCGGTCGACGCGGCGTTCTCGAAACGACTGCCGAGCGCCGTTCTGGCGGCGAGCGGCATTGCGATCCTCGGCGCGCTGCAGGCCGTTCAACGCCGGGGTTTGAGCGCGCCGCACGATGTTGCGCTGCTTGCCTTCGACGATGTTGCCTGGATGAGCGTGCTGCGCCCGTCGATCAGCACGGTCCGCCAGCCGATCGGCGCGATCGCGCGCGAGGCGTGGGCGATGATGAGCGCGCAACTGGACGGAAGAGAACCGCCCATGCGCCGCGTGCGCTTGGCCGTTGAAATCATCGAGCGTGAATCCACGACCGTCGCTGGCTCACCCGTGATGGAGGCCGGTCATGGCGCATGAAGCAACCATGCCGAGGCTGTCCGCCGGTTTCGGACGCCATGCGCGCAGCGTGCTCATTCTCGCCCTTGCGCTCGGCATCGCGACGTATCTCTGGTTTTATGCGCCGAGCTTCTATCGCACCAACAATCTGATCAACGTGCTGGTGCAGTCCTCGTCGCTCGCGGTTTTGTGCATCGGCATGGCCGTCGTCATGATCGGCGGCGGGATTGATTTGTCGTTGCCGGCCAACATGGCCTTAAGCGCCATCCTCGGCGGGTTCTACATGGCCGCCGGCGGATCGCCCTTGATCGGCTCGGTGATCATGCTGGCGAGCGGCACCGCGATCGGAATGCTGAACGGCGTGGCCGTCGCTTATCTCAAGATGATCCCATTTGTCGTGACGCTGGCGACGATGACGGTGCTGAACGGCCTGTCGGTCTGGCTCACCAATTCGACCAGCGTCTCGGGATTCCCGGAAAGCTTCTTCGACGTTATGTTGGCCCGTCCATGGGGCGTGCCGACACCCGTCATCATCGTGGCGGTCGCGATCTTTTTGGCGAGCGTCCTGATGTCCTCCACCTTATTGGGTCGGCATGTTTATGCCGTCGGCATCAGCCCCAAGGCGGCCGAGGTCGCGCGGGTACCGGTTTCACGAACACTCCTGCTCGGCTACGGGCTGGCGGGGCTCTGCGCGGGGTTGACCGCCATCTTGCTATCCGCGCGGCTTGGCTCGGCCTCGGCCAATATGGGGGTGGATAGTGTTGTGCTCGACATCGTCAGCGCCGTGGTTGTCGGCGGGGTCAGCATTTACGGCGGCGTCGGCCGCATCTGGGCAGCGGCGCTTGGCGCGGTGTTCATCACGCTCCTCAGCAACAGCCTCAATCTGCTGGGCGCGTCCTTTTATCTCTCGCTGGTGATCAAGGGCGTGGTCATCATCGGCTTCATCGCGCTCGACACCGCGTTTCGAGGGCGGCGATGAATACGAGCGCCTCACCTGAACTGGCCATGACCGGCATTTCGAAAACCTTCCCAGGCGTGGTGGCGCTGGATCAAGCGCATTTGAGCGCGCGAGCCGGCGAGGCAACCGCCGTCATGGGCGCGAATGGCGCAGGCAAGTCCACCTTGATGAATGTGCTCGGCGGCGTGACACGACCCGATGCCGGATCGATCGAACTCTGCGGCACGCGGATCGACATCGCCTCCCCGCGCGACGCAGCGAGCCATGGCATCGCCTTCGTGCATCAGGAATTGACCATGCTGCCGACGCTGTCGGTCGCGGAAAACATCTTCATCGATGATTTCCCGTCGAAGGGAGGCCTGATCGACCGCGCGGCGATCCATGCGCGGTGCCAGATCATTCTCGACCGGCTTGGCTGCACCATCTCGCCCGATCGGATCGTCGGCGAGTTATCGACCGGCGATCGACAGATGATCGAAATCGCGCGCGCCATGCGCCGCGAGCCGCGGGTCATCATCTTCGACGAGCCGACGTCGTCGCTGACCCAGCCGGAGAAACGCCGCCTGTTCGCAGTGATCGAGAGCCTCAAGCGCGACGGCGCGATCATTCTCTACATCACGCATTTTCTAGACGAGATTTTCGAGATCTGCGAGCGCGTCAGCGTCATGCGCGGCGGCCGGACGGTCGGCGGCGGATCGATCGAGACGTTCAAGCCGGTTGATATCGTTCGGCTTATGTTGGGCGAGGTCGATGTCGGCACGCGGCTGAAAGCGCCGCTCGACGAGCGGCAGAAAACGGTTCTGGAAGTGCGCGGATTGGCGCGCGGCACGGCCCTCCAAGACATCAATTTCGATCTTTATGTCGGCGAAGTGGTCGGCCTTTGGGGCTTGCTTGGTGCCGGACGGACCGAGCTCGCGCGCGCCCTGGTCGGCCTTGATCCGATCGATCATGGCACGATCCGCTGGCACGACGGCACGGCGCTGCGGCCGATCAGCCCGCATGCGCTGCACAAGCTGACCGGCTTCGTCACCGAGGATCGGCGCGGCGAGGGTCTGCTTCTGCCGCTTTCGGTCAATGACAATCTCGCCTTGCCAAGCCTTAAGCGATTTTTGAATCCGTGGGGGCTGCTCAACCGTAAGCCGCAGGCGGCCTTGGCCGACACCATGATCGATCGGCTCGGGATCAAGGTGTCCTCTCGAGAGCAAAGCGCCGGCACGCTGAGCGGCGGCAATCAGCAAAAAGTCGTTTTGGGGCGTTGGCTCGCCACCGAGCCGCGCCTTTTCATTCTCGACGAACCGACGCGCGGGCTGGATGTCAGCGCCAAAACCGAGATTTTGAAGCTGACCGCCGAACTGGCTCGGTCCGGCGCGACCGTGCTGCTGATCTCGTCGGAAATTGATGAATTGATGCGGATTTGCGACCGCTACCTCGTCATGGTCCGCGGCGCGATCACGGCGGAATTGCCGGGCAGCGCCAGTCATGCCGAGCTGATGGACGCGCTATCCGCTCCGGTTGCCTCGCATATGACACAGCGAGCACGCGCATGAACGAGACGACAAACAAAACCGCGTTGATATCCCGCGGCGGCGGCCTCATCGATCTCGCGACGCGTTTCGGCTTCCCGATCGTGCTTGTATTGATGTTCGTCGCGCTTTCCAGTTCGACAAACAGCTTCTTCACGCTCGACAACCAGATGAGCATGCTGCACGCGATGGCGCCGATCGTCATTATCGCGTCCGGCATGGCGCTCGTCGTGATGTCCGGCAAGCTGGATATTTCGGTCGGTTCGATCGCGTTTTTGTCGGTCGCCTTGGGGTCGTTACTGATCAAGCAAGCCGGTTGGCATCCTGTAGCCGCCTATACGGTCACGCTCCTCATCGGCGCTGTGCTTGGCGCGGTCAACGGCTTCATCGTGGTGGTGCTCAAGGTCAATCCGCTGATCACCACGCTCGGGACGATGATCGCTTTTCGCGGGGTGGCGTTGCAGGTCACCAATGCCAATGTGATCGTGCTGCCGGATGAGGTGCGCAAGTTCGGAAATCTAACCTTCGGGCCGGTATTCGCCGATGTCCTGATCGCCGCCTTGGTGTTGGTGGCGGTCCATGTTCTCCATGAACGCACCAGCTATGGCCGGCAGATCACCGCGATCGGCAACGGCGAGACGATCGCGGCGCGGATCGGCTTGCCGGTCGGGCGGCTGGTGTTCACGAATTTCGTCCTATGCGGCGTGCTGGCGGCTTTCGGCGGGATATTCGCCGCGGCCCAGGTTGGCTCGGTCACGACCTTTCTCGGCCAGGGGCTGGAATTCACGGCGGTCGCGGTGGTGGTCGTCGGCGGCATCAGCCTGTTTGGCGGGCAAGGAAGGATTCTCGGCGGCGTCGCGCTCGGAGCGCTGACCTTCGAGATGATCCGCAACGGCCTCAATCATTTAGGGGCCAACCCTTACTCCTACAAGCTATTTGGCGGTGTGGTGATCTTCATCGCCATGTATGCGGACGCGCTGAAAGCACGTTCGCGCAAGAGTCCAGGCGGAGGTTGAAAGATCCGCGGGAGGGAACCGGCTTGTGCCGGAATGAGCAGGCAATCCAAAAACGTCAGGGAGACCAACACATGAAACGCCTTCAATTCATAGCCGGATCAATGCTCGCGGCGACGCTTCTCGCCGGACCCGTGGCGGCAAAGGACATCACCGTCGGTCTGTCATGGAATTCCAAGACCCAGCCGCTGGAGTCGGCTTGGGAGGATTACATGAAAGCTGAGGGCCTTCGTCAGGGCAAGGCCGCCGGCGTGACGATCAATTGGGTCGTCAACGTCGCCAACGCCGATCCGGCCCGCCAGACGGCCAATATCGAGGACCTGATCAACAAGGGCGTCAACGTCGTCGTGGCTCGCGCGGAAGATGGCGCAGCCATCGGCGCGTCGATCCGCGCGGCCAAGGCGGCCAACATTCCCTTCATCACCTTCGATCGCGCTTCGAAGACCGTCAAGCCGAGCGCGCATGTCGGCGGCGACAGCTACGATCAGGCGGTCACGACGGCTGAAACCTTCATGGCATTGCTGAAGGAAAAGGGCGTCACCGGCAAGTGCATCGAGTTGCAGGGCGCCCTAACCGACGTGAACGCCATCAACCGCTCGAAGGGCTGGAACGATGTTGTCGCGAAAAGCGGCGGTGTGCTGTCGACCATCGTGCAGGTGCCGACCGAGTGGAACCCGGAACTGTTCCGCTCCGGAATGGCCAACGCGTTGAAAGCCAATCCGACGGCGAATTGCGCCTTCATCGCGAGCGATTTCGCAATCACCGCGGTGCAATCGGCCATGGAGGCGGAAGGCAAATGGGCGCCTACGGGTAATCCCAAGCATTTCTGGCTCGCCACACAGGACCTTCTACCCGGCGCGCTGCCGCTGATGGAGCAAGGCTACATCGACGTGTCTACGACCTACGACGCCTTCGCCCATGCGTCGGAAGCCGTCCGCGTGATCATCGCGCTTGCCGACGGAAAGGACCCCGGCTGCGGCCCGGATGGCTGCCTCGCCAAAGGCCGCGTCGCCACGCCGGCTAACGTTAAGACAATGGAAAACCTCTGGTCGCGGACTTATAAATAAGCAGATCATCTTGCGCGAGCGCCACGAGGCAGCTGGAGGGCGGTTACGCCCTCCATTTTTTTGACATGTGCAATGAAAACAATCCCCGTATCGGCTCAGCGTTCGCCATTAATCTAGAGATTGGCGCGCTGATGCGAGAAAGTGTGCGTTATTCGGCTGGTTGGCGATTGTGGACGCCCCGCTCGACTGGCTGATGGCCAGGATTATCGCGCAGGCGAGCATGGCGGAGCCGGCAATTTCGTCAAAAATCGGCAGCATATTGGCACGGGTCAGAAGGGGAGCGATTTTGCGCGCCCCGAACGCGAAGCCGAATTTGTTGACTGCCGCAATAAGGATTAGGCCAAGGCCAAAGGTGTTTACCGATGCTGACGCGCCGAAGTTAACGGCTACCGCAGCGGGCACAAGCAGGTATTCCAAATAATTCAGAGGATTTACCAAGTAGACTGCAGAAACGCGGGTAATTGTTGCCGTACGGTTTTCGCGTTTGTCGAGTTCAAGCTTCGCTGAGCCGGATCGTCGGATACAAGTCAGGAGTGAAGTCGCTCCAAAATATAAAAGCACCGCCACCCCTGCCCACGTGAGTAAACCCTGAGACGGTCCCGCCATCTCGCTCCAAATTGCGCTAAAGCTCAATGCGCATGCGATTAAAGGCAAATCAAGAATGAATATGAAGCCGGAAACCGTCAAGACATGTCCCTGCTTCAGGCCCTCGCGGATAAGAATCATATTGGTCGGCCCGAGGGATATCAGCGAAGCGGCGCCAAGTGATAAGCCGACTAATAATGCCAACGCATCGATCCAGGTTTCAAGCATTTAAACCTCAAAAATCGTTCATGGATGTTTGGGCGTCAGTCGTTTATGTCATCGAACTACAACTACATGAGCCAACTCCAGAAGTTTAATTGCTTATATTCTCATGAATTCAAATTTAGATCCGCTTAAACTTATGTTGGGTATGCAAGCGCGTCGTCACCTGATCGATGGACGTTTGAAAAATAAAGCGTGCAACGCAATCGTTTGTTCAGCGAGCCTTAACGACGATTATGCCGAGTGCACCCCGAAGCCTGCGAAGATGAGGGTTCCGCCGGCGCGGTTTGCGTCTTGCAGCCAGTTTCGCGGGCGGGGCATGAAAGTGTCGTATAAGTCATGAAGTCCGACCGACCGCCTCCAATGGAGCATCCAGAATGGCCCAAATCGTGAAGCTAACCGCCGAAGACGGGCATGTGCTCGATGCCTACCGGGCCGACCCGGTGGACACGCCGAAGGGCGCGGTCGTCGTGGTGCAGGAAATCTTCGGGGTTAATCGGCACATCCGAACCGTATGCGATCGCTTCGCCAAGGCGGGCTATGTCGCGATTGCGCCGGCCTTGTTCGATCGATTTCAGCGCGGATTCGAATCCGGCTATTCGCCGGCGGAAATCACGGTGGCACGCGCTTTTCTCGGGTCGATCGATTGGGACGCTTGGCTCAAGGATGTCGCGGCGGCGCGCGACGCGGTGGCCGCCGTCGGCTCGGTCTCGATTGTCGGATTTTGCCTTGGTGGGTCTGTCGCGTTTCTAGCCGCGACGCGGCTCGATGGGTTTGCGGCGGCCGTCGGCTTCTACGGCGGACAAATCGCACGCCACGCCCATGAGAAGCCACGCATTCCGACTCAGCTTCATTTCGGCGAGAATGATCAGGGCATCCCCTTATCCGACGTCGAGGCCATCCGTGCGCGGCGGCCCGGGGTTGAAATCCATCTTTATCCGGCGGGCCATGGCTTCAACTGCGACGAACGTGAAAGCTATCACGAGCCTTCCGCCATGAAGGCTCGGGAGCGGTCCCTGGCGTTCTTGGATCGGGCGATGCGATAAGCTCACGCGGCTCCTTGCTGATGGCAGGCATCGCCCAATTCCAGCGAATAGCGAGGGTCCTTGTTAGTTGTCGCCATGTCATCATCGGACGCGAGATGATCGCGCAGAGCTTGGGCCACACTCGGCTCGGCGAAGATGTCGAGGCGGACATTGCCAAGCGAGGGAAGCCCGCAAAGAACATTCGCCTGAAACGCATTGTGCCGCGTCATGACGCAAGGCGTGAAGCCGGCCCCGGCGGCGGCCATGTGGTAGGCTTGGCCGCAGTCGTTGACATCGATGATGTTGCGAACCGGGACATCACAATGCATCAAAGCCTGATGTGCGAGGCTCCAAACCTCTGCTTCCTTGCGCGAGCGGATGAAAATGCCGTTGGCCGCGCCGATCCAGGCGGTGGGCAGATCCACGAAGGCGGGCGCGCGCCGCTGATGCGTCGGCAGCGCAACGCGAATGTCGAGATCATGGCGCATGACCATATCGGCCGAATCCAGAAACTCCACCTCAAGCGGCTGTTCATGCGCCTTGATCGTCTCGCCGATCAGCATTGTCGCTTCACGGCCCCCAAGAAGCGGCGACAAGCCGATCCGCAGACAGATTTTCGCATCGCGCTTAAATCGCAAACCGTCGGTGATCTGGATAATCCGATCGAGCGACTTGGCAATAACTTCGCCCCTAGTGGTTAACTCGACCGCGTATCCGTTGCGCGTAAACAGGCCGGTGTCGAGATCGTCCTCGACGCGCTTCACCGCCTGCGAGACCGCAGGCTGACTGATCCCGAGCTCTAGCGCCGCCTTTGAAAAGGATCCAATACGAGCAACCGCTAGCAAGATTTCTATGTCTCTGATACGCATGGAAAAACCAACAATTCTGTTCAACAGCGCCTAGGACGCTCAACTCTCCGGGGCGGACGGGATGCGTCCTGATCTCCATATTTCCTATGCCATGGCCGGTCCAATACAGCCCGGCAAAACAGGATGGAAAACTGACATTCCGGATATTAGCTTTAATTTACATCAATTTCGACGTGTTTTTGATTGCCATGCCGACTATGTGAATGTTTGCCTCGCGCAGAGTGCCGGCCGACGAATGCGCCTGTTCGCGACGTTTTAGGAAAGACGCAATGCACAGCTCTGATGCACATCGCCTCGATGGCGCGACCTCCTCCCAATGCGGGGCGGATCCCATTGTCGATGCGCGCAGGTCCATCGCCGATGTTATCCTGATCACGGCGCATGGCGATGGCGGCGCCGACGGTAGAGATGCTGTCGTCCAAGCGCTGGCCGAAAGCTTGAGCCGGCGGATGGGCGTGCCCGTTGAATGGGCCGTGTTGAAGCGACCGGAAACGTTCGCCGAAGCGCGCGCGCGGCTGGGTGGCGCAGCGAAATCGGTTGTGATCTATCCGTTTTTCATGACGGATGGCTACTTTGTCCGCGTGAAATTGCCGAAGATCCTGACAGACAGCGGCTTTGCGACGTTTCATACCCTCACGCCGTTCGGACATGATCCGGGCCTGACCGATTTAATCGAAGCCCGCTTGGACGCGGCCGTCGCCTTCGCGCGCGGTGAGCAACCCATCGCGTTGATCGCCCATGGTTCGCGGTCTGGGGAGCCGGCGTCGCGGCGCGCGGCGGAAGGCGTCGCCGCGGCGCTGCGCCAGCGCGGGTTCGCAAAGCTGCACCTCGGCTTCATCGAGGAGGCGCCGCTTTATTCGACCGTGATTGCCGAGGCCCAGCCCGCGATCGTCCTCGGCTACTTCGCTTCTGAAGGGACCCATGCGCTCGACGATGTGAAGTCCGTGGTCGACGATACCCCGTCGGTCCGCCATCACATCACGGCGATCGGTGCTGACGCCGGGGTGGTCGATATCGTCGCTCGCGCGGTGTTCGATTGCATTTCACGGTAAAGCGCGTAAGCCCAAGCTGATCGCCCCTTCCTGCATGGAAACCAAGACCAGATGACCGACGTCGCCGAAGCCGCCGCTGCCCCGAAAATCTCCTTCGTCAGCCTCGGCTGCCCGAAGGCTCTGGTCGATAGCGAACGCATCATCACCCAGCTGCGCGCCGAAGGCTATGAACTGACCAAGACCCATGGCGGGGCGGATGTCGTCGTCGTCAACACCTGCGGCTTTCTCGACAGCGCAAAGGTGGAAAGCCTTGAGGCGATCGGCAAGGCCATGGCGGAGAACGGCAAGGTCATCGTCACCGGGTGCATGGGCGCCGAGCCTGAACAGATCCGTGACGCCTTCCCGAACGTTTTGGCGATCACCGGCCCGCAGGCTTATGAAAGCGTGGTCGGCGCGGTGCACGCGGTCGCGCCGCCCGCGCACGATCCCTTCCTCGATCTCATCCCGCCACAGGGCATCAAGCTAACCCCGCGCCACTATGCCTATTTGAAGATTTCCGAAGGCTGCAACAACCGCTGCAGTTTCTGCATCATTCCCAAATTGCGCGGCGATCTCGTCTCGCGACCGGCGGGCGACGTGCTGCGCGAAGCGGAGCGGCTGGTCAAGGCCGGGGTCAAGGAGATCCTCGTCATCAGCCAGGATACCTCGGCCTATGGCGTGGATATTCGTTATGCCGAAAGCGCGTTTAAGGACCGCATGGTGCGCGCGAAGTTCCTTGATCTCGCGCGCGAGCTCGGCGAACTCGGCGCCTGGATCCGCCTTCACTATGTCTACCCCTACCCGCATGTCGACGAGGTCATTGGCCTGATGGCCGACGGCAAGGTGCTGCCCTATCTCGATATTCCGTTCCAGCACGCCTCGCCGACCGTGCTCAAGGCCATGCGGCGGCCGGCGCATCAGGAAAAGACGCTTGATCGGATCCGCGCGTGGCGCGAGACCGCGCCGGATCTTGCGATCCGTTCAACATTCATTGTTGGGTTTCCCGGCGAGAGCGAGGCTGACTTCCAGGAATTGCTCGATTGGCTAAGCGAGGCGAAGCTCGATCGGGTCGGCTGCTTCCGCTACGAACCGGTTGCCGGAGCGCCGGCCAACGCAATCGCCGATGCCGTTCCGAAGGAGGTTCAGGACGAGCGCTGGCATCGGTTCATGCGCCATCAGCAGGCAATATCGGACCGCCTCCAGCGCGCCCGCGTCGGCCGCCGCGTCCCCGTGATCATCGACGAGGTCGGTCCGACGGTCGCCAAGGGCCGGACCAAATGGGACGCGCCGGACATCGACGGGACGACATACGTGGCCTCCCGCCGCCCTTTGCGCCCCGGCGATATCGTGACCGTGAAGATCGAGCGCGCGGATGCGTATGATCTTCAGGGCACGGCGGTCGGATAACCTTAAACCAGCGCGAGCTGCTGACGGGCGCGGCCGTCTAGCCCGTCGGTCGGCAGGCCGAGATGGACGAGCGCTGTTGGGGCGATATCGGTGATCGAGGTGCGTTCCGTGATCACGCTACCGGCCTCGAAGCCACGGCCGACCGCAATCAGCGTCGGATTGGTTTCATACCGACCGCGCCCGCCATGCATGCCGCAGTCCTTTCGGACGTCATCCTCGGCCTCCGAATAGCGCACGACCATCGCGGTCAGGCCCGGCACGCCATGAATGTTACTGCCCTCGGTCTTGGCCATGTCGATGGCGATGAGATCGTCACCGGGAATCTGGCCGAGCTCGGCCAAATCCTCACCCGCGATGACGGCGCCGACCCAAGGCTGCTCGGCGAGCCATTGAGCCGCCTCATGGCGACGGGAGAGCGAGTCCCCGCCGAAATGGATGAAGGCGGCCGAGCCCTGCGGGGCGACAACGATTTCCGGGCCTTCCAAGGTGGATTTGAAGCCCGCCTCGAAAAGCCGCCGCTCCACCGGGATCACTTCGGTGACGCCCTCATGGCCATGGTCGGACCCGACGAAGAACAGGACGTCGTGACCGGCGTCGCGCAGTCGTTCCACGGCTTCGGCAACGCGCGCGACTTGACGATCGACCTCGGCGAGCGCCTTCAAATGCGTGTCCGACCCGAGCGGCGCGGCATGCATTGATGTATCCGGCTCGGTGAGCCAGAGCGTTGCGACGGCCGGCGGGTTTTCCTCAAGAACGCGCAAGAAACGGGTCGTCATGATGGCGTCGCCGATAGCACCCGGCGGCGAGACAATCTTTTCGGCAAGCGGGATCCGCCCCGGGCCGTAGCTCAGCTCCCGATGATACAGCGTGCCGTGGCCGTAGCTATCGTGAAAGTACGTCGCGCCGGGCGAAACATTGAAGCACAGCACCGCGCCGCCGTGATCGGCCACGCGCTCGGCCAGCGCCGGGCGCTTCAACATGCGGCCGAAATGCGCGCGATAGGCATCGTAAAACTCGGGCTTGCCGGCATCATGGAATTCGTGCCCGCCGGGAATGGGCAAGCCCATCGAATTGCCGCGCAGGCCGTGATTGACCGGATAGGAGCCAGTTGCGATCGAGGCCGAGGATGCCCGCGTCGCCGACGGGAAAATGCCCCGTTGATCGGCAAACCATGTCCCCGCCCGCCGCAGCGAGGCCATGGTCGGCGTGATCGCATCGGAGACGAAATCGGGACGGTGACCGTCGCAGATGACGGTGACGACGATCGGATGTGGCATGGTTATCTCCGGAATGGACGACGTGTTTAGCGCGTTTCCCGATCTGATCGGTCCATTCGATCGATAAGGAATTGCTCCAGGCTCAAGGTCAAACGACGGCGGCGGGAATGGCGACCTCGGGGAGTGACGTCAGCAATCGGCGCGGCAGATTTGTCGTCGTACCCGTGGCATCGGTCCAGTTGCTTGCGTCGACCGTCATAAACAAGCGCGGTTCCACCAACCGATTCGTAAGTGCGGTCCCATCGTAGGTCCAAACAAGATAACCCGCCCGCGCCCGCGTCCAGCCGGCCGGGATTGTCTTCGGAATGTTGGAAAACGACGTCCCGGGCGCCGTGACGATCGGAAGGCCCTTATAATCCTTCACCGTGTGGCGATGGATGTGGCCGGCCGCGATCGTGATGACGCCACCTGACAGACACCGGTCGAGGAGCCAGCGGCGCGGCTCCGGCAGGATGCAGTGCGTCGTCAGCCGCTGGTCAACCGGATCGTCCGAGTAAGGCGGCATATGCACGAACACGATCACGGGCAGGCCGTCGCGCTCGGCGAGCGTCCGCTCGAAAAACGCGATCTGCGCGGCTTCCTGATCGTGGTCGCTCCCCATCAATGCGGTATCGAGCCCGACCAGCCGAAGCCGGAGAGCGCCTTCACCGATATCTTCATGCCACCACGAGGGACCGACATGGCTGCGCCATGCGGCGAGCCGCGCATCGTTCACCGGCTGCGCGAGGCGGGAGGCGCGGGGCGCCTCGCCGATGTCGTGGTTGCCGCCGATCGCCCGCCACGGCGCCGATAGCCGATCATGGCATGCGCGCGCGAAGGCGAGATCGGCCGGATTGTCAGGTCCGTTGAACGAGATGTCGCCCGAGTTCACGACAAAAGCGGGTTGAAGCCGCTCCATCTCGGCCAGGAACACCGGCCAATTCGCGGTGAAATAGGCATGGGTCTCCGACAGGTGGGTGTCGGAGACTTGCACGAAGGTGAGGGTCTCGCTCATCGGTCTGGCTCAGGGCGTACGGTCGAAGGACAGGTTGTCCGGGCGCAGATCCATGAAGAAGAAGGTCGTCGGCCGCCACGCGATCGACTTCTTCACGCCGTAGATCTCGAGCGGTTGATAGAGGATGGTGCCCGGCACTTCGTCCTCGAAGGCATCGAGCATGACCTTGAACAGCGCCTTGCGCTTGACCGGATCGGTCTCCGCTTCGAGCGCGCGGCCGGCGGTGTTAAAGGCCGCGGTCGTGGTCCACAGCTTATCGCGCTGGATCGAGCTATTCGGTCCCCACGAGATCCACAAGGCGCCGATCGGATCGGGCAAGCGCGTGGAGTTGGAGGTGTTGCCGACCTGCTGCCCGGCGGCGGCCATCTGGTTGAAGTTTTCGACGACCTGGACCGACGCGTTGATGCCGACGTCTTTCCACATCTCGATGATGATCTGAGCCGCATCGAGCGCGTTGGTGTAATAGTTCGGCAAGGTCCGGTAGACGATCGGTTCGCCCTTGTAGCCGGCTTCCTTCAGCAACGCCTTGGCCTTCGCCGGATCAAAGGCGAGCTTCCGGCCCTCAAGATACATCTGGCCGTATTCGGGATAGTTGTGACCGGCCGGAACGACGGCCTTGCCGAGCCACAGCGTGTCGACCAACTTTTGGCGGTCGATGGCGAAGGAGAGCGCCTGACGTATCCGCTTGTCCGCCATCATCGGGCCCTTCTCGTCATAGATGAGAAGGTGCGAGTTCGCGAGCACCACCGAACGCGCCTCGACGGTCTTTTGGCCCTCGATCAGGCTGGCTTGATCCGGCGGAATGTTGGTGATCAGGTCGTATTCGCCGGAAATCAGGCCGGCGACGCGCGCGGCGAGTTCCGGGATCGCCTTGAACGTGACGGTCTTGGCGGTCGGGCGGCCCATCCAATAATCGTCGAAGGCGTCGAGCGCGATGAAATCGTTCGAAACCATCCGGGCGAACTTGTAAGGACCGGTGCCGACCGGATTGCGCGAAAAGCCCTCAACACCGACGGCTTCATAGTGACGCTTGTTGACGATCCACGACGCCCAGGACGCAAGGCGCTGCTCGAGCAACACGTCGGGCACGCGCGTGGTGAAGCGAACGGTGTAGGGGTCGAGCGCCTCGACCTTGTCGAGGATGCCGAAATAAGCGCGACCATCCGGGATTTCCGGCTTCTCGCCGCGCAGGCGCCCGTCGCGGAACGTATAGGCCACGTCGGCCGCCGTCATTTCGTCGCCGTTGTGGAACTTCACGCCCTTGCGTAGGGACACGATCAGCTCGCTGGGGCCCTTGCGTTCCCACGATGTCGCCAAATGCGGCTTCAACGCGGATCCGCCGCCGTCCGGTGAGCCGAGGAAATCGCGGCGGATCAGCGTGTCGAACATCGAGTAGGTGACGCGCGTTCCGACGTTGGACAGTTCGCGAGCCGGCTCGAGCGTTGCCGGAAGGCCGGCAACCGCAATAACCATCGGAGGACGCTTGTCCGCGCTCTGCGCCGATGCGATCGAGGTGGTTGCCATAAACAGCGGCGCGGCGGCCGCGCCTTGCATGAAGTGGCGACGGTTCAACGGAATCATATGGATAGCCCCCTGGTTCGGACTGTTTGGTAGTATGCGAGGCGCATCACGCCCAGATGACGGTTATCGTTCGAGCGTGGGATCAAACCGATCGCGCAGCCAATCGCCGACAAGGCTGACGGCAAGGGTCGTGACGAAAATCGCCATGCCCGGCGCGACCGCGATCCACCACGCATTGGCGAGGTAGGCCCTCCCCTGCCCGAGCATCAGGCCAAGCGACGTTCGTGGCGGCTGGATGCCGAGGCCGAGGAACGAAATCGAGGTTTCAAGCAGAATGATGCTCGGAAAATAGATCGTCGCTTGGACAACGAGGCCGGCGGCCACGCTCGGCAGGATATGGCGAGCATGCAGCCGGAACGCCGAGGCGCCAAAGCCTCGGATCGCGGCCGCGTAGGGCTTTGCGAGCTCCGCCAGAACCAGCCCGCGCGCGAGCCGGGCATAACGCTCCCAGCCCTCCAGTCCGAGCAGAATGATGAAGAGCGTCAGGTTGTTGCCGAAGAAGGCGAGTGCCGCCAGCGCCACGATGTTGTAGGGCACGGCCGCCTGAACATCGACCAGCATCATCAGGATTTCGTCCACCGCGCCTCTGAGATGCGCGGCGATGAAGCCGAGGAGCGATCCGAAGAACGTCCCAATCAAGGTGCCGGCGATGGCGATGCCGATCGATGTCTGAATGCCGTAGATGAGCCTGGACAGGACATCGCGGCCGAGATTGTCGGTGCCGAGCGGATAGGCCCATGTTCCGCCGAAGCCGACCGGAGGCCTGAGCCGCACCGCGAGATTTTGCTTTGCGTAATGATAAGGCGCGATCCAGTCCGCGGCGATCGCGACCACCACGATCACGGCAAGCGCGGCGAAGGCAATCATGATGGCCGGCGGCGGAAGCGCGGTCGCCGCCGCCTTGATCGGTCGGGTGGGCGCCGTCGCGAGAGTTGGCTCGAGCGCGCTCATCGCCCCTCACCTGCCGACGCGCCGGAGCGAATGCGCGGGTCGAGCCAGCCATAGGCGAGATCGACCAGCAAATTGGCGAGCACCATCGTCGAGGCGATCAAGAGCACGATGGTTTGAACGACCGCGAGATCGCGCTGGCCGACCGACTGCACGAGCAGGCGCCCGATGCCCGGCCACGCGAAGATGTTCTCCGTGACAACACCGCCGCCAATGATCAGCCCGATTTCGAAGCCCAGAAAGGTGACGACCGGAATGGCGGCGTTCGGCAGCGCATGGCCGATCAGCCGGAGTGATGCCGGCACGCCCTTGGCGGCGGCCGCACGCATGAAGGTCTGGCCGATCACCTCGACCATGGCCGCTCGCGTGAAGCGCGCGATCTTTGCCGCCGCCGGCGCGGCAAGCACTGTCATCGGCATGATGAGATGCCACACCGTGTTGGAGCCGGCGGAGGGCAACATGCGAAGATTGAGCGCGAAAACAAGGATCAGGATGATCGCCAGAAAGAAGTTCGGCAGCGAATAGCCGAAGACGGCAATCCCCATCGCAAGGCGATCGATCGGGCCGCCGCGATAGACCGTCGCGAGAATCCCAAGCGGCAGCCCGATCAGGATCGCCGCCAAAAGCGCGAGGCCGCCGAGCTGCAAGGTGGCCGGCACGCGCTCCATTACGACATCGAAGGCCGGACGGCGCTCGACGAAGGAGACGCCGAAATCGCCTTGGGCGAGCGAACCGATATAGCCGACATATTGTTCGAGGATCGTCCGATCGAGGCCGAAGCGCTCGCGGTAAATGTCGACGACATCGGGCGGCGTATCATCGGGAAGCAACGAGGCGAGCGGATCGCCCGCCGAGCGCAGGACGATGAACACGATCGTAACGCAAATGAACAGCGTGACGAACGCGCGTAAGAGCTTGATCGCGGTAAGTTTTCCGAAGGCGAATACCCTGTGCATCGCGCTTACCGAAGTGTCGGATCGAGACGATCGCGCAGCCAGTCACCGAGGATCGAGACGGCG
>JBEINZ010000177.1:0-6802 GCA_040377825.1 Hyphomicrobiales bacterium | reverse complement strand
TGCGTCAATGCGAGTGGGGTCGGGAGTGATTCGGAGCAGAGATTTTAGCGCGGGCGTCGGGCGGCGGGCGTCGGGCGTCGGGCGTCGGGCGTCGAACTAAATACAAGGATTTTTCTCCGAAAGAGTTTTTCCGGCGCTGTCGGCGCAAGGAGACAATCGACGCCACAGCCTAAAGTTCATCGCCTCCATAGCCTTCTCCCCCTGAGGATGGCCATGCGAAAGCGGGGCCTTTCTTTTTGTTTCAGAGCTTCAAACGAAATCGCCGGGCCAAATGCGCCCCGGCCTGACGTTCACTCCGCCTCCGGCACCAACCCCACCGACGCCATCGCGGCGGATTGGCGGGCGGCAACGGCTTCGGCTTCGAAATCTTCGATCTGTTCGTTGAACAGGCGGTAGAAGTTCAATTCCGCGTCGAGATGCAGGAAGACGCCGCCGAGGCCGATCGCGGCGCGGTCCATGAACACGAATTCGCGCGGCACGGTGACCGGGCCCTTGCGGCGCAAGGCCTCGGCGACGCGGATGGCTTCCTTGCGGCCGTATTCGGCGGGCGAGACGCCGTCGGCGATGCGGCGGACGCGATCGGTCAGGAGCGGGCCGTAAATGAACCGCGCCCAGATGTTGAGGATTTCGATCAATTCATGATCGAGCCCGCGGAAGCCCCATTGCTCATAGGCATGGACCACGCGGTCGCGGTCGTCTTCCAGGAGCCCGCGGTAGAGGTCGATGACGCCTTTGACGAAGCGCGGCGGGAAGATGCGGATGCAGCCATAGTCGAGCAGGTTGATCCCGGCCGGCTCGCCGGCTTCGGCAAAGACGGTGTAATTGCCCAGATGCGGATCGCCGTGGATGACGCCGTAGTGGCTGAACGGGTACCACCAAGCGCGAAACATCGCTGTCGCCAGCCGGTCGCGCGTCGCTTGATCGCGCTTGGTGTGGGTCAGCATGGGCGTGCCGTCGAGCCAGGTCATGGCGAGGAGGCGCCGCGTGGAGAGATCATTGAGCGGCCGGGGCACGCGGATCAGCGGCTCGTCGGCGAAGATCAGCCCGTAAAGCGCCATGTGGCGGGCCTCGCGGGCATAATCGAGCTCCTCGCGGATGCGGTCGGAGATCTCCTGGCGGATTTCGCTGGTCTCGATCGCCGGCTTCATCCGGCGATGCAGGGAAAACAGCATGCCGAGTTGTTGGAGATCGGCTTCAACAGCCGATTCCATGTCGGGATATTGCAGCTTGACGGCGATCGGCGTGCCGTCGAGCGTGACCGCGCGATGCACTTGACCGAGCGAGGCGGCGTGGGCCGGCGCGTGCTCGAAGGAAGCAAAGCGCCGCTCCCAGCCGATGCCGAGTTCGGCGATCATGCGGCGTTTGACAAAGGCCCAGCCCATCGGCGGCGCATCGGACTGCAGCCGCATCAGTTCGGCCGCCCATTCGGCCGGCACGGCATCGGGAATGGTGGCGAGGAGCTGCGCCACCTTCATCAACGGACCCTTCAGATTGCCGAGCGCGACGGCGAGAAGCTCGCCCTCCTTGCGCAGATCCGGATCGCCGAAAAGCCGCGCGCCCGCGATCCGCGCCGCGGCCCCGCCAACACCGGTCCCCACCCGCGCATAGCGCGACACACGGCCGGACAGTCGATTCGCTTCGTCGTCACGAGGGGGCATGATTGAGCTTTCCGAAAAAATTCCACGCAAGGTTGTTGCCGTCAATTGCGCGGCGTCCGACTTTAGGTTATAACGTTCGTATTAACGGAGGTAGAGATGTCCGCAAATCCAAAGACGGTTATTCCGCATACGAAACTGAAGGTCACCCAGATCGGAAATTCGCTTGGCGTTATCCTGCCGAAGGAAATGATTTCCGAACTTGGGATCGGCAAGGGCGACGAACTATTCGTCACGAAGTCCCCGGAGGGACATGTTGTTTCGGCGAATGATCCAGCCTTTGAGGAGCAAATGACGGCTGTTCGCCAGATCATGCGGGAGTACCGCAACACGCTGCGCGAGCTCGCGAAATGAGCGAGTGGAAATGGGTACTTCGGAAGGTCGTCATACTGGCGCATGCCGAACAGATCGCCGAACACGGCGGGGCCTCGGGAATTCGTGACGAGGGTTTGCTTGAATCGGCGTTAGCCCGACCGGAGAACCTTGCCGCCTATGGCGAGCCCGACATCGCCGAGCTCGCCGCGTCCTATGCCTTTGGATTGGCACGAAATCATCCATTCGTTGATGGCAACAAGCGGACGGCGTTCGTGACCGCGGGCACGTTTCTCATCATCAACGGCTACCACCTCGGCGCCTCCGAGGCGGAAGCCGCCGTCATTTTTTTGGACCTCGCGTCGGGCGCAATCTCTGAAGAGGAGCTAGCGGTGTGGTTTCGATCCAGTATTCGACCGCTTTAACCTTCGGTCACACCGAAAGCCGATACCCCACTTCCACAACCTCCGCCCCATCGAGCAGCTCTTTCCGCTCGGCCACGGCTTCCGCGCCGCCGGCCTCGTAAAAGCGGCGGGCGCGGGTGTTGCCGTGGACGACCCAAAAGCCGAGCGCGGCGGCGGCTGATGCGCGCGCATCGATGATCGCGGCCTCGATCAGGGCGCGGCCGATGCCTCGCCCGTGATGGGATGCGAGCACGTAAAGCGCGTCGAGTTCGCGGTCGGCGAAGGCCGTTACAGTGCGCGTGGGGCCGACCAACACGAGGCCGACAATAGCTTGGCCATCGCGCGCAACGCGGACGAAGGGCAGCCTCTCGGACGACGCGAGCCACCGGCGCCAGTGATCGGCGCGGCGCTCGACGCTCAGGCCGTCGATCACGAAGGCCGGCAGCAGCCCGGGATAGGTCTCGCGCCAGCCGGTCACATGAACAGCCGCGATCGCGGGCGCGTCATCCAGGCCGGCCGGCGTGATCGCGATTGCCGTCATGAGCCGCTCTCACTCCCGATCCATCGCCTCCAGATCGGCGATCATTCGCTCCATGACGCCGAGACCGAGCGACCAGAAGCCGGGGTCGGAGGCGTCGAGGCCGAAGGGGGCGAGGAGGTCCTTATGGTGCTTCGTGCCGCCTGCCTTCAGCAACGCGAAGTATTTGTCCTGGAAGCCTTCGGCTGCATTTTCATAGACCGCATAGAGCGAGTTCACGAGGCAGTCGCCGAAGGCATAGGCGTAGACGTAGAACGGCGAATGAATGAAGTGAGGGATGTAGGTCCAGAAGGTTTCATAACCTGGACCGAGCCGGATCGAGGGGCCGAGACTTTCCGACTGCACGTCGAGCCAGATCTCGCAGAGCCGATCGGCGGTCAGTTCGCCCTGCCGGCGCTCGGTATGGACCTTGCGCTCGAACGTGTAGAAGGCGATTTGGCGGACGACCGTGTTAAGCATGTCCTCCACCTTGGCGGCGAGCATCAGCTTGCGCTCCTCGGCATCGCGCGCATTGGCGAGCAATGTCTTGAAGGTCAGCATTTCGCCGAAGACGGAGGCGGTTTCGGCCAAGGTTAGCGGCGTCGGCGCCATCAACGCGCCATTTGGGGCGGCCAGCACCTGATGCACGCCGTGGCCGAGCTCGTGGGCGAGCGTCATGACGTCCCGCGTCTTGCCCTGGTAGTTGACCAGCACGTAGGGATGCGCGGAGGGGACCGTCGGATGCGCGAAGGCGCCCGGCGCCTTGCCCGGACGGACCGGCGCGTCGATCCAGCCGCGCTCGAAGAAGCGGCCGGCGATTTCGGCCATGTCGGGAGAGAACGCCGAATAGGCCGATAGCACCGTGTCGCGCGCCTCGGTCCAGGGCACCAAGCGCGTATCGGACTTCGGCAGCGGCGCGTTGCGGTCCCAGTGGTCCAGCACGTCCTTGCCCATCCAGCGGGCCTTCAGCGCGTAGTAGCGATGCGATAGGCGCGGGAACGAGGCGCGGACCGCCGCGACCAACGCATCAACCACCTCGCGCTCGACGCGGTTCGCCAGATGGCGGGACTCCGCGACATCCTCGAAGCTGCGCCAGCGATCAGAGATCTCCTTGTCCTTGGCGAGCACGTTCGTAACCAGCGAGAAGACGCGGAGATTGGCCTTGAAGGTCGTGGCCAGGGCATCCGCCGCCGCCTTGCGCTTTGCCTCGTCGATGTCCTGCAGGCGGTTCAGCGTCGGCTCGATGGCGAGATCCTCGCCGTCGATGGAAAAGCGCAGCGAGGCGATCGTCTCGTCGTAAAGGCGGTTCCAGGCCGAGCGGCCAGTGGCGGACTTCTCATGAAAAAGCTGCTCGATCCGGTCGGCGAGCTGGTGCGGCTTCTCCTTGCGGATGTCCTCCAGCCACGGCCGATAATGCGCAAGGCCGGCATCTGCGGTGATCAAACCATCGATCAGCGCGTCGTCGATACGGTTCAACTCGAGTTCAAAAAAGATCAGATGCGTCGACGTCTCGGTGATGCGGTCCTGCACGTCGGAGTAGAACTTCGAGCGCTTGGGGTCGGTCGTATCGCCGGAATAGACGAGACCGGCGAAGGACACGAGCCGGCCGGCGAGATCCTGCAGCGCTTCGTATTCCTGGATCAGATCCTTGAACCGCGCCGCCGCCCCGGCTTCCGCAAGCCCGGCAAGCTTGCCCTTGGCGGCCTCCTCGAAAGTCTTCGCTGAGCCGAGCGCCTTGTCGAGATCGGCCTTTAACTCGGGCGCGTCCATCGATGCGTAGAGATCGGCGAGATTCCATTCCGGTAGCTGGCCGAGGGCATTCCCCTCATCGCGCGACTTGGAGGACGCGACGCCAGAGGCTGAATGCTGGACGGAATGGATCATGGCTCACACCTCGAATACGAGCGCGCGTTCGCGATCGCGAACGCGCGGAAAAGATCGCCCACATATGGACCGGTCCGCGGCCTGGATCAATCGCGGCGACAATCACGACCACGCCCCACGGAAACCAAGCGCCTTAGCGAAGGGTTAACTGTTCGGGCTGACAGTCGGTCCCGCTTTGAAACACAAATCGGGTACATGGGTGGCGGATGGTGGAGCGTATTCTGATCGTCGACGACGATCCGATTCAGCGTCGTTTGCTGGAAGAGTCGGTCCGCCGCCTGGGGCATTTCGCCGAGGCCGTGGATAGCGGAACCGAGGCGCTAAAGCTTTTGACCGGTCCCGACGGATCGCGTTTCGCCCTCGTCGTGCTCGATCTCGTGATGCCGGACCTCGACGGCATGGGCGTGCTGACGCGCCTGTCGCAGGCCGGCGTTTCGGTGCCGGTCATCGTGCAGACGAGCCGGGGCGGCATTGATGTCGTGGTGTCGGCCATGCGGGCCGGCGCATTCGATTTCGTGGTGAAGCCGGTTTCGCCGGAACGGCTGCAGGTCTCCATCCAACACGCGCTGAAGGTCGCGTCGCTTGAAGGCGAGGTCGGACGACTGAAGCGGGCGGAAACCCGCACGCTGACCTTCTCCGACATCGTGACCAAGAGCGCGGCGATGGCGCGGGTGCTGCGGCTCGGCGAGCGGGCGGCGCAGTCGCACATTCCGATCCTCGTCGAAGGCGAGTCCGGCGTCGGCAAGGAAATGATCGCGCGCGCCATCCAGGGCACGTCGGATCGACGCACCAAGCCCTTCGTCACGGTCAATTGCGGGGCCATTCCGAAAAATCTCGTCGAATCGATCCTGTTCGGTCACGAGAAGGGCTCGTTCACCGGCGCGTCCGAACGCCATGTCGGCAAGTTCCAGGAAGCGCATGGCGGCACGCTGTTTCTCGACGAGGTCGGCGAACTGCCGCCTGATCTCCAGGTGAAGCTGCTGCGCGCGATACAGGAAGGTGAAGTCGAGCCGGTCGGTGGGCGTAGGCCGGTGAGGGTGGATTTCCGCCTGATCTCGGCAACGAATCGAAGCCTGCTTGATCTGACCAAGGCCGGCCATTTCCGCGAGGATCTCTACTATCGGCTGAACGTCTTTCCGATCTGGGTCCCGCCGCTGCGCGACCGCAAGGAGGACATCCCGGATCTCGTCCGGCATTTCGTGACGCGCTTTGCCGCCGAGGAAAAGAAGCGCCGGCTGATCGGCATCGCGCCGGACGCGCTGGACCTGCTCATTCGCTACGACTGGCCGGGCAACATCCGCCAGCTCGAAAACGCGGTCTTTCGCGCGGTCGTGATGGCCGACGACGCCTATCTCACGCTCGACGAATTCCCCCAGATCGCCGCGCAGCTTGGCCAGCAACCGCGCATCCCGCCGGTGGCGCCAGCAAGCCTCGGCATCGCGCAGTCGATCATGCCGGCGGAGCGGGTCGTCGCATCATCGCAGGGCAGCGATCGGGAGCAAGGTTCCGCGAGTACACCGACCTTCCCCACGGCGATCCATGCCGCCAACATCATCCCCAACGCAGCCTCGATCACGCCGATGTCGGGCTGGTCGCCATCGGCAAACAGTTTTGCCAGCGGCAGCGGGCCAGCGCCGTTCGGATTTATAAGGTCGCTTGAGAACACGGGGCATGTTCGCCCGCTGGCGGCGATCGAGGAGGAAATGATTCGCATCGCGATCGAACATTACGCCGGACGGATGTCCGAGGTGGCGCGGCGTCTTGGCATAGGCCGTTCGACCCTCTACCGAAAGCTCAAGGAATATGGTCTGGATGACACTACGGATGCCGAAGCAGCAGAATGATGACGCTCGTGACGTCGATCACTGTTGAAATAAAGCGAAGCTCGCGCTCTCCTTGCGTTGTGTCAGCGTCGCGTGTCGGTTTTCGGTCCTTATTCGGGAGTTCGGCATGAAAAGTCGCTATTTGACGTCGCTGTTCGCGTCGACCGCCATTGCGATCGTCCTTTGCGGCGGGCAGGTCGCCGCCGA
>JBEINZ010000305.1:0-3013 GCA_040377825.1 Hyphomicrobiales bacterium | reverse complement strand
TCGACCGCGGCGCTCGGCGCCGCCCTCGCCCGGACCGGCCGTAGCGTCATCGTGGTCGACTTCGACGTCGGCTTACGCAATCTCGATTTGGTGATGGGCGCAGAACGTCGCGTCGTCTACGACTTCGTGAACGTGATCCAGGGCGATGCGCGCCTGACGCAGGCCGTCATTCGCGACAAGCGGCTGGAAAACCTATTTCTCCTGCCGGCATCGCAGACCCGCGACAAGGACGCGCTGACGGAAGCCGGCGTGGACGAAATCGTCGGCGCGCTGCGCAACACCTTCGATTGGGTCATTTGCGACAGCCCGGCCGGGATCGAGCGCGGCGCGCAGCTTGCCATGCGCCATGCCGACGTCGCCGTGGTCGTCACCAATCCGGAAGTCTCGTCAGTCCGCGATAGCGACCGGATCATCGGTTTGCTCGATTCCAAGACCGCCAAGGCCGAGCGCGGCGAGCGCATGGAAAAGCACCTCCTGCTGACCCGCTACGACAAGGCGCGCGCTGATCGCGGCGAGATGCTGAAGATCGAGGACATTCTCGAAATCCTGGCCATTCCGCTGCTCGGCGTCGTGCCGGAAAGCGAGGAAGTTCTTCGCGCGTCCAACATCGGCGCGCCGGTGACCCTCGCCAACCCGACATCCGCGCCGGCCAAGGCCTATATTGACGCGGCCGCGCGGCTTAGCGGCGAAGAAATCCCGATGACGATCCCCGCCGATAAAAAAGGCTTCCTTGGGATGCTGTTCGGGCGGAGGGCGGCATGAGCCTCTTGAAACTCTTCAAGCGCAACAACTCGGCGCCGGTGGCGCGGGGGCGGCTGCAAATCCTGCTCTCCCACGAACGAACCTCGATCGCCGGCGTGCCGGAACTCGTGGCGATCCTTCGGGAGGAAATCCTCGCGGTCGTCGCCCGCCATGTCGCCGTTGACGCCGACAAGGTGGCCATTCGCATGGATCGGGGCGACACGATTTCCACATTGGAGATCGAAGTCGAGATCCCCAACGGGAAACGGCTCGTCGAACGCGCGGCCTGAACGAAATGTCGGACGCATTTCGGCCCGCCAAATGTGGCGAGCCGGGCATTGTCGTATCAATCGCTCAGTCCGGACAGCACGGGCCGCGTCACGCCGCGCGCACGCCTTCCAAGAAACGCCCGACCTCACGCTCCAGAACATGCGCCTGCCGGGCGAGATCGCTGGAGGCGCCCATGACCTGGGTCGCGGCAGCGCTGGTTTCCTCAGCGGCACGGCTGACGCCGTTGATGTTGGAGGAAACCTCTGTCGTGCCCATGGAGGCCTGCTGAATGCTGCGGGCGATTTCCTGGGTCGTCGCCGCCTGCTCCTCGACCGCGGCGGCGATCAACGAGGCGACATTGTTCATCCGCTCGATCGTGGTCGAAATGCCGCCGATGGCGCCCACGGCACGGGAGGTCGAGCTCTGGATTTCGCCGATCTGCGAGGCGATCTGCGCTGAAGCCTTGGCCGTCTGCTCGGCAAGCCCCTTCACTTCCGCCGCCACCACCGCAAAGCCGCGCCCCGCCTCGCCGGCACGCGCGGCTTCGATGGTTGCGTTGAGCGCGAGGAGATTGGTTTGACCGGCAACATTGCCAATGAGCCCAACAATATCGCCGATGCGTTGCGCGCCGACGGCAAGGTCTCGAACAGTGGATGCTGTCGACTGTGCCTCGCTGACGGCGGCGGCGGCCATCCGCGCGGAGTCTTCCACCTGCCGGGTGATTTCCCGAACGGAGGCCGCCAGTTCCTCCGTGGCCGCCGCGACCGAATGGACGTTGGTCGATGCCTCCTCGGAGGCCGACGAAACGGCGTTGGTTTGGGCGTTGGTTTCCTCCGCCGTGGCCGTCAGCGTCTGCGCCGAGGCCTGCAACTCGGTCGAGGCCGACGTCACGGTATGAATGACTGAATTCGCGACACGCTCGAACTCGCCAACCAGCCGCTCGATGCGGGTCGTGCGGAGCGCGCGCGCCGCGCGTTCGTTCTCCTGTTCGGCCTCAAGCCGCGCCCGCTCAATGCCATTTTCCTTGAAGACCGCGACAGCGGCGGCCATGTCGCCCACTTCGTTGCGGACCCCCGCATAGGGAACGTCGCTATCGAGCCTGCCGGCGGCAAGCGCTGTCATAGTGTTGGTAATTCTCTGAAGGGGCCCTAGCACCCCGCCGAGCACGGTCCAAAAGCCGACCGCGATCAATCCAAATCCGACGAAGCCTAGGGTCGCGGCAAACAAAAGGGCGAAATGGTTCGCGGCACTAGCGCGGTCGTAAGATTTCTTCGCCTCGATAATTTGCAAATCGACGAGCTTGCCAACGGCCTCGGTCAAGGGATCGATGGCAGGATAAAGGTCCTTGATCACATAGGCGTCGAGCGCGGGACGATCGGCGCGTCGGATGATTTGGCGCAAGACGTCCACGGAGCCGTTCGCCCGGCGCATCAGCGTATCCACATCGCGAGCGAGCGCCCGTTCGTTAGCTTCCATTTTTGTCGCCATATAGGCCTTGAAGCGCCGCTCGGAGCTGGCGAGGGCCGCATCCACGGTGCGCAGGCCTTCTTCGAAGGTCACTGTACCCGCACGCACTTTGTGTGCATTATCAACGATATAGACCGCATAGTCGTCGCTGATCCCCTTCAGGTCCTGAAGCGGAACAACCCGGTCGGCGAAGACGGTCTGTAGCCCCGCATCGCCGACACCCGCCGTGTACCAAGCGAGCGAACCCATAGCGACAAAGGCCATCGTCAGCGCGCAGAGCACGCCGATCAATCGGAACTTGAGAGTCATGTTCTTCCCTCTGGCTGTCGCCACCCGCTTCGTTCAGTTTCCGCGGACGTTTCGACAACCGGAAGCTCTACGATTTTTGTTAATCAGTCGCTAAACGCGACAGTTTTCGATGCTTCTTCTACTAAAATTTCAAATTCGCGATTACATGCTGGTTAATCCTACCAAGGGATACGCAATTTTCGGAAAATCCATCCTTAACCATGAACCGTCAGCGGCTCGGCCAGCG
>JBEINZ010000126.1:0-9007 GCA_040377825.1 Hyphomicrobiales bacterium | reverse complement strand
GATCGAGGGTCAGCCCGGCCGCTCTTGGTCGGCCGACCTGGTGATGGCGCTCGCCATGTCCGACCGGGTGACGGTTCTGCCGCGCACGACGGCTTTCGGCTATTTCGCTCAGAACTTCGTCGCGCTTGCCGAGCGGGTGAGCGACCATCTCGCCGCGCCCGGCGCCAACCTGCCGCGCGAGCGTCTTTGGCAGGTGCGAGCGAAAGAGATCGTGATCGCGACAGGCGCGATCGAGCGGCCGCTGGTCTTCCCGGAAAACGACCGCCCCGGGATTATGCTGGCCGATGCCGGCCGGACCTATCTCAATCGCTACGGCGTCAAGGCCGGAACTCGCGCCGTGGTCGCGACCGCCTGCGACAGCGCCTATCTCGCGGCGCTCGATTTGAAAACTGCCGGGGCCGAGATCGCCGCCATTGTAGACATCAGGCGCGAGGGCGGCGCACTCGTCGAGCGCGCGCGCGCGGCCGGAATCCGGGTCGAGACCGGCGCGACGATCTGCGGAACCGAGGGGCGCCTGCGGGTTTCATCCTTAACCCTCGGTTTCGTTGCGCCGGGCGGGACGGTGAAGCCGGGAGACGTTCTTTCCTGCGATTTGGTGCTGATGTCCGGCGGCTGGACGCCGAGCGTGCATCTTTTCTCGCAATCGCGCGGCAAGCTCGCCTTCGATGCCGATCGCGCCATGTTCGTGCCGGGGCAATCCGCGCAGCGCGAGCGTTCGGCAGGGGCCTGCAAGGGGACGTTCGGCTTGGCGGCGGCGATCGACGAGGGCTTTGCCGCCGGCCTTGAGGCCGCGCGCGCGGCCGGTCTGCGGACGGGCACGGCGAAGACCTTCATGGTCGCCGGGGCGACCACACCGAGCGGACAGACGCTCGGCGCCCTGCCGCATCACAGGGACGCCGCGCGGGTCAAAGCCTTCGTTGACTTCCAGCACGACGTGACTGCCAAGGACATCGGCCTCGCCGTTCGCGAGGGCTTCCGCTCGATTGAGCATGTGAAGCGCTACACCACGACCGGCATGGCGACGGATCAGGGCAAGACATCAAACATGAATGCGCTCGCCATCGCGTCCGGCGCGATCGGCAATGCGATCCCCGACGTCGGCCTGACCACGTTCCGCATGCCTTATACGCCGACCACTTTCGGCACGATGGCGAACGCCTCGCGCGGCGATCTCTTCGATCCGATCCGCCGCACCCCGATTCATGATTGGGCGGCGGAAAACGGCGCGGCTTTCGAGCCGGTGGGGCTATGGATGCGCGCCTGGTACTTCGCCCGGTCCGGCGAGAGCATGCATCAGGCGGTCGACCGCGAATGCCGGACCGTGCGCGAGAGCGTCGGCATGTTCGACGCGTCGACCCTTGGCAAGATCGAGGTTGTCGGCCCCGACGCGGCCGAGTTCCTGCATCGGATGTATGTCAATCCGTTCCTGAAGCTCGACGTCGGGCGCTGCCGCTACGGGATTATGACGCGCGACGACGGCTTCGTTTACGACGACGGCGTGATCGGTCGGATCGCGGCGGATCGCTTCCACGTCACGACCACGACCGGCGGCGCGCCACGCGTGCTCTCGCACATGGAAGACTATCTTCAGACCGAGTGGCCGGATTTGAAAGTGTGGCTCACCTCGACGACCGAGCAATGGGCCGTCATCGCCGTGCAGGGCCCGAAAGCGCGCGAGGTGCTCGCGCCACTCGTCCAAGGGATCGATCTTTCCAGGGCGGCCATGCCGCATATGAGCGTGCGGGAGGGGCGTATCCTTGGGTTGCCGACGCGGCTTTTCCGGATGAGCTTCACCGGCGAGCTCGGTTACGAGTTGAACGTGCCCGCCGATTACGGCCGCGCGGTGTGGGAATCGATCCATGCGCGGGTCAAGTCCGTCGGCGGTGTCGCCTATGGCACCGAGGCCATGCATGTGCTGCGCGCGGAGAAGGGCTACATCATTGTCGGCCAAGACACCGACGGGACGCTAACCCCGGACGACGCGGGCGTCGGCTGGGCCGTCGGTCGGCAGAAGCCGGATTTCGTCGGCAAGCGCGGCCTGGAACGCGCGGATCTGAAAAAGACCGACCGCCCGCAGTTGGTCGGACTACTGACCGCGGACCCGCATGTCGTGATCGAGGAGGGCGCGCAGATCGTGCCCATGGCCAATCCGCCGCCGAGGACGCATGCGATCGGCCATGTGACGTCGGCCTATCATTCCGCCAATCTCGGCCGCTCCATCGCGCTCGGGGTCTTGGAGCGCGGTCGAGCCCGGATCGGCGAAACCGTCCATGTCCCGATGCCGGCGGGTTCCATCCCGGTCAGGGTCGTCGACCCCGTGTTCCACGACAAGGAGGGTGATCGTCTTGATCCCTGAGACCACGACAGCCGGCATCGAGCGGATCGGCCCGCTCGCGGGGCAGCCGTCATTCCCAACAACGCGGCGGGTGAATGTCACGCCGCTCAGTCCGCTCGCGCGGTTCATTTTACGTTGCCCCCCCGAGGCGATCGAGGCGGGCGGCGCGGCCTTGGGTCTTGCCTTGCCGGGTTCGGCCCATGGCGTGAGCGAGGGGGGCGGTCGGGCCGCCCTCTGGCTTGGGCCGGACGAATGGCTTTTGATCGCGCCCGTCGAGGACGGCGCGAGCATCACTGAAGGCTTCGCGGTGATCGGCGCGGCGCATAGTCTTGTCGACATCTCCCATCGCAACACAGGCTTCATCGTATCCGGCACGAAGGCCGTGGATCTGCTGAATGCCGGCGTTCCGCTCGATTTTCATCCGACGGCGTTTCCCTTGGGGTCGGCGACACGTACGCTCCTCTCAAAGGCCGAAATCGTGCTGTGGCGGACCGCGACCGACCGGTTTCATCTTGAGTGCTGGCGCTCGTTCGCGCCCTATGTGCAAGCCTTTCTCGCGGAAGCCGCGCGTGAGTATATCTCCGGCTGAGAAGACCGTATCCAACTGGTCGGTTCGCATGGGTCAGGAAAGCCGATGATCAGCGTCTTCGACCTCTTCAAGATCGGCATCGGCCCATCTTCCTCGCACACGGTCGGCCCGATGAAGGCGGCGAAGATCTTCGTCGACGGGCTCGCGGCATCCGGCCTGATGCCGAACGTGGCTTCGATCGAAGTCCGCCTCCTCGGCTCCCTTGCCTGGACGGGCAAGGCGCATGGGACCGAAAAAGCCGTCGTCCTCGGTCTCGCCGGTGCCGTTCCGGACACGGTCGATCCTGACCGGGCGGATTTCGACTATCTCTCTGTGAAAGCCGAAAAACGCCTTGCGCTGCCCGACGGCCCGGCGATCGACTTCGACGTCGAGGCGTCCGTTATCTACGACACAATGACGCCCGCAAGCCGCCATCCGAACACGATGAGCCTGACCGCGCGCGATGGGTCGGGCGCCGTTCTGTCGGAGGAGACATGGTTTTCCGTCGGCGGCGGTTTCGTTTTGCGCGCGGGCGACAACGCGGGGGCGGGCGGCGACGAGATCGCGCTGCCCTATCCCTATCGCTCAGGCGCGGATTTGTTGGCGATGGCCAAGGCATCCGGCCTGACGATCGCCGAGATCGTGCTCGCCAACGAGATCGCGCGCCGACCACTCGATGAGGTGACGGCGCATCTCGACCGGGTCGCGGACACGATGTTCGCCTGTATAGAGCGTGGCGTGCGCGCCGAGGGCGAATTGCCCGGCGGACTTCGGGTCAAACGCCGGGCCAAGGCCATTGCGGAGCGGTTGGCCGCCGATCCGGACGCCGTCCGCCCGGCCCATGAAATCATGGATCATGTCAGTCTCTACGCGATCGCGGTCAACGAAGAGAATGCTGCCGGCGGGCGCGTCGTTACCGCGCCGACCAATGGAGCGGCGGGCGTCGTGCCCTCGGTTTTGCGCTACTACCGGGACTTCTGCGGCGGAGCGGGGCGAGAGGGCATCCGAACGTTCCTTTTGACCGCCACCGCCATCGGTGGCCTGTTCAAGATGAACGCCTCGATCTCCGGCGCCGAGGTCGGCTGTCAGGGCGAGGTCGGTGTCGCTTGCTCGATGGCCTCGGCGGGCCTATGCGCCGTGCTCGGCGGCACCGACGCGCAGGTGGAAAACGCCGCCGAGATCGGCATGGAGCATCATCTCGGCATGACCTGCGACCCGATCGGTGGGCTCGTGCAGATCCCTTGCATCGAGCGCAACGCCTTCGGCGCCGTCAAGGCGATCAACGCCGCGTCGCTGTCGCTGAAGGGCGACGGAACCCATCGTGTAAGCCTCGACGAGGTGACCGTCACGATGCGTGAGACCGGCCGTGACATGCAATCAAAATACAAGGAAACGTCGCTCGGCGGGCTCGCGGTCAATGTTCCGGAGTGCTGAGGGCCGGGACGGGCTTTTGCTTACCCGCGATTGCTCAGCTGAGCTGGAAGCGCGTGGTCATGCGATAAAGCCGCCCGGGATGCGTGAAGCGGATGAAGCTCACGGTGCGTCCGCGCGACCAGGTTCGGCGGACCAGCCTAAGGCACGGCTCGCCCGACCCAATTTCGAGCAGCGCGCGGACCTTCGGCTCTGCGATAATCGCTTCGACGGAATGTTCGACGTCGTCGAAGGGCGCGACCGTGTGGAGATAAGTGCCAGGATATAGTCGGGAGAAGTCGACATTTAAGAACCCCGGCGCGCTTGCCGGGTTCACGTGGCGGTCCTCGACCTGGACCGGCCTTCCGTCCTCCAAATGCACCATCTGGAAATGGAACACCGGTGCATCGTGCGCGAGTTCGAGCGCCTCCGCGACATCAGGCCCGGCCGGGGTCGCGCCGATATCGAGAAGGCGGAAATCGTAGCTTTGGCCGCGCTCGCGGATCTCATCGGCGATGTTGCGCACCGCAAGGAAGTCAGCGGGTCGGCGTTTCTCGGCGACGAAACTGCCCGCGCCACGCTGGCGGGTGACCAGACCTTCCTGGGCCAATTCGCGAAGCGCTCGGTTTGCGGTCATGCGGCTGACGTCAAAGCGCCGAATGATTTCCGTCTCAGAAGCGACGCGATCACCCGGCTTCAGCCGTTCCTCTCGGATCGCCGTGATGATCTCGTCCTTAATCGCTCGGTAGCGCGGGAGCGTTTCCGTTTGTTCTGCCATCGCGAATCCCTGTGACGGGGCAATTTTCTAATTGCACTTATATCGCCGTACACCTTCGGCCCCGTCAAGGATCGCATGGACTATCGAAGGCTCGGCAGATCGAGCCCTTTCTCGCGCGCGCAGTCGATCGCGATGTCGTAGCCCGCATCGGCATGGCGCATGACCCCGGTCGCCGGATCGTTCCACAGCACCCGGCCGATCCGGCGGGCCGCATCGTCCGTTCCATCGCACACGATCACCATGCCGGAGTGCTGGGAAAATCCCATCCCGACCCCGCCGCCATGATGCAGCGAGACCCAAGTTGCGCCTGATGCGCAATTCAGCAGGGCATTGAGCAATGGCCAGTCGGACACGGCGTCGGACCCGTCCGCCATCGCTTCCGTTTCGCGGTTCGGCGAAGCGACCGAGCCGGAATCGAGGTGATCGCGACCGATCACGACCGGGGCTTTCAGCTCACCGCGCGCGACCATCTCATTGAAAGCGAGGCCGAGCCGGTGACGGTCGCCGAGCCCGACCCAGCAGATCCGTGCCGGCAGCCCTTGAAAGGCGATCCGGTTGCGCGCCATGTCGAGCCAGTGGTGCAGGTGCCGGTTGTCGGGCAGCAGTTCCTTGACCTTGGCGTCGGTCTTCCAGATATCCTCCGGATCGCCCGAGAGCGCGGCCCAGCGGAACGGTCCGATGCCTCGGCAGAACAGCGGCCGAATATAGGCCGGAACGAAGCCTGGGAAATCGAACGCGTCGAGCACGCCCTCTTCCTTGGCCATCTGGCGGATGTTGTTGCCGTAATCGAGGGTCGGAACGCCGGAATGCGCATAGGCGAGCATCGCGCGGACATGTTCGGCCATCGAGGCGCGCGCGGCCGTCGCGACCGCTTTCGGATCGCTCTCCCGCCGAGCGATCCAGTCCGAAACACTCCAGCCTTTCGGCAGGTAGCCATTGACCGGATCATGCGCCGAGGTCTGGTCGGTCACGACATCCGGTCGGACGCCGCGCCGGACGAGTTCTGGAAGGATCTCGGCCGCATTGCCGAGCAGTCCGATCGAAATCGGCTTCCTTTCGCGCGTGGAGCGCTCGATCATCGACAGCGCTTCATCGAGATCGGCCGCTTGCACATCGAGATAGCGCGTCTTCAGCCGCATCTCGATGCGGCTCGGCTGACATTCGATGGCGAGGCACGACGCGCCCGCCATGGTCGCCGCCAGCGTCTGTGCCCCGCCCATGCCGCCAAGGCCTGCGGTCAGGATCCAGCGGCCGGAAAGATCCCCGCCATAGTGGCGCCGGCCGACTTCCACGAAGGTCTCGTAGGTGCCCTGAACGATGCCTTGCGTGCCGATATAGATCCAGGACCCGGCGGTCATCTGGCCGTACATCATGAGCCCCTTGCGATCGAGCTCGTTGAAGTGTTCCCAGGTTGCCCAGCGCGGCACGAGGTTCGAATTGGCGAGAAGCACGCGCGGCGCGTCTGCATGCGTCTTGAAAACGCCGACCGGTTTGCCGGACTGGATGAGCAGGGTCTCATCGGTTTCAAGCCGCCGAAGTGTCTCGACGATCCGATCGAAACTCTCCCAGTCGCGCGCCGCCCGTCCGATGCCGCCATAGACCACCAACTCGCCGGGACGTTCGGCAACCTCTGGATCGAGATTGTTCATCAGCATGCGTAGTGGCGCTTCTGTCGACCAGCTCTTGGCACTCAGCGTCGTTCCGCGCGCCGCGCGAATGGTCCGGGCATTGTCGATGCGGGTCATGACGAAATCCTTGCTAGAATCTCAACGTGTTTGTTAGGAACTCTCGGCAAACCTAAGAACTGACTCTAGAATTTCCTTCAAGGCACTACGCATCCGCGCTGCCTTTGAAGGGTCCCAAGGCGTCGGCCAGCGATTTTGGTCGATCGCCCCGAGCGGATCGTCCATGTAGCCGCGGCAGGCGAGTTCCATCTGGATGGCGTGCACGCCCTGGTCCGGTCGCCCGTATTGACGGGTGATATAGCCGCCCTTGAAGCGGCCGTTGACGACGCGTGTGAAGTTTGTGGCGGCGCAGATCGCCGCGACGGCGTTGGTCAGCGCTTGGTCGCAGCTACGACCGCCATTGGTGCCGATATTGAAATTCGGCAGCGCGCCCTCGAAGAGGCGCGGCACAACCGAGCGGATCGAATGGGCGTCATACAGCACCACGCGCTCATGCCGGGCGCGCATGCGGGCAATCTCGCCCACGAGCGCGGCATGATAGGGCTCGAAATACCGCACTCGGCGCTCGGCGATCTCGCCCGCGTCCGGGTGCTCGCCGTCATGGTAGAGCGGCTCGCCGTCGAACGTCGTCGTTGGGCAAAGCTCGGTCGTCGCTTGTCCGGGATAAAGCGAGACACCCGTTGGATCGCGGTTGACGTCGATGACGGATCGAGAGATTGCGGTATGGACCACGGTCGCGCCGAGATCGGCGGCAAAGTCGTAGAGCCGGTCGATCCACCAGTCGGTGTCCTTGCGTGCCAGCCACGGCGAAGCGAGCCGCGCTTCGATCGGCTCGGGGATCTCGGTGCCCGTGTGCGGCAGGCTCAGGATCAAAGGAGCCGCGCCGCGCCGGATATTCAGCCAGTCGGTCACCGCCGATCCTCCACGACGCTTGGCAGCGCAAGGGGGGAAACCGCATCGACAACCGCACCGGATCGGACCAACGCAATTGCCGCCGCCATGTCCGGATGGAAGTACCGGTCCTCGTCCAGATGCGGCACCGAGGCGCGCACAAGCCGTCGGACGCCTTCAAGCGGCGGACTAGAATAGAGGGGCGAATGGAAATCACAGCCTTGCGCAGCCGCCAGGAGCTCGATCCCTATGACCGCCATCGCGTTGTCGACCATGGATTCCAGGCGCCGCGCGCCGTGCGCGGCCATGGAAACATGATCTTCCTGATTGGCTGACGTCGGAATGGAGTCCACGCTTGCCGGGTGCGCGCGGCCCTTGTTTTCGGAGACCAACGCCGCGGCGGTGACCTGCGGGATCATAAAGCCGGAGTTCAGCCCCGGTCGCGGCGTCAAGAACGCGGGGAGGGTGGAGAGCGCGGGGTCGACCAACATGGCGATCCGCCGTTCGGCAAGCGAACCGATCTCGGCGATTGCGAGCGCGATCATATCGGCCGCGAAGGCGACCGGCTCGGCATGGAAGTTGCCGCCGGACAAGGCCTCGTCCTCGTCCGCGAAGATCAACGGATTGTCGGAAACGCCGTTCGCCTCGGTGGCAAGCGTCGTAGCCGCCTGGCGCAGGAGATCAAGGGCGGCCCCCATGATTTGCGGCTGGCAGCGCAAGCAATAGGGGTCCTGCACACGGCTGTCGCCGGTCAAATGGGACGCGCGGATGGCGCTGTCGGCCATCAGCGCGCGGAGCGACGCAGCGGTCTCGATCTGGCCACGATGCCGGCGAAGCAGATGGATCCGCGGATCGAATGGCGTGTCCGAGCCTCGAGCCGCGTCAGTCGCCAACGCGCCGGTCACCAGCGCCGATTGGAACAGCAATTCGGCCTCGAACAGGCCCGCGAGCGCATAGGCCGTCGAAAATTGGGTGCCGTTCAGGAGCGCCAGACCCTCCTTGGCGCCGAGCGTCGCTGGAGCGAGCCCCGCGCGGGCAAGCGCGTCCATGGCGGGTATGCGGCCTTCGGGCGTGTCGATCTCGCCGACCCCGATCATGGCGGCGGTCAGGTGCGCAAGCGGCGCCAGATCGCCGGAGGCCCCGACCGAGCCTTGCGCCGGGACCACCGGCACGAGATCGCGCGCGAACATGTCTTCCAGCAATCCGAGCGTTTCCGGCCGGACGCCGGATGCCCCTTGCGCGAGGCTCGCGATCTTCAGCGCCATCATCAGCCGCGCGACCGGTCGCGGCATCGGCTCGCCGACGCCCGCTGCATGCGAGAGAACGATATTGCGCTGGAG
>JBEINZ010000155.1:0-7755 GCA_040377825.1 Hyphomicrobiales bacterium | reverse complement strand
TCCATGCGGGCCAGATCCAGGGGTTCTTCGATATTCCGACGGACAACCTCTACGGATCGCCGGTTATGATGCGCGACATCAAGGAGCGCTATCCGCTCGACAACACCGTTGTCGTTTCCCCTGATGTCGGCGGCGTGGTGCGTGCTCGCGCCCTCGCCAAGCGTATCGATGCCCAACTCGCGATCGTCGACAAGCGTCGCGAGCGGCCCGGCGAGTCGGAGGTCATGAACGTGATCGGCCATGTCGAAGGCCGGTCCTGCATTCTTTGTGACGACATCATCGATTCCGGAGGGACGCTCGTCAACGCGGCCGAAGCCCTGTTGGCCCACGGCGCCGAAAGTGTCACCGCCTATTGCACCCATGGTGTATTGTCCGGCGGCGCGGTTGCACGGATCGCCGGATCGCGGCTGAAGGAGCTCGTGATCACCGATTCGATTCAGGCGACCGAAGCCGTCAAATCGGCGCCCAACATCCGCGTCATCTCAATCGCACCCCTCATGGGCGAAGCGATCGCACGAACCGCGCAAGAAAAGTCCGTATCAAGCCTCTTCGACTGATCCGATCCCGCGCCCGCTGCGTTTGCCGTCTATCCTATGAGACAATGCGCGGAGGCGGATCGATGGCGGCGGACGAGCAACGGCAGCAAGTTATCAATGCGCTCATGGAGTTGGCCGCCGATCAAGACTTTCTTGAGATCGGGCTCGGCGATATCGCCGAGCGAGCGGGCGTCACGCTCGCTGACTTGCGTGCCGACTACGACGGCAAATTCGCGATACTGTCGGATTTCTCAAGCCGCATCGATCAGACCGTGCTGGCCGGGGACGATCCGGGCATGAAATCGGAACCGACGCGCGAACGGTTGTTCGATGTGTTCATGCGCCGCTTCGATGCCCTCGCGCCCTATCGCGCGGCGCTGAGGCGCCTCATTGCATCGGCGGGTCGCGATCCGCTTCTCGCCGCCGCCTTGAACCGAATCGCGATCGACAGCCAGCGTTGGACGCTGGCATCAGCCGGAATTTCATATCGCGGTCCGCTTGCAGCCGTGACGGTGCTCGCAAGCGCGCAGGCTTTGGCGTTGGCGTATGCCGAGGCCTTGTCTGTGTGGATCAAAGACGACGATCCGGGTCTTGCAAAGACCATGGCAGCGCTTGACAAGGCCCTGAAGCGGCTTGAGCGCGCCGCGCGGATGCTAAACCGGTTCGAGAGCACCTTGGAACGGATAACTCAACCGTCGCAATCGAGGCGGCGAGCATCAAGTTCACGCAAGCAAGATCGAGACGGTGATGCGAACCAGACGACGATTGCCTAAGCGGCTTTGCGTCATCGGATTCAACCAGGTATCCGCAGAACGGCCCGCAGGCCCCCGAGCGGGCTCGTCTCCAACCGCACATCGCCGCCATGGCCGCGGACAATATCGCGGGTGATCGCAAGCCCGAGACCAGTGCCGCCTTCGTCCTGATTGCGCGCCTGATCCAATCGATAAAATGGTCGGAACACGTTCTCCCGCTCCTCCTCAGGCACGCCGGGACCGTCATCGTCCACAATGACCGACAACCAGCCGTGCGAATGACGGGCGGTTATCTCGACGCGATAACCGTATCGGCAGGCGTTTCCGACGAGGTTTCCGAGCGCGCGCTTGATGGCATAGGGTTTTAGCGTCACCATCGGATCGCCGTGAAAGCTCTCCGTAAGCGCAAAGCCCGCCCGTTCGGCTTCGGCGCGGATCGCCTTGAGCATTTCGGCGATGTCGGTCGGCGTCGCTTCCTCGTCGCCGTCCCCGCGCGCAAACGCGAGATAGGCCTCCAACATGGCTTGCATCTCGTCGATGTCGCTTTCCAGTGCCTCGGTCTCCGGACCGGCGCCGAAAAACGCGACCTGAAGCCGAAACCGCGTGAGTACTGTTCGCATATCGTGGCTGACGCCTGCCAGCATTGTGGTGCGTTGCTCGATTTGCCGCTCGATGCGCCGCCGCATTTCAATGAATGCTTCCGAGGCCTTGCGGACTTCGCGCGCGCCGCGGGGGCGGAAATCCGGTTGCGCCCTGCCCTTGCCGAAACTCTCCGCTGCGGCGGACAATTGTTGGATCGGGCGAATTTGGTTTCTGAGAAAAATGATGGCAATCGTCAAAAGCACGATAGCCGTACCGACCATCCACAACAGAAAGATATGCGTGTTGGAAGCATAGGCTTGGCCACTTCTTGCGAAGACGCGAAGGACGCTGCCCTCAAGCTGGATGCGGATTTCGATTAACTCTGACTTTCCGACGGTATCCAACCAGAAGGGACGCCCGATCAATCGAACAATTTCCTGTGTGAGCGCGGTGTCCAAGATAGAGAAAAATGGCTTCGGTGCCGGCGGCGGAAGCGGATCCGGGGGCAGGATTGAGACTGAAAGGCCGAAATCGCGCCGCGCAACCTCAATGATACGGTCGGCGTTCGCCTGGCCCGGAAAAGCCTCGATCAAGCCGATCGTCGCCGCTATATCGCGGGTAACGGCTTCGGACAGGCGTCGCGTAACGAGGTTCCAATGTCGTTCCATGAAGACATAGGCGACGACCGATTGAAGGATCAGCATCGGAAGAATGACGATCAGAAGCGACCGCGCAAAAAGGCCCTTGGGCATGCGCTCGGCTGTCCACCGACTGATCCGCTCCCATACCAAAAGAAAAGGCGAAAGCACGGGCGACCAGCGGCCGATCCGGCCGCCCGCCAAGTCGTCCCCGCCACTGTCTTCGCTTCTCACGACCATAAATCGATTAGTCCGTCTGTAAACGATATCCGATCCCGCGCACCGTTTGCAGATAAAGCGGGTTCGCAGGGTCAGACTCGATCTTACGTCGCAGACGGTTCATCTGCACGTCAGCTGTTCGATCACCAAACGTGTTGTCGGCGCCCACAATCTCATGTCGCGGAATGGTATCGCCGGGCCGCTCTGCAAACATGCGAAGCAATTGTCGCTCACGATCGGTTAGACGGATGATGTCTTCGCCGCGACGCAGTTCGCTACGATCGAGGTCGAAGACGAAGGGACCGAAACGAACTTCGCTCGACTTCGACCGCCCGCCGACAATCCCCCGCTTCAGAATGTTGTTAATGCGCAAGACCAACTCGCGCGGATCGAACGGCTTGGAGAGATAGTCGTCGGCGCCGAGTTCCAGCCCCTCAATCCGACTGGCCGTCTCCGCCCGCGCGGTCAACATCAGGATGGGCACCTGCGACCACGCCCGGATCGCCTTGGTGAGATCCATGCCGGTTTCCCCGGGCATCATGACGTCCAAAACAAGCAAATCAAACGCGAATGCCTCGAGCTTCTTTCGCGCCTCGGTCGCACTTTCCGCAACCGTCACTCGGAAACCTTGTTCGCCCAGGAATCGCGACAGCAGCGAGCGGATGCGATTATCATCGTCCACGACAAGAAGATGAGGCGCTTCGTCGGAGAGCGGCTGGCTGGGTCGAGCGGCGACGTCGGTCACAAGATCATCTCCTAGCGGCAAAGCGGGCGTTTGACTCGCGTTCGTTCTCGTTGATCATCTGTCTGAGAAATGCTCGAGCGGCATCCCTGGCTTCAGGGTCCAGGGCTTTTAAGGCCTCGCGAATCCGTCGTGATTGTGGCTCGGCGAGGCTCAGGGCCAACGCGCGGCCCTTTTCCGTCGCATGGAGCAGCCGCTGGCGGCGATCGACATCGCCCGTCATCTGTTCCACAAACCCAGCTTCAACAAGTTCGCGCAAAACGCGTCCAAGGCTTTGCTTGGTGATCTTGAGGATCTCCAGCAATTCGGCGACGGACAGACCGGGCGAGCGGTTGACGAAATGCAACACGCGATGGTGTGCCCGGCCAAAGCCGTATTCGTTGAGGATCACGTCCGGATCGCCAATGAAATCGCGATAGGCGAAGAACAGCAGTTCGATCATTTCCCAATGCGGCGGGTCGCCCGAACCGGGCATATCCGAGGCTTCCAAAGACGCGCCGACGCGGCCCTTGACGGGGTCGGCATCTGGATCAGACGGAGAATTTATGTCAGCCATATTGACTTATTTCATTCCATTTGTTACTCAGTCGACTGCCACTACGAAATGAAATTCCGCAGCTTGGTTCAAACGGCGCCTGCATCGTGTCAGCGATGCGTCGACACGCGGCCGAGTTCGGCTAGCGCGGCGCGCGTCATGTGTGCAAGATACCGGTTGGAGCGTCGCAACGCAAAAGATGACAGCCGCCGGCTGGGACCGATCGAAAACACTTCAAACGACCGGAGAGGAACATGGCCCTGCCTTTCGACCAACGCGATGGCGTCATCTGGTTCGACGGAAAATTCGTCGACTGGAAGGACGCTAAAGTACACGTTTTGACCCATGGCCTGCACTATGGCAGCTCGGTCTTCGAAGGGCAGCGCGCGTATGGCGGCGTCGTTTTCAAGCAGACGGAACATCACGAGCGGCTTATACAGTCAGCCGATATCCTCGGTTTTAAGCTCCCCTACTCGGCTGCGGAGCTTGATCGCGCCTGCGAGGCCCTACTCTCCAAGATGAGCCTTGTCGATGCCTATGTCCGTCCGGTTGCTTGGCGCGGCTCGGAAATGATGGGCGTGTCCGCTCAGCACAATACGATCCATGTCGCGATCGCGGCGTGGGAATGGCCCAGCTACTTCAAACCGGAGGAACGCGCGCGCGGCATTCGCCTAGACATTGCCGAGTATCGCCGTCCAGACCCAAGAACGGCGCCGTCCAAATCCAAGGCGGCCGGCCTTTACATGATTTGCACAATCTCCAAACATGCAGCCGAGAACAAAGGTTACGCCGACGCCTTGATGTATGACTTCGAGGGCTACGTTGCCGAGGCGACCGGCGCCAATGTCTTCTTCGTCATGGACGGCAAGATCCACACGCCGCTTGCCGACCGTTTCTTGAACGGCATTACCCGTCGCACGGTGATCGAACTCGCGAAGCGGCGCGGCATCGAAGTCATCGAACGGCGCATCGCGCCAGAGGAGATGTCTGGCTTCAGCGAGTGTTTCCTAACGGGAACCGCGGCGGAAGTGACACCGGTCTCCGAAATCGGCTCTTACAAGTTCGTTCCGGGAGAGATTTCGCTTGGTCTCATGAACGACTACTTTGCGGAAGTGCAGCCAAAGCGCGCCGCGGCCGAGTAATGCTTGCAAAGCCAAAGAAACCGGCCCCTACTTCACGTAGGGGTTGCCGCTGCGCTCCGCCCCGATCGTTGACATGTTCCCATGCCCGGGCAGGAACGCGACGGAGTCGCCGAGTGGAAACAATTTGTTCTTGATGGACTGAATGAGTGCCGCATGGTCGCCGTAAGGGAAGTCGGTTCGACCGACCGAGCCCTGAAATAGGACATCGCCCACCAGCACGAACGCGGCATTACGCTCGACATAAACCAGACTTCCAGGTGAGTGGCCCGGGCAGTGGAGAACCTCGAAGTCGAGACCCGCGATCGAAACGGTTTCGCCTTCGGTCAGATAACGATCCGGCGTAAGTGGTCGCGCGCCCGTGATGCCAAAACGCATTGCAGTGATTGGGATTTCATCCATTATGAATTGATCGTCTTTATGCGGCCCCTCAACCGGAACTGGACGATCGTAGCGAGCCTGCAAGATTTCCTTAAGGTCGGTTGCGCCACCCGCGTGATCGATATGGCCATGGGTGATCACAATGTTCTTGATCGTCACCTCGAGCTTGTCGACGGCCGTCAGGATCTGTTCGATGTCCCCGCCTGGATCCACAACCGTCCCAAGCTTGGTTTCGTCTTGAAAGAGTATGGATGCATTCTGCCGGAACGGCGTGACGGGGATGACCGCCAATCGAAAGGGCGGCTTCGGGGACTCTGACATTGCGTCGCTCCTGATGCGCATGATGGATTGTATAATGCGCGAATTTCCGTGTCGAAGATCGAATTGGAGACGGCGCCGTTAGCCTTCACGAAGAGTTGAAAGCGTGAGTTTGTTTTAATTGTCTGAATACGACGTTTGGCATGAAGAGCGTCAAGCTGGCTTCGCCGATATGGGCGGACACAGTCGGTTTCGCTGTCCGGCTGAATTCGGAGCTATCGGCATGACCCCGACCATAACAGTGCTTGGTTCGGCCGGCATCATTGCCGTTGTTCTCGGATCACACCTCGCGCTGATATCCACACCGTCGGAAGGACCCACAGTGCATGCGATTACGGCGATAGTGCCGGGTCCCATGCGCGCTGCAAACATTGATGTTCATGCAATCCAAAGAGTTCAAATGCCGAGAGCGACATTAGGGAACACACCATCCACCTTGTTGGCGGAAGGGCGCCTCCGGGATAGCGCCAGCAAACCCACCGGTTCGGCAACTCTAGCGAGGACGGCAACCGGGATAGAACTTCGACTTACAACAATGAAACTCTCGTCTGGGCGCGATTTCGACGTGTGGCTTTCCACCAGCCGCGACCCGAAAAACGATAAGGACGTTTTACGAGGTAAATGGGTGCAGGTTGGGCGCTTGAAGAGATCAAGCTCCATGCAAATCTATACTTTACCAGCGAATTTCGACCCTCGCGAATTCAGGTCTCTGGTTATCTGGATCAAGGAAACCGGAGTTTTGCAGTCAGTAGCGTCGTTAAAGTCGGTCATCTGACAGTGCTGCCGGTAACGAAACGCTCAAATTTTCCAGAATCGATCGAGTTGTAACGCGGAAAGGGTCGTTTCCTCAGTGCGAGATCACAAATGATCGTGCATCTCTTGCCCTTTTCCTGCGCCTCGTCCATAAAGTGCATAGGCGGCGGTTCGGAATTTGTCGAGACGGTCGGCGTGGCCGGAGATTAAAGCGCGCACTTCTGTCCCGACAGTACGAGACTGCCAGACATATGCCTCGCCATAGGACAGCGAGGTTAATCGACGTTGTTATTCGGGGTGATCCCCGTGGGAAAGGGCTTGGAATGAGGGATCGTGGTTTCGGCGGTCGTGGTGGTGGTGGCGGCGACCGCGGCGGGTTCGGGCGTGATCGTGGTGGGTTCGGCGGTCGCGACGATGGTGGATTCGGCGGCGACCGTGGCGGCTTCGGCGGCGGTGATCGCGGCGGTTTCGGTGGTGGTGGCGACCGCGGTGGATTTGGCGGCGGTGATCGCGGTGGATTTGGCGGCGGTGATCGCGGTGGATTTGGCGGTCGGGGCCGGCGCGATGGCGGGTTCGGCGGTGGCGGCGGACAGGACGACGGCGGCTTCGGCGGCGGGTTTCGGCCACGACGCCGATTTGAAGGCGGTCAGGAAGAGGGCGGCTTTGGAGGCGGCGGCTTCGTCGGCGGCGCAGAGGGTGGCTTCAGGCCACGTCCTCCGCGCCCAGAGGCTGATCGCGGACCACGGCAAAACGGTGTCGTGAAGTTCTTCAACGCCGAAAAGGGCTACGGCTTCATCACACCAGAAGAAGGCGGCTTGGACGTCTTCGTGCATGTGAGCGCGGTGGAGCGGTCGGGCCTTGGAGCGCTCGATAAGGGGCAGAAGATCTCGTTTGAAACCGAGCCGGATAAGCGCGGCAAAGGTCCGAAAGCGGTCAATCTTCAGGTCCTTGAAGGCGGCAACGCCATGTCGGATATCGACGATCAACCGATGCTGGACGACTGACGCAGCGCTGGATTGCAAGTTTTATGTTGGCCCGCGAAGCATCAGTGTTTCGCGGGCTCAAATTTTTATACTGAGTGTGCAATGCCCCTCGCAGTTTTTTGCACGTCTAAACGAACTTAGAAATCGGTCATGAACTACCGACACGCATTCCATGCG
>JBEINZ010000092.1:0-10769 GCA_040377825.1 Hyphomicrobiales bacterium | reverse complement strand
TTTCAGGCCTGGAGCGCGACGCCGGTTGAAACCCGCGCCGCCGCGCTCGAACGCATGGCCGACCTCATGGAGTTAAACCGCGACCGGATCCTCGCCTTGCTCGCCCGCGAGGCCGGCAAGATGCTTGCCGACGGGATCGCCGAAGTGCGCGAGGCCGCCGACTTCTGCCGCTACTATGCCGCCGAGGCGCGCCGCGTCTTCGCCCCTGAGGTTCTGCCCGGCCCAACGGGGGAGGAGAACCGCTTTCGTCATCGCGGGCGAGGCGTGATCGTGACGATCTCGCCCTGGAACTTCCCGCTCGCGATTTTCCTCGGCCAAACCGTCGCCGCGCTCGTCGTCGGCAACGCGGTCGTCGCCAAGCCCGCCGAGCAAACCCCGCTGATCGCCGCGCTCGCGGTCAACCTTCTCCATGAAGCCGGCATCGCGAAATCCGCGCTCCAATTCGTCCCCGGCGACGGCAGCGTCGGCGCGGCGCTCGTGGCGCATCCGGCGACCGCCGGCGTCGCCTTCACCGGCTCAACCGCGGTCGCCCGCGCGATCAACCGGACGCTCGCCGCCAAGGACGGGCCGATCGTGTCGCTGATCGCGGAAACCGGCGGCATCAACGCCATGCTCGTGGACGCGACGGCGCTCCCCGAACAGGTCGCCGACGATGTCGTGATGTCCGCCTTCCGCTCGGCCGGCCAGCGCTGCTCGGCGCTCCGGATCCTGCATCTGCAGGAGGATGTCGCCCCGCGCATGCTGGAGATGATCGCCGGCGCGGCGCGCGAGCTTCGCCTCGGCGATCCGTCCGATCCGGCGGTCGATGTCGGCCCGGTGATCGACGCGGAGGCGAAGGCCCGCCTCGACGCCCATCTCGACGCCATGCGCCGCGCCGGCCGCCTCGTCTATGAAGGCCGCGTGCCGGACGGCGCGCTTGTTGGGGGCACCTGGGTCGCGCCCGCGATCGTCCGGCTCGATTGCGCGGACGACCTCAAGGAAGAGATTTTCGGGCCGGTCCTTCACGTAACGACCTGGAAATCCGGCGATCTCGACCGCGTGCTCGACCAGATCGATGCGACCGGCTACGGCCTCACCCTCGGCGTCCACTCCCGCATCGATGCGACAATCCGGCGGGTGACCGAGCGGCTTTCCGTCGGCAACATCTATGTCAACCGCAACATGATCGGCGCGGTGGTCGGCGTACAGCCCTTCGGCGGCTCGGGCCTCTCCGGCACCGGCCCCAAGGCCGGCGGCCCGGACTATCTCCCCCGCTTCGCGATCGAACAATCCATCTCCACGAATACGGCCGCCGCTGGTGGGAACGCGAGTTTGATTGCGATGGGGGAGGATTGAGGGGGGGTATGTTGCAGGGTAAGCCGAAGCTGGTTCGCGACCACGCTGCCTGAGTCAAGCATCCAAAAGCGGCCATTGGCGGCCCGACACCAATACGGCAGTAATTGGACAGGAGCGGATCGTGGGAGGTGGCGCGCTGACGAAGAATTCTGCAACACACCGATGACGGCTTGAAACCTGAATCGGGCTATGTCCATTGATTTGGGCTGTCTGAACTGGAATGCCCGCCACATGGAACAAGTCACTTTCCGCCGCGCGGACCTCGCCGACGTAGACCTCGTCTCTGATTTGAGCCGCAGAGCATATGTCCCAGCTTATATGTCAGTTATTGGTGAAGCGCCAAAACCTGCTACGGAAAAATATGCAAAACGTATTATGGATCAGAATGTCTGGATAGCCCTATTCAACGGCGCGCCTGTTGGTGTGCTAGTCTTGGAAAGGAACCCATCCTACTTGCTGATTTACAGCATTGCTGTTGAGCCAAGCCATCAAAGAAAGGGACTTGGAGAAGCCCTTCTAGGAAAGGCTGAAACTCTTGCTATGGAACTAAAGGTTCGGGAAATACGGCTCTATACGAACAGTCGAATGGAGAACAACCTGAATCTATATCGGAAGGTTGGTTTCACTGAAATCGGTGCGAGGCCACACCCAACCCGATCCGGTGAGTTTCTGGTCGATTTGTCGAAGCGGATTTGACGTAGAGCGCCCGCTTTGTCCACATAGCCGCAATTTGCCCCGATGCGCACAACTCAAGAGTTATACACTTTGATGCGGGCTCGGCTATGAGCGAGGCTTCGGCATTCGGGACAACGCCCATGAGTTCATTTCGACCGATTGAGCTTTCCGTCCTGAGGGACATTGGTTGGAACGAATGGGATCCGATTGGACTGCTCGCGCCGGGACAGACTTGGGACCACGAGCCATTTGCCGACGAGTTTGATGGCTACCTCCTGAAGGCGGCTCAGCTGGCGATCTGCGCAGAAAAGTGCCGCTAGAGGAGGTTGTCCGATACCTGCTCCGTATCGAACGTGAAGCCATGGGGCTCGGTGCATGCGATGGCCAGACTGAACGCGCTGAGGCAACGGTTCGATTGATCCAGAGCTACATTCTGGAACTCGAACAATAGAATACGGCACGTCGCGGGCGCTCTTTGTTATCGCCGGCAACGTAAGGCAAACGCCCGACCATTCAATCACCTCTAAAATCGCCCCCCCCAACTCTTCCAAGATCGAAATCGCCCCCCTAAAACCGGCTCATGCTCCTTCCCATCGAAGCCGCACTTCCCGACCTGCTCGCAACGCTCGACGCCAGATCCAACGCCGTACTGGTTGCCCCGCCCGGCGCGGGCAAGACGACGCGGGTGCCGCTTGCGCTTTTGGATCGGCCGTGGCGCGGCGATGGGCGGATCCTCGTGCTTGAACCGCGACGGCTTGCGGCGCGCGCCGCCGCCTATCGCATGGCCGAGACGCTGGGCGAAGAGGTCGGGGGCACGGTCGGCTATCGGGTGCGGATGGAAAGCCGGGTATCGGCGCGCACGCGTGTCGAGATCGTCACCGAGGGCGTCTTCACGCGGATGATCCTCGACGATCCGGAACTGTCGGGCGTCGCGGCGGTGCTGTTCGACGAGTTCCATGAGCGTAGCCTCGACGGCGATCTCGGCCTTGCGCTCGCGCTCGATGCGCAGCGCGGCCTGCGCGAGGATCTGCGGCTTCTCGTCATGTCCGCGACGATCGACGGCGCGCGCGTTGCCTCGCTGCTCGGCGATGCGCCGGTCATTGAAAGCGCCGGCCGGGCCTTTCCCGTGGAGACGCGCTATCTCGGCCGCGAGCCGGGTTTGCGCATCGAGGAGGAGACGGCCGCCGCCGTGCGGCGCGCGCTCGCAGATGAGACCGGCTCGATCCTGGTGTTCCTGCCCGGCCAGGGCGAGATCCGCCGTTGCGTGGAGCTGCTCGACGGGCGCGTCGGCGCCGAGGTCGATCTCGCGCCGCTCTACGGCGCGCTGGACTCGCGCGAGCAAGACCGCGCGATCCGCCCGGCGCCTGCCGGCCGGCGCAAGGTGGTCGTGGCGACATCGATCGCGGAGACGTCGCTGACCATTGAGGGCGTGCGCGTGGTGGTCGATTGCGGCCTCGCCCGCGTGCCGCGCTACGAGCCGGCGACCGGCCTGACCCGGCTGGAAACCGTTCGCGTCTCGCGCGCGTCGGCCGATCAACGGCGCGGGCGCGCCGGGCGGATCGAACCGGGCGTGTGCTACCGCCTGTGGGCGGAGGCGCAAACCGCCGCACTTGCCGCCTATGATCGGCCGGAAATCCTGGAGGCCGATCTCGCCTCGCTGGTGCTCGATCTCGCCGCCTGGGGCGTCGCGGACGCCTCGACGCTCACCTTCCTCGATCCGCCGCCGGCGCCAGCCTGGGACGAAGCGGTGAAGCTGCTCACCGCGATGGACGCGATCGATGCGGCCGGGCGGCCGACGGACCTCGGCCGCGTGCTCCAGCGCCTGCCGCTGCCGCCGCGCCTTGCCCGCATGGTGGCCGGGGCGGCGGCGGGCGGTGGTGGGCGGCTTGCCGGCGAGATCGCGCTAATCTTGACCGAGCGCGGCCTAGGCGGCACGTCGACGGATCTTGAAGAGCGCGTGCGGCGCCTTCGGTCGGATCGCTCGGCCCGGGCGGAGGATGGAAGGCGGCTTGCGGCGGGCTGGGTCCGCGCGGCGGGAGCGCCGGTCGGCGCGGCGCGCTTTTCCGACGATCCGGCCGAGACCGGCCGCATACTCGCGCTTGCCTATCCCGACCGCATCGCGGAGGCGCGCGTCGCACTGGGGGCCTATCGGCTCGCCTCGGGTCGCGGCGGGGCGCTGGAGCCGCACGATCCGCTCGCGCGCGGTCGCTATCTCGCCGTCGCCGAGTTGCAAGGCAGCGCCGCGAACGCGCGCATCCTGCTCGCCGCGACGCTGACGCGGGCGGACATCGAGGCGGATTTTGCCGCGCATATCGAGGAGACGGTGGAGGTTCGCTTCGACGCGGAGACCGGCGGCGTGCGCGCAAGGCGACTGCGCCGCTACGGCCCGATTGTGCTCGCGGAAACGCCGGTCGACCGGCCCGATCCCGCCTTGGTGGCGCGCGCGCTGATCGAGGGCATCCGCGCGGCCGGCGTCGCCGCGCTCGGCTGGTCGCAGGCGGCCGAGGCCTTGCGCGCCCGCGTCGCCTTTGCGCGCCAAGCTTTTGCGGAGGATGCGGACCGCTGGCCCGATCTCTCCGACGCGACGCTGACGGCCAATTTGGAAGCCTGGCTTCAGCCGCATCTCGCCGGCAAGCGCTCGATCGCCGATATCGGCGCCGACACGCTTTCGCAAGCACTCGACGAGCTCCTTGAATGGTCCGCCAAACGCGACCTCGATGCCCTGGCGCCCACGCATTTCGCGGCGCCGTCGGGTTCGCAGGTGCCGATCGACTATGGCGCCGAGAACGGACCCGTGCTGTCGATTCGTGTGCAGGAACTCTTCGGGCTCGACCGCCACCCAACGATCGCCGGCGGTAGGGTCGCGCTGCTGGTCGAGCTGCTGTCGCCCGCGCATCGCCCGATCCAGGTCACGCGGGACCTGCCGGGCTTCTGGCGCGGCTCGTGGCGGGAGGTGAAATCCGAAATGAAGGGTCGCTATCCCAAGCACCTTTGGCCGGACGATCCCCTGATCGCGCAAGCAACAAGCCGAGCCAAGCCACGTGGGACTTAGAGCCTGTCCCGTTCGGATCGCTTCGATGCGAACGGGACGGGCTCAAGGTCAAGAAACTGGAGCTCAACGCCGCCAGCGTCGGCCGTCGAGTTCGAGCGCGAAAAGTTGCGGCGCGCTGGCATAGCCCGCGAGGCCGACCAGCGCGGGGCGAGGGTGGGTCACGAGGTAGGTCGGAATGCCCGCGACGAGCCCGCGATGCGGGGCCTTGTCCTCGAACGCCCGCCTGAAGGCGCCGTCGGTCAAAAAGCGCTGGATCTTCAGTGAGACGCCACCGGCAATGAAAACCCCGCCGCGCGCGAGCGCCACGAGCGCCATGTCTCCCGCCAGCCGCCCAAGCAGCCGCGCGAAGGTCTCAAGGGTTTCCACCGCCAAGGGCTCGCCCCCCTCCGCGCCCTCGGTCACGGCTTCCGGTGAGGCATAGGGGCAGGCGACCCGGTCGGCCGCGGCGATCGCGCGCGCGAGGCGCAGGATGCCGGAGCCGGACAATATGTGTTCGGCGGTCACGCGGCCGTCGAGCGGTTCGATGTGCGGCCAGATCTCGAAATCCCGCGCCGTTTCCGGCCCGAGGCTGACATGTCCGCCTTCGCCGGGGACTGGGAACCACACGCCGCCGGCCTGGATCATGCTCGCCACGCCGAGGCCGGTTCCGGGTCCGAGCACGGCCATCGGCGCATTGTGCAAGCTTTCGCCGCCGCCGATTTTCAGAACGTCTTCGGCGCCGAGTGAGGGCAGGGCAAGCGCCTGCGCCTCGAAATCGTTGACCAGAACGACATCCTCAAGCCCGAGCTGGGCGATCATCCGCTTCGGCGCAACGGTCCACGGGCAATTTGTCAACGGCACTTCATCGCCCGTCACCGGTCCGGCAATCGCCAAGATCGCCGAGCGTGGCGCGACCCAGCTGGCCTCGGCCGCGAGGCTTTCGATGGCGTCGATCGGATCGGCAAAGCGCGCGGTCGCGATGATCGGGAAGATAAGCGAAGGCGACGTCGCGGAATTCACCAGCGCGAAGCGTGCGTTGGTGCCGCCGATATCGGCGACGAGAACGGGAAACGCGGGCGTGAAGGCGGCGGGATGTGCGGTCATTGGCATCGGGCACTCGGCGAAAACTACGTCGCATCTGCCGTATAGCCCGTCCGTTTGTCGGGCGCGACATCATTCCGCGTGGAGGACTATCCGGACGGCTTGGCCGTCAGTTGCGCATCCAGTCCTGGCGTTGCTGCCACAGCTTTTCGCCGATCAGACAGTCGACCGGGGCCCTGCCGGCGGCCGGAACAACGAGCGGCTTCGGCGCGATGCCGGCGATTTCCATAAGGAGCTTCATGCGGGTCGCGCTGCGAAAGTCCTCGCGCGAACGGATCGGCACGGAGAACGAACCTTCGCCGCCGATGACGCATTCCTCGTAATACTCGTCGAGATTCTCGATATCGCGAAATCCGGCGGTCGGCCGTTTCAGCACGATCGGCAAGCCGTTGATGACGATGCCCTTCGCCAAGACGTCGTCGCGGGCGATGGTGACCGGGATGCCCTGATTGTTGGCTCCGTCGCCCGAGACATCGATGACTTGCCGAACGCCGTCGTAGGTGTTGGCGTCGAACATCGGGGCGGCGAACAGGATTCCACCGGAGATCGAGGTGCGCTGGACCCGACGATAAGGCCGCGCTAGCAACTCATCGGCGAAGGCGCGCGCGGTGTCTCGGCCATCGATCAGCCGCCAATCGACCAGAAGGCGTTGGTCGAAGGCGCCCGCCCATTCGATATAGGCGACGGCAATGCGCCGGTTGGGACCTTGCAGGATGGCGGCAATGATTTCCGGCGCCGTAATGGCCTCGGCATAGCCCTGGCGCTGTAAGCGTTGTTCTTCCTCGTCCATCGAAAAAGACACATCGACCGCAAGAACGAGTTCGACATCGACGGTCACGTCGGCCGCATGAGCCGAGGGTGGTCGCGCCGATAGCCCTATAGCGAGCCCGGCGATGACCGCGATCACACGTGCCATGGTCCCGATTTCGCAAAACCGCAAAGTCACCTCCCGAGATAGCGCGACCTCCGGTTCGCAGTCGAAAACGCCGACGCGGCGGGGTTGGCCGCGAGACCTTCAGCGCGGCACCCAACCTCGCCAAGAGGTCGAGCGCCTCAGGCAAAACACTCTCACGGAACGGCAGATTGCAAAAGCCGTCGTTCTCCCCCTCGCGTGACCGTGATCAATCCGAGAAACTACAGGTTTGAAGCGGACGTGCGGCCGCCGGGAGCACGCGCGCGCCCTTCGGAACGAGCCCGGCGATTTCCATCACCAGCTTCATCTTCAAAGCCATGCCGAAGTTCGCAATGCCATTGACGGGAATCATGAACGACCCCTCGCCGACAATCACGCAATCCTCGTAGTAAAGGTCGAGATTGACAGCCGACCAGCCCGTCTCTTCGCCCTTCATGATGATCGGCAACCCGTTGATCGTGACGCCCTGTTGAGCCAAGGCGTCGCGGGCAGTCGTTACGAGCGGGCCCTGATTGTTCCGGCCGTCACCCGAGATATCGACGACGCGGCGCGTCGCCTGAACCCCGCTTTGAGTCAGCAACGTCCCGGCGAATGCAAGGGCATCGCTGATGGAGGTTCGCTGCAGATTGTTGCGAGGCGCCATGGCTATTTGCCGCGTGAAGGCTTTCGCCGCTTCCGGACCGTCGATGATCGCCCAAGGCGCCACGACGATCTGCCGACCCATGCTGCCCCACTCGAAGTACGTTACGGCGATACGACCGCGTTGTCCGTATTGAATCGCCGCGGCAACTTCCTTGGAGGCGATGGCTTCCACGTAACCGGAACGCTGAACGGCTTGCTCATCGTCATCCATGCTTTGGGAGGCATCGACCGCTAGAACCAGAGCCAAATCGACATCATTTGGCACGGCATTACTTTTGCCGACACTGTCGGCACGCGCGCCTATTTGGGCGGCGGAGGCGATTAAAAATGCGGCCCCGACAAGGGCTGAGCGGGCACATTGGACATAACCGGACACGAAGGGCCTCCTTCGGTGGGTGTTTGGTTCCTGTAAGTCACCTGTTCTCAGTTCCAATTCCGGCGATCGACAACACGCCGCGCCTCCCTTGTCGCCGAACGTCGTTCCGAGGCATGACTCGGCGTTCCGCGGTCGCCCTGACATGAGCTAACCACAGAGGAATATTCGGCATTTCAGTTTGCATGCAATTATATTGTGCAGACTCGCGGGCGACCTGTCTACGCCTTCGCCGTTGAAGAATAGCTTAGGTGGCAAAGGTGCAACAATCATCAAGACGCATGTGTTTTGGCAAAAGAACTCATTTCGTCAGGAAACAAGTCGAAAGACGCTCGAATAGGCACAATCCATGCGCGTTTGGACTGTGCAAAACCGCTCCGCCTGTGCCAATCTCTCCCGCGCAAGGGCGAGAGCCGAGAAGGCATCGCGTAAACGATGTAGTGGCTTCGAAGGAGATGAATAATGAATAAGGTTCTCTTGGGGGCTTTTGCCGCCGCGGCTCTTCTCGCGACGCCCGTCGCGGCGCAGAAGGCGCAGCCGGCCATCCTCTTTGATTTGGGTGGCAAGTTCGACAAGTCGTTCAACGAAGCGGGTTACCTTGGTGCCGAACGCTTCCTGAAGGAAACGAAGGTCGAGTATCGCGAGTTCGAGATCCAGAACGACGCGCAACGCGAGCAGGGTCTTCGCAACTTCGCCCGCCGCGGCAACTCGCCGATCGTCGCGCTCGGCTTCGGTAATGCCGCCGCCATCGAGAAGGTCGCGAAGGAATTTCCGAATCTGAAGTTCGCGATTGTCGACATGGTCGTCGATCTGCCGAACGTCCGCTCCATCGTGTTCAAGGAGCAGGAAGGGTCCTACCTCGTCGGCATGTTGGCCGGCATGGCCTCGAAGACCGGCAAGGTCGGTTTTGTCGGCGGCATGGATATTCCGCTGATCCGTCGCTTCGCTTGCGGATACGTGCAGGGCGCGAAGGCGGCGAATGCGAAGGCTGAAGTGTTCCAGAACATGATCGGCACGACCGGCGCGGCCTGGACCGATCCGGTGAAGGGCGGCGAGCTCGCCAAGTCGCAGATGGATCGCGGCGCGGACGTTGTTTATGCGGCGGCCGGCGGCTCGGGCCTCGGCGTTCTGCAGGCCGCGGCCGACGCTGGAAAGTTCGGCATCGGCGTTGATGCCAACCAGAACTACCTGCATCCCGGCAAGATCCTCACCTCGATGCTGAAGCGCGTCGACGTGGCGATCTACGATGCCTTCAAGGATGCCAACGACGGCAAGTGGACCAATGGCGTCAAGGTGCTCGGTCTTGCCGAAGGCGGCATCGGCTGGGCGCTCGATTCCTACAATGAAAAGCTGATCACGCCGGCAATGAAGGAAGCCGCCGATAAGGCGGTCGCCGATATCATCGCCGGCAAGATCAAGATCCACGACTACATGTCGGACCAGAAGTGCCCATCGTAATCGATTGCTGTTCGGAATTGAACCGCGCTCCCCTCGTGGGGGCGCGGTTCGCGTTCGGCAAGTGCCCGAGGAGCGCCGAATGAGAGTCCGTTTCATCGGCAGCGGTGACGCATTCGGCACGGGTGGTCGTTACCACACCTGCCTCCATGTGACCGCCGACGAACTGAACATGCTGGTCGATTGCGGCGCGACGGCCGCCCACGGCGTGTCGCGTGCCGGGCTCGACATGAATGCCGTCACGACGATCTTGATTACCCATTTCCATGGCGATCACTTCGCGGGCGTGCCCTATCTCTATCTCGAAGCGCTCTATCGTACCGGCCGCGCCGCGCCGCTTTTGCTCGCTGGTCCGCCTGGGATCGAAGCGTCGTGGCGCGCGATGATGGAGGCGCTTTACCCCGGTCTTGCCGATGCGCCACGGGCATTCGAGATGCGCTTCGAGGAGATCGCCCCGGGCGAAACCGTCGAGCTGCCCGGCGCCCGCGTGTCGGCCTATGCGATGCGGCATGATCCGAAGGTCGGCATTTGCAACGGCTATCGCATCGAGGCAGAGGGCAAGGTCTTCGCCTTTACCGGCGACACGACTTGGACCGAGGATATCATCCCGCTCGGCCAAGGCTCTGATCTCTTCGTCAGCGAGTGCTACATGCGCGATCGCAAGATCGCCGTGCATCTCGACTATGCCACCTTGGCACAGAGACTGCCAGAGATCGGGGCCCGCCGCGTCGTGCTCACTCACATGAGCGACGACATCCTTCTTAATCCGCAATCCATCGCCCACGAGTTGGCCGAGGACGGCTTGACGATCGACATCTGAACCGCGTCCCCTAGCGGGATTCGCCACTTGGAACGAACACGCCATGTTGGAAACCCTGACGCCAGCCCCGATTCGCGACGCGACGCAGACGCCGCCGGCGATCGAACTCGTCGGCATCGACAAGCGTTTCGGCGCCGTCCACGCCAACCGCGATATTCATCTTGCCATCAAAAAAGGGACAATTCACGGCATTGTTGGCGAGAATGGCGCCGGTAAGTCGACGCTGATGTCGATCCTCTACGGTTTCTACCATGCCGATCACGGGACGATCCTGATTAACGGCCGTGAAGTCACGATCCGGTCCTCCGCCGATGCAATTGCAATTGACTTAGAAACATGCGACCCAGGAATGAAAACGAGCGGCCCTGGATGGCCGACAAAGAATGGTTACATAGTTGGCTTTGCTTTAGCCGTAGATGGTTGG
>JBEINZ010000016.1:0-26002 GCA_040377825.1 Hyphomicrobiales bacterium | reverse complement strand
GAACGAAACGGACTGGCTCAAGTTATTGAACCTGGAGCAATTCCTTATCGATCGGATGATCCCATCCGATCGGGAAATGCTCTAGAGCCTGTCGCGTTCGGATCGAAGCGATCTGAACGAAACGGACTGGCTCAAGTTATTGAACCTGGAGCAATTCCTTATCGATCGGATGATCCCATCCGATCGGGAAATGCTCTAGGCGGTTCTGTCCGGCTGACCCCCATGCGCATCGGCGAAAGCCCGGCATTGCTGCTCGGCCCGCTCGCCGTCCATCCCGATTTTGGCAATCGCGGCGCCGGCCGCGCCCTCGTCACCGCATCGCTCGACGCGGCGCGCGAGAACGGCCATTCGCTAGTTCTGCTTGTTGGCGACGAGCCCTACTACGGGCCACTCGGCTTCCGTGCCGTGTCGCCGACCCGTATCCAGATGCCTGGGCCGGTCGACCCCAAGCGGGTCTTAGTCGCCGGCTTGGTTCCTGGCGCCTTCGAGAGCGCGAAAGGTCTTGCGAAAAACTGGCGGTGGGGCTGAGGTCGCGCCTGCGGCGGCAATCATTCAAACCGCAACACCATCGCTACCCGCCGCATCGGATCGGAACCGTGCTCGATTTCGCTCTTGAGAATCAGGGCAAGGCTTGGCGGGATTGCGTCCGGAGAGACTTCCCTGAATCCGCAGGATGCGTAGAAGGGCGCGTTGAAAGGGACGTATCGATCGGTAGTCAACATGGCGCCCCAGAGACCGCGCGATCGCGCTTGCGCTATTGCGTGCCGTATCAGCGTCCGGCCTACACCACGGCGCTGCCACATCCGCACGACATCGATTTCGCCAATGTAGAGCGCGCCGTCCTGTTCGGCCGCCGCCAAAAAGCCGATCGGGCGATCGGTGCTTACCGCAGCCACAAACAGCAGTCGATCCGATAGGCATTGCTCCAAAAGGGAGCGCTCGGTCGTTGCTGGTCCGGTATCGCTGGGAACGCCCGCTTCAACGAGGCTGAGATTGGCATCGAGTTCGATCTCGGCGAGAGCTTCGAGATCTTCAAGCCGCGCCGATCTTATCGTGAATGAGAGTTCGACAGTGCTCGTCACGCTCGGTTCCTTCCGCCGCCCATGCAAATCAGCATGAATTGCAAAGGACGGTCGGACTCAAGCCTCCTCACCGCCCCTCGCGCCACCATGTCAGCGAAATCGCGCCGAGCAAAAGCGCCAGCCCCAGGAAACCGGCAAAAAGTCCGTATCGGTCGACGCCGCGCAGCACACTCGCGTCGGTTGTTCTGAGGCCAATCCAGTCCGAGCCGGCCATCGATACGCCGGCGCGGACCGGGATCACACGCGGCACGGATGCCACGCCATCCTTAACCAGCCGCCGCACGCTGCCTCCGGTCGCCTGAGCGATCGGTTCAAGCGGCTTGGCGGAGGAGAGCACGTCGGTGAATTCGCGCGGATTGGGCGGACCGACATGGGCAAGCGCGGAGCGCTCGCCATCGCTGACGCGCCAAAGGCCGAGTTCGCGCGCGGGGAATTCCGACCGCCATAGGCCCGGCTCGGCCCGATCGAGCGTCAATTGGCGCACTTGGCCGGTCGGCGAGGTGACCGTAACGGGCTTCGCCTCGGTGCCGAGTGTCTGGCGCTCAGCGATCAAGTCGCGCCCGCGCCCGACGAGCCGAAGGGCCTCCTCCTCGAGGTCCGGTTCCTTCATCAGCCAATGCGCCGCGCGGCGTAGCAGCTGGCCGTGCGGGCCGCCGCCCTCATAGCCGCGCGCCCACAGCCAGACATGGTCGGACAAAAGCAACCCGACGCGGCCCTGGCCCTCGCGCGACAGAATCAGCACCGGCTTCTTGTCGGGGCCATCGAGCACCGTCGTTCCGCCTGAGGGCGCCACTTCGATGAGGCGGAACCAGCGGCTCCATTGGGGCGGATCGGAGGCCCCGCCGGGCAGGCCGCGCGTCACGGGGTGTCGCTGCCCGATCTCGCTGACCTTCGGATAAAACGGCTCCTCGCGCACCGTACCCGTTGTCTCGGCCGGGATCACGTTCGCGAGCGGCGTGCGGAAAAGACTGCCCGCGCCGTTTGGATCCGGGCCGGATGCCACGAGGACCGCTCCGCCATCGCGCACATAGCGGGCTATGTTGTCGAAATAGATCGAGGGCAAAATGCCCCGCCGCTGATAGCGGTCGAAGATGATCAGATCGAATTCCTTGATCTTCTCCTGAAAAAGCTCGCGCGTCGGGAACGCGATCAGCGACAATTCGTGGATCGGCGTACCGTCCTGCTTCTCCGGCGGCCGAAGGATCGTGAAATGCACAAGGTCGACCGACGCATCGGACTTTAGGAGATTGCGCCAAGTGCGCTCACCCGCATGCGGTTCTCCCGATACGAGCAGGACCCGCAAGTTCTCGCGGATGCCATCCAGCATCACGACCGCGCGATTGTTGATCGGCGTGAGTTCACCGGCGAGCGCTTCGGCCTCGATCTCCAGGATGTTATCGCCACCATGAGCGACCTTCACCTGCACCTTTGCGGTCACGCCCGGGACGACCGTCTGCGTTGCAACCGTCTCGCCGTCGCGCCGGACAGTTACCTTCACGCGCCCGCCGCGGGTCGCTGTACCGCTGTCGATGACGCGGTAGTCGATTGTCTGGTCGGTACCAACCAAGCCAAAGCGTGGGGCTTGCACGATCAAGACCCGACGATCGATCTCGTCGGCGCGACCTGAAAGCAACGTGTGCACCGGCGCATCGAAGCCGAGCGCGCCCTTGTCCTTCGGTATGTCGTGGACCTGCCCATCGGTCAGAAGGATCGCGCCGGCGACGCGCTCGGGCGGCACGTCCGAAAAGGCCTGCGACAAGGCCTCGAACAAGCGAGTTCCGTCGGCCGCCGCGCCCTCGCGATCTTGCCCGGCCACGACCTCGCGCAATTCGAAGTTCTTCAAACCGCTGATCTGCTTGGCGATCGCCGCGCGCGCGGCCTCGGTCTCGGTGGCGCGATCGCCGAGCGACTGGCTCTGGCTTTTGTCGACGACGACGGCAACAACGCTGGTCAACAGGTCGCGATCCTCACGCTGGATCACGGGATTGAGCAACGCGAGGAGCAATGCAGCGACAGCGGCGGCCCGAAACCACGAGCCGCGAATACCTGAGACGATCGCGTAGATTACCAATGCCAAGGCCGCCAAGCCGAAAGCCGCAATCGCTTCCATTGGCAGCAGAGGCGAGAACTCGATCGACCAAGTCATGCGCCGCCCCTCATTGACCGAGCCGTTCGAGAAGCGCGGGCACGTGCACTTGATCGGCTTTGTAATTGCCGGTCAGCGTGTACATCACGATGTTGACCCCGACCCGGTATGCCATTTCCCGCTGGCGCTGATCGGGGGGCACCGTCGGCAACAAGAAGTCGCCGCTCGCATTGAGGGCCCAGGAGCCGGCCAAATCGTTGCCGGTAATCAATATGGGCGAGACCCCGTCGCCCGCGCGCACGGGCCGCTCGGCCGCGGTTGCTGGATCGGGCGGCGCCGAAGCCTGTACCCACAGAGGACCACCTTCAAAGCGGCCGGGGAAATCCTGAAGAAGATAAAATGCCTTCGTGAGCACATGATCGCTCGGCACGGGCTCCAGTTCGGGGATGTCGAGACCCGAAAGGATGCGCCGGAGCGCTTCATTGGCCGGCGATGTGCGACCACCGCCGCGAAAGCTCGGATTGGTCAGGGTATCGCGCATGTCGAACAAGATCGTGCCGCCATTCTTCATGAAAGCGTCGACCCTCGTCATGGTCTTGCCGTCCGGCACCCGCGCGGCCGGATCGATCGGCCAGTAGATTAGCGGGAAGAAGGCGAGTTCGTCGCGCGTGATGTCAACGCCGACGGGCCGTGCCGGTTCTAGCGCGGTACGATCGGCCAGAACCCTCGACAGTCCTTCAAGGCCACGCTGGGAGACTTCGTCGATCTCGGCATTGCCAGTGATGACATAGGCAAGGCGCGTTCCGAGTGCCGCTTCCCGATCGAACCGTTCGGATGCTGCATCCGCCAGGGCGGTCCGCGGATGCAGCGCCGCGAAGCCCGCGGCGAGCGCGAAGATGACAAGGCCGGCAGCAGCGCGCCGAAATTGGAGCCGGCCCGCCAGCAATAAAACCGCGAGCACGTCGAGTATAAGCAGGATCATCGCGGCTGAAAGCACAATCGGTTTTAGATCGCGCGGCCCTTCAACCGCGTAGCTCTCCACCCGGGAATTCGTGAGCGCGGAGAGATCCAACGGCTTCACGTCGTCACCCGGACGCATCAGGTTGAGAGCCACGAATGCGTCCTCCGTTCCGTAGATCCCCGGGGGATGTTCCCGCCCCACGCGGCTGTCTCGATCCCCCGCGGCGATCGGTTTCGCCTCGGGGCCCGGAGACACCGAACGCCCATAGCCGTCGAGAAGGCGCAGCGGCGGCAATGCGACCGGCACGTCGCCCGAGCGATCAGCGTCCTCGCCGGCTCGAGCCGGCGTGCCCGCGCCCGCGGCTTCCGCCTTTGCGACAGCCGGCGCGGCGGCGGAAAAGGCGACAATTCGCCGAAGCATTTCGATGAACCCGCCTGATAATGGCAGGTTTGACCAGCTCGTATCGGCCGTCACGTGAAAGAGCACCAGCCAGCCGTTGCCCGATCGCGCGGCGGTCACCAGCGGCGTCCCGTCGGCGAGGCTCGCCCAGGTCTTCGCCACCAGATCCGGATGCGGTTCGGCCAGCACCTGCCGGGTCACGGAAACATCTTTCGGGACATCGAGACCGGCGAATGGACCCGATCCCGAGAAGCTGCCGAGGGCCTGTGGCTGCGACCATGACAGCGCCCCGCCCAGCGTCCGGCCGCCCTGGCGCAGATCGACCGGGACAAGCTTATCGCCGCCGCGTACCGCCGCGAGCCGCGGCCCCGCGAAACGGACAAGCACACCGCCGTTCGACACCCATTCGTCCAAGCTGCGTTCCACATCGCCGACGATGGTTCCGACATCGGCGGTAACGATCACGGATACGTTCTGACGAATGAGATCTTTGACGGCTTCGCCAAGATTGCTCGCGCGCGGCTCGCGAACGTCGGCGAACGGCTGCAGGGCTTTCTCGAGAAAATGCACGGGTGAAAGAAGCGGCTGTTCGGCGTCGGCGGAGGCTCCGGAAAGGATGCCCACCGCGCGGCGGCGCCAGCGCTCGTCGAGAAGTTGGACAGCCGCCGCATGTCCCGCACCCTCGATTTCGACGCGGGCAATCTCATTGCGTATTTCGATCGGCAGTTCAAACGTTGCCACAGCCTCGCGCTTGCCGGCCTCGAACGCAAACGGCGTCTCGGCCACAATGCGCCCTTTCGGATCCATCGCCCGCAACATGCCGCCGAGCGTTCCATCGGCCTGCGCACGTCGCGCGGTGGCCCGGAGGGACTTTAGGGTGTTTTCAGAATTCACCAGCGCGAAAGGCAGCTGTTTGCCGCCGCTGTAAACCGTCACCGGCGCGTTGCGGGTCGCGGCGGCGAGAGACCGGCCGAAATCCGCGCCGGAACCGTCGTCGAGCCCGTCTGAAAGCCAAACGACCGAGCCGGGTACGACGATCTCGGCGCTTTTGACGAGGGCCGCGGCAAGCGCGCCTCGGTCTGGCGTCCAGGGGCGCGGTTCGAGCGCGGCGAGCCGCGTCCGGCTTGCCGAAGCGGCAACCGGCCCCAATGCCTGTCCAACACCATCGGCGGTCGCAATCAGGGCAACCGGCCGGCCGTCCTCGGCCGCCTTCATCAAAATCTCGTTGCCAAGGGCTTGGATCTGCGGCCAGCGATCCGCCGAACCCCATCCATTGTCGACCACAAGCCACAGCGGACCCTTTGCCGAATCGCCCTGGGCGAGCGGACGCCATACCGGCCCGGCCAGAGCCAGGATCACCAATGCGGCGAGCAGCAGCCGCAAGAGCGTGAGCCACCATGGGCTGCGATGCGGCGTCTCTTCCCGCTTGATGATGTCGAAGAGCAGCCGCGTCGGCGGAAACGTCACCTCGCGCGGGCGCGGCGGGGTCAACCGCAACAGCCACCAAATGGCGGGGATCAGCACGAGTGCGCCGAGCACCAGCGGCGCGGTGAAAGCGAGCGGGAGGCCCATCATGGTAGGACCTCCAAGGTCGCGATCGATCCCGCCGGCGTCACGTTCATCCCGCCACGCGAGGCGGACGAGAGTCGAGCATGCAACGCGAGGAGCGGCTCGGCGGCCGAGCGATCGGTATGATGCACGAGGAAGGTCCAGCCGAGCTGATCGGCAAGACGGCGAAGCGCGAGCCGATGCGCCGCGAGCTTGTCGCGATAGGCGACGGCCCAGCCTTCAGCGCGTCCGGCGGTAATACGTTCGCCTGTCTCAGGATCACGAAACTCGGTGCGGCCGAGAAACGGAAACGTTTCCTCGCTAGGGTCCATCACCTGCACCAAGTGCCCGCGCGCGCCGGAGCCGGCGACCCGCGTCAGGACGGCGGTGGTCGTCTCGATCGGATCAAGAAAATCCCCAAGGATGACCACGTCGGAAAAGCGGCGGATCGGATGAATGTCCGGAAAGGGCTGGCCGACGGTCAAAAGCCTCAGCGCGTCCGCCGCGCGTTCGGCCGCGGCGCGGTTCGGCGTCGGGCGGAGAAGCCCGGGCACGCCGACGCGCTCGCCGCCTCGGGCGAGCAGATCGGCCACCGCCAGCAAGATCACCAGCGCGCGGTCGCGCTTGGTGACGGGGGCAAGACGCGAACCAAAATCCATGGAAGATGATAGATCCGGCCACAGCCAGACCGTATGGGCGCTCTCCCATTCACGCTCACGAACATAAAGATGATCGTCGCGCGCGGACCGTCGCCAATCGATCCGGCCGGTCGCCTCGCCCGCGCTGAAGGGACGGAATTGCCAGAACGTCTCTCCCGGTCCCGACTGCCGGCGGCCATGCCAACCCGCCGCGACCGTTGCCGCAACGCGCCGCGCTTCCACGAGTAAGTCGGGCAAGGCGGCCGAAAGGCTTTTCGCCGTCTTGACATGACCAATCCCGACTGCTTCCGCCACTCGCTCGTCCTCCGCTCGCCGCCGCCGGTCAGACAACACGCCCGCGCACTTTGGCAATCACATGTCCTAGCGTCACGCCGTCGGCGCGCGCGGCAAAGGTGAGCGCCATGCGATGCTGCAGTACGGGTTCGGCGAGATCCTTAACGTCATCGAGCGACGGCGCCAAACGGCCGTCGAGGAGCGCGCGGGCGCGAACCGTCAGCATAAGCGCCTGACTTGCGCGCGGACCGGGACCCCAAGCGATCGATTTCGTCACCTCGTCCGTCGTCTCCGATGGGCGGCAAGAGCGCACAAGGGCGAGGATCGCCTCCACCACTTTCTCGCTGACCGGCATGCGGCGGACGAGGCGCTGTAGTTCAGCCAACTTGGCGCCGGAAATTACGGCCGCCGCCGCGCCTTGCGATGTTCCCGTCGTCTCAAGGAGGATCCGCCGCTCGGATGCGAGATCGGGATAATGCACGTCGATCTGCATGAGGAAGCGATCGAGCTGGGCCTCGGGCAGCGGGTAAGTGCCTTCCTGTTCAAGCGGGTTCTGCGTGGCCAACACGTGAAACGGGCGTGGCAGATCGTGTCGCTGGCCAGCGACGGTGACGTGATACTCCTGCATCGACTGCAAAAGCGCCGACTGGGTGCGTGGGCTCGCGCGGTTGATCTCGTCGGCCATCAGCAACTGGGCGAAGATCGGGCCGCGAATGAACCGGAACGAGCGAGACCCGTCGGAAGCCTGATCGAGGACTTCGGATCCGAGAATGTCCGAGGGCATGAGATCAGGCGTGAACTGGACGCGGCGCGCGTCGAGCCCGAGCACGGTGCCGAGGGTTTCAACGAGTTTCGTCTTGGCAAGCCCGGGCACGCCGACGAGAAGCCCATGTCCGCCCGCTAGAATCGTAACAAGCGCACGTTCCACCACGCTTTCTTGACCGAAGATAACCTCGCCGATCGCCTGCTTCACGCTCGCGAGTGTTTCCACGGCGGCTTCGGCCTCCGCGATGATCGCCTTGCCGTCGACCTTGGCCATCTCGTTCATTCGGGTCATCCTACGTTCGTGCGGAAGTACGACCAATTAACCGGACATGTTCACTTGCCCGGAGATCTTCGATTGTCAGGAGCATGACAGGAACCAGACGGCCACGCATCCAAGAATCTTTCCCCGAGATGACCACAAAACGTCGCGGCGATTCCGGTGCGTGAGGTCGTGGGTGCGCCTTTATCCATTCGAGATGGCAAGAATGGACAATTCAAGGCGGGCGGACCATTTGAAACACATTGGAATTCACCTGGAGGCGGCAGTTTGGTCGACGCGGGCAGCGGCAAAGAGGTCTCGGCAATCAACCTCGGTGGTAACGGCAATGTGATTCCCGCGGGGCTCGAGGCCTTGATGCGACGCGCGGGCGACCCGCGCGGGGCACCGCCCGTTGACGCCTGGGACCCGCCGTTCTGCGGCGATATCGACATGCGCATCGAGGCGGATGGCACATGGTATTACCTCGGTACACCGATCGGCCGGCCGGCGCTCGTGCGCCTGTTCGCGTCGATTCTTCGGCGCGATGCGGACGGGCGAACCTTCCTGGTCACGCCTGTCGAGAAATGCGGCATCAGGATCGAGGACGCGCCGTTCCTTGGGGTGGAATTGCATGCCGACGGCACCGGCACCGCCCAGCGGCTGACCTTCCGCACGAATGTCGGCGATGTCGTCGAGGCTGGGCCGGAGCATCCCCTCCGGTTCGAAATCGAGCCCGCGACTGGGGGATTGAAGCCGTATCTTCATGTGCGCGGTCGATTGGAAGCCTTGATCAATCGAGCGGTAACCCACCAATTGATCGATCTCGCCGAAGAGGCCGTCGTTGAAAGCGAATCAACCCTTGGAATTTGGTCGAACGGCCGCTTCTTCGCGATCGTCACACCCGACTGAATGGACCGCATGTGAGCCAGATCCCGCCTGTCGCCAACCTCACGGCCGTTCATACCGACCGACGCCTGCGTATTTCCGGCGGAGATTTCGCTCGCCTCGCAAGTCGGCATCTGTCCCTCGACATTGCCGAACTCACGTTACGTCCTCACCATGGCGACCATGAGCTCAACCCCGATCGACTTGGTGACCAAGCGCCAACGCGCCTGACCGACGCCGCCGTGCTCTTTGGCATTGTCGACGATCCGGATGATGCACAGGTTATCCTAACGTTGCGGACCGCCGATTTGTCATCGCATGCCGGACAGGTCGCGTTTCCAGGCGGCAAGATCGATGACGCGGACGAAACGCCAACCGCGACCGCGCTGCGCGAGGCCGCCGAGGAAATCGGCCTCGACGCGAACCATGTCCAATCTCTCGGCTATTTCACGCCGTACCATACCGGCTCTGGCTATCGCATCATCCCCGTTGTCGGCATGGTCCGCCCAGGTTACGCCTTGACCCCGAACCCTATTGAAGTCGCCGACGTCTTCGAGGTTCCCCTTGGCTTCCTGATGGACCCGGCCAATCATAGGCTTGGCTCGCGCGAGACCGTCTTCGGGCCGCGATACTTTTATGAAATGCCCTTCGACCAGCACTATATCTGGGGAGTTACCGCCGGGATCATCCGGCGCGTCTACGAACGGGTTTATGGAGCATGATTCGCGTGGTCGCCCTTGAAATTATGTTGTTTCTCCTTCCGTTCGCGGCTTACGGGATTTGGCTCGCGGCCCAACGCCGCGTTGTGATCGATGGTGAAAACTGGAAGAGCGCCCCGATTGCCTGGCTCGCGGTTGGCGGGCTCGTATTGGTTGCTCTCGGCCTCGGCGCGCTGGTTCTGGCACACCAAGGGCCGACAGCGGGCCGCTACGTGCCCGCTAAGGTCGAGAACGGACAGCTGATCCCGGGTCATTTCGAAAAATGAACCCGCGTGCCCTCGCCGACGCGCCGTGGCTGGTCGACCCGCGCCTGCGGCGCGTTTTCGCCGCGGTTGCGCAAGATGGCGACGAGATCCGCGCTGTCGGTGGCGCGATCCGCAACACGCTGCTCGGCTTGCCGGTCAACGACGTGGATCTGGCAACAACCGCGCCGCCGGAGATCGTCACGCGGCGATGCCAAGCCAAGAACATGAAGGTCGTCCCGACCGGCATCGAACACGGCACGGTAACCGTTATCGTCGAGGGTCGGCCCTTCGAGGTGACCACGCTGCGCGAGGATGTGGAAACGGACGGACGGCGCGCGGTCGTCGTTTTCGGGCGTGACTGGCGGGCGGATGCCCTGCGCCGCGACTTCACGATGAATGCCCTTTATGCCTCGGCCGATGGCACGATTCACGATGAGGTCGGCGGCGTGGACGATTGCCTCGCTCGCCATGTCCGCTTCATCGGCAACCCGCTTGATCGGCTTCGCGAGGATTATCTGCGCATATTGCGCTTCTTCCGCTTTCACGCGGCCCATGGCCAAGGCGATCCGGATCCGGAGGGGCTTAACGCCGTCATACGTGCCCGCGATGGCCTCGATCGGCTCTCCGCCGAACGGGTCGGGCAGGAAATGACCAAGCTCATGATTGCCCACGGCGCGTCCAACACAGTCCATGTCATGAGCGATTGCGGGATTTTGCAGCGCGTTCTCGGCGCGGCGGCCAATCTCGCCGCCTTCGAGCGTCTCCACGCGATCGCCGAAAGCGTCGTCATCCTGGCGGGCGGACGCGAGGACTGGCCGGTGCTACTCGCCGCGCTGGCGCTCTGGGACCATTCTGACACCGCGCGGCTTGCCCATCGGCTCCGGCTCTCCAACACCGCCCGAGACCGAATGGAGCGCGCGCTCGTGGCCGCTGCGTCGGTGACTGGGGTTTTCGACGAGACCGACGCTCGGATGTTGCTCTATCTTCACGGTGAAATCGGCTACCGCGACGGGCTCGCCATCGCCGCAGCTCGCGGCCGCATAGCGGCTGACGACCAGCTCGCCCACCTCATCGCCCTGCCTTTGCGCTGGCAACCGGGCCGCCCGCCCGTCGCCGGGCGCGACCTCGCCGCCCTCGGCATCGAGAAAGGCCCGGCCATCGGCGAATTCATGCGCGAGGCCGAAAAGCTTTGGATCGAAAGCGATTTCACGCTCGATCGCGCGGCAATCCTGGCAAGGCTCGGCTTACCATCGCCGTCACCCCCTCATTCATAACGCAGCGCCTCGATCGGATCGAGCCGCGCCGCCTTGGTCGCCGGATACCAGCCGAAAAAGACGCCGATGGTGGCGGAAAAGCCGAAGGCAATCGCGATGACTTCTGGTGCGATCACCAGGGGCCATCCGGTCAGGCTGGCGACGACAATGGAAACCGCCGCGCCCAGGATAATTCCGATCGTGCCGCCAAGCAGCGCCAGCATCACGGCCTCGACGAGGAATTGGCGACGGATATCGCGCCGGCGCGCGCCGACCGCCATCCGCAGTCCGATCTCGCGGGTGCGTTCCGTCACCGATACCAACATAATGTTCATGATGCCGATACCGCCGACCACGAGCGCGATGGTCGCAACGACGCCAAGCAGCCGAGACAGGGTCCGGGCCGCGGAGGTTTGCGCCTCGACGATCTGCGTCATGTTGCGCAGATTGTAGGCTTCACCCGTCTCGGCCTGAGGATAGCGCCTGTCTAGTGCCGAGCGGGCTTCCTCCTCTACCTGGCTCAAAACCTCGGCGGATCTCGCCTTGATTGTGATCATGTCGACTTGATCGGGTCGGGACCGAAAACGCCCGACGAGACGTAGCCGCGCGGCATCCAGCGGCACGAACATGACGTCGTCTTGGTCCTGGCCGAACATCGTCTGCCCCTTCGGCCGCATCACGCCGACCACCTCGAACGGTACGCGCTGTAATCGGATGACCGCGCCGATGGGGTCGGTGTCGCCGAAGAGCTGGTCCGCCACTGTTTCGCCAAGGATCACGACCTTGCCGCCGCGCCGCTCCTCCTGCTCGGAAAAGATGCGGCCGTCGGCAATCTCCCAATCTCGGGCGATGAACAAGTCATTGGTGACGCCGTTCACGCGGGTCTGCCAATTGAGATTTCCGTTCACGGCCTGAACGTTGCCGGACACCGTCGGCGCCACGACCAGCGCGCCGTCGAGTTCGCGTCGCAGCGCATCCGCGTCACGCTCGCTTAAGCGACCCGACGCTCCCGAAGGGCCGCGCGTGCCGCCGATATTGGCATTGCCGGGCCAGACCATCAGAACATTGGAGCCGAGGTTAGCAATGACCTTGCCGATCGCCACCTGCGCGCCGACCCCGATGGCAAACGTCGCGATTACGGCGGTGACGCCGATTACCATGCCGAGCATGGTCAGCGCCGAGCGCAGCCAGTTCGCGCCGAGCGCGGCAAGCGCCATGCGGACGGCCTCGATCGCGCTCATTCGGCCGCCTCTTTGCGTGGGTTCTCGCCCCGAAGCCGCTCTGCGGCGTCGAGGGGCGCCTCGATCGTCTCGTCACCGACAAGGCGCCCATCGCGAAAGCGCAAGATCCGCCCGGCGTGGCGGGCCACCTCCTCGTCATGGGTGACAACCACGATCGTGCGACCCTTCGCGTTCAGCGACTGAAGCAAAGCCAGGATCTCGCGCCCGGTACGCGTGTCGAGCGCGCCGGTCGGCTCGTCGGCGAGCACCATGGCGGGATCGGCGACCAGCGCGCGGGCGATCGCAACGCGCTGCTTTTGGCCACCCGACAGCTGCGGCGGGAAGTGACGCGCGCGATCGTCGAGGCCGACAGCCGCCAGCAGTGCCGTCGCGCGCTTGCGTCGCTCGCCGACCGGCGCGCCAGTGTAGGACAGCGGCATCGCAACGTTATCGACCGCGGTCAGCCTTGGCAGCAGGTGGAACGTCTGGAACACAAAGCCGATGGTCCGCCGCCGAATTGTGGCGAGCGCGTCGGAGGAAAGCGCGGAAATGTCCGTCCCGTCGATCAGGAGGCGGCCATGGCTCGGCCTATCCAGGCAGCCGATCAGATTCATTAGCGTCGACTTGCCCGACCCGGACGGCCCCATGATCGCGACAAACGCGCCACGCTCGATGGTAAAGCCGACGCCGTCGAGCGCGCGGACCTCGACGTCACCCGTCGAATAGATCTTCGACACGCCCTCGACGGCGACGACCGGCGGCGCGCTCATGGCATCAGAACCCCAACGGCGCATTGCGGCGCCGGTCAGCGGTTGCGTCTTGCCGGCCGATCGCGACTTGATCGCCTGCCTTGATCGCCTCCGAGACAATCTCGATTTCGCTCTCCGTCGCGATGCCCACCTTGACCGGGACCGCCTCGAGCGTCCCATCGGACTTCAGGATATGGACGCGAGCACTGGTGCCCTCATCCGCGGCCGATCGCACCGTTCGCGCCCTTCGCTCGCGATTTTGGGTGTCGCCAGCCGGGCTCGTGGCGTTGGGCCGGAAGCGGATCGCGGCCTGAGGCACTTTCAAAGCGTTTTGCTTGCGTTCCACGATCAGCCGCACATTCGCGGTCATGCCGGGAAAGAGCGCCATCGATGAGTTATCGGCCGTCACGACCGCCGTATAGGTCACGACGTTCTGTACGGTCTTCGCCGCCCGTCGAACCTGCGTCACCTTGCCGTCGAAACCGCGGCCCGGATAGGCATCGACCGTGAAGGTGACGGCCTGCCCCTCGCGCACGCGGCCGACATCCGCCTCGTCGATCGAGGCCTCCAATTGCATCTCGCGCAAATCCGCCGCGATCACGAAGAGCGTTGGAGCCGCGAGGCTGGCGGCGACCGTCTGGCCGAGTTCGACCTGCCGGTCGATGACGACGCCGGCGATCGGCGCCCGGATGTTGGTACGCTCAAGATCGGTCCGGGCTATCCTAACGGCGGCCTCGCGTTGGGCGACGTTGGCCTTGGAGACCACGAGTTCGGCCTCGGCCATGGCGATATCGGCGTCCGACGAGCGGGCTTGCGCGCCGGTTTGGCGGGCAAGGACATCGGCGAGTTCGACCGAACGCTCGGTGCCAGAGCCCGATCTGAACAGCAACCGCGCACGCTCCTGCGAGCGCTCCGCATCGACGCGGGCCTCCTCGACCCGGCTTCGTTCGGCTTTCGCTCGGTCAAGCGCGGAGCGCTTGGTCTCGATCGTCGCTTGCGCAACGGCGAGATCGGCTTCGGCCGACGCAAGCCGGCCCTGTAATGTGGTCGGATCAAGCCGCGCGATGACGTCCCCAGCCTTCACGGCGGCGTTGAAGTCGGCGACGATCGCAACGAGCTGCCCGGAGACTTGGGAGCTGACCTGAACGGTTTGAACCGGCTGGAGCGATCCCGTGGCGAGAACCGCCGATTGAATGGCGCCGCGCTCGACAGGAGCGGTCCGCCACATGACCGCGTTCTCGGTCGCCGCCGAGGCCGTGAAGGGCAATAACGCGGTCAAACGGCCAAAAGTGTTCATGGCACTATCCCGCAACCAGGGATATCGCTCTGCCGCTACGACAAAACCAGCGCCGGCAACCATCACGACAGCAAGAAAGGCGAGGCGTTTCTTCATCGGTCCTCGGTGCGGTCACAGACCTTCAATAGGACAATACCTGATCGCTGGCTGTGACATCCGCAAGGCAGGGCTGGCGGTCGTAACTGATACGGCGATTTTACGGATATGGACGGATCGACGACCTCGGACTAGAGCCTGTCCCGTTCGGATCGAAGCGATCCGAACGGAGAGGACTAGCTTAAGTTATTGAATCTTGAGCAACTCCTTATCGATCGGAAGAGTCCAACCGATCAGCAAATGCTCTAAGTGCCACATCTATGCGAAGAAGGGCAGCGCAATGACCGAACACACCAACACGACAGTTCTCGACCATCCGCGCATCGCGGCACGACTGTCCGCCGAACTTCCGAAGTGGCGACACGAGAACGGCTTCCTTCGCCGCACCTACCAGACGGCGAATTGGAAGGGAACCTTGATGGTAATCAACACGATCGGCCATCTCGCCGAAGCCGCTTGGCACCATCCTGACCTCGCCGCGACCTACGCCTCGGTGGACGTCAGCCTCGTCACCCATGACGCTGGCGGAATTACGAACAAGGATTTTGCGCTCGCACGAAAGATCGAGGAGGTCGTGATGTGGCATCCGGTAGGCGAAGGCCTAGAGGGTACGCCGCTGAAGGATCCGCGCTTTGCCTATGTCGATCTCGATGCCTGACTTCCAGCATCGTGCCGTCGCAAGGAGCGCCCTTATGAAACACGCCGACGGACCCGATCTATCCGCGATTGCGTTGATCCCCGATCTCGGTCGCCGCACGCTGATCATGGGCATCTTGAATGTGACGCCCGATTCATTTTCCGACGGCGGGCTTTTCGCCGAATTCGATCAGGCCATCACGCAGGCAGAGAAATTGGTCGCTGACGGCGCCGACATAATCGACATCGGCGGAGAATCGACCAGACCCGGCGCGACACCGGTTAGCGCTGAAATCGAGATTCGGCGGGTAAAGCCCGTGCTGGAGGCCGTTAAAGCAAGGACAAAGGTACCGATCTCGATCGACACCTATAAGGCGCAGACCGCCCGCGTGGCGCTCGCCGCCGGAGCCGGGATCCTCAACGATGTCTGGGGCTTGCAGCGCGAGCCGGAGATCGCGCGGGTCGCCGCGGCGCATGGCGCCCCTGTCATCGCCATGCACAATCGCATGGAGGTCGACGGCACGATCGACATTGTCGAGGATATGCTCTCCTTCTTCGAGCGATCGCTCGCCATCGCCCGCGCAGCCGGAATCCCGGACAATCACGTCATGCTCGATCCAGGGATCGGCTTCGGCAAAACCTTCGAGCAGAACTTGGAGGCGTTGCGCCGACTTGCCGAACTCAAGGCATTGGGCTTTCCCCTGCTCGTCGGCACCTCTCGGAAGTCAATGATTGGCAAGATCCTGAGTGCAACGACGAGCGATCGGCTGGAGGGTACGATTGCATCGAATATCATAGCGATCACGCGCGGTGCCGACATCCTGCGCGTTCACGATGTCGGCGCGCATGTTCGTGCCGCGCGCGTTGCCGATGCGATCCTTGGGCGCGGCCGATGACCGACAGGATCCTGATCGAACGTATCGCGGTCTACGCCCATCACGGCGTCCACTTGGAGGAAGAACGGCTCGGGCAGCGCTTCCTCATTTCGCTTGACGGTCGGCTCGATCTAGGGCCGGCCAGCCGCGCTGACGATCTCACGCTCACCGTCTCCTACGCCGATCTCGCCGCACTCGTGGTTTCTGTTGTAACAGGCACCCGGTTCAAGCTCGTTGAAGCGCTCGCCGAACGGATCGCTCGGGATATTCTCGCCGACTTCCCAGCAATCACCTCGGTCGTTGTGAGAATCGAGAAGCCGAGCGCGCCAGTCGCCGTTGTGTTCGAGCGCCTCGCTGTTGAAATCGAACGGCACCGGCATGGTTAGGGCCTATCTCGGACTTGGCGGCAACATCGGCGACGTCCGCGCGGCGATTGAAACCGCCGTCAAAAAGCTGAACGACAATGGAGCGCGCGTTGGCGCGCGTTCGGCCGATTACAGCACTCCGCCCTGGGGAAACCGCGACCAGCCGCCCTTCGTCAACGCGTGCGTCGCGGTGGAAACCGAACTCAGCCCGCGCGAGCTGCTAACGCTCGTCCTCGGCATCGAACGCGAGCAAGGCCGAGTCCGGGCAGAGAAATGGGGTCCGCGCACACTGGATATTGATATTCTCACCTACGGTTCGCTCATCATCGACGAGCCGGGCTTGACCTTGCCCCACCCGCACCTGCTGGAACGCGCCTTCGCTATCCTGCCGCTCGCCGAGATCGCCCCCTATTTGATCGTTGCCGGGGTCAGGATCGCCGATCGCGCGGCGATCATGGATGTCGGCGACATCAAGCGGCTTTAGCGCGCAACCCCGTTGCGCCGTCGACGCCGGCGGATCATTCTGCCCGCCAAAATGGGAGGATCCGGGCACATGACGGTCGCGACGTTCGGCACGCTGGAAGACGGCACCCGCGTCGATCGCGTCATGATCGCGGGCGGCGGCCTCGCGGTCGACCTGATCGGCTACGGCGCGTCGATCCGCGATCTCGTGGTCGATGTCGGCTCAGGACCTAAGACACGCGTTCTCGGCCTTGAGACATTGGAGGACTATACGCGCGATGCTTCCCACATGGGCGCGATCGCCGGGCGCTATGCCAACCGCATCGGCCGCGGCCAATTTCCTCTCGACGGCCAGACGATCGACGTGACCCGCAATCAGGCGGGGATCCACCATCTCCACGGCGGTGCGCGCGGCTTCGGCAAGCGGGTCTGGTCCCTCGTCGACACAAACGCGAGCGAGGCCAGCTTTCGGATCGTCGCCGAAGACGGCGAAGAGGGATATCCGGGCCGAGTCGAAGTCACCTGCCGCTATCGGATCTCCGGCGACGGCCGGCTCACGATCGAACTTCAGGGTACGACGGATGCTCCAACGATCCTTAATCTGGCAACGCACAGCTACTTCACGCTGGACGGCGGTGCGGACATCCTCGACCATAAAATTGAAATACCGGCCGATGCCTATACGCCGATTGACGAAGGCTCGATCCCAACTGGCGAACTCGCCCCGGTCGCGGGTACGGTCTTCGACTTTCGCGGAAGTCGCCCCATAAGGCTGATGGTCGACGGTGCGCGTGTCGGCTACGACCACAATTTCGTTGTCGCCCGCCATCGCACGAACGAGCCGCGCTTGGTTGCCCGCGCTGTCGGCCCAAAGTCCGGCACGCGGCTGGACGTCCTTTCCACAGAACCGGGCGTGCAATTCTACGACGCGGCGAAAATGAATGTGCCGGTTGTCGGTACCTATGGCCGCCGATTCGGACCGTGCGCGGGGTTCTGCCTGGAGCCGCAACTTTTCCCGGATACGCCGAACAGGCCGCAATTCGGCAGCGCGGTGCTCCGCCCGGGCGAAACCTATCAGCAGGTTACCGAGTATCGCTTCACCGCGGTCTGAGACCCGCAGAAGCCCCCAATCGCGGCAATCCTGATGATCAAACGACATGAGGTGGTGAAGCGCCGCGTGCTCGCATATATCGTTGTTCACGATGTTCACGGCCAGCGCGATGCAGCCGGCTGTCGGGGAGGCTGGCAATGTTGAAGAAAACGAACCCTTGGCTGCGTGAAGCGGTTCTCATTGGCGGTCATTGGGTCGGCGCCGACAGCGGTGCCACCGTAAGCGTCACCAATCCGGCGACCGGCGAGATGATCGGCACCGTGCCGAATGTCGGCCGCGCCGAGGTGAGCCGCGCCATTGCGGCGGCCGATGCCGCCTTTCCCTCTTGGGCCGCCAAGACCGCCGCCGAGCGCGGGACGATCTTGCACAAACTGGCTAACTTGATTCGGGCCAATGCCGACGCGCTTGCCGAGTTACTCACCATCGAACAGGGCAAGCCGCTGGCGGAGGCCAAGGGCGAAGTCATGATTTCGGCGGCCTACGTGCAGTGGTTCGCGGAGGAAGCCCGCCGGGTCTACGGCGATATCATTCCGTCGCCTTGGGCGAACCGCCGCATTCTTGTCCAAAAGGAGCCTGTCGGCGTGGCAGCGTGCATCACGCCGTGGAATTTCCCCTCCTCGATGATTTCGCGCAAGGTCGGCGCCGCGCTTGCCGCCGGCTGCACCGTTGTCGTCAAACCCGCCGAACTCACGCCCTACTCCGGTCTCGCCTGGGGGGTGCTCGCAGAGGAAGCCGGCGTGCCAGCCGGCGTCGTCAATATCGTGACCGGTAAGGCCGCGCCGATCGGCGACGAATTCCTCGAAAATCCGCTGGTGCGCAAGCTGACCTTCACCGGCTCCACGCCGATCGGCAAAATGCTCGCCTCGCGGGCCGCGCACGCCATGAAGCGGGTTTCCATGGAGCTTGGCGGCAACGCGCCCTTCATTGTTTTTGACGACGCGGACATCGACAAGGCGGTGGAAAACGCGGTTCTGTCGAAGTTTCGAAATTCCGGCCAGACGTGCGTCTGCACCAACCGCTTCTTCATCCAATCCGGGGTCTACGAGGCCTTCGCCGAGAAGTTTGCCAAAGCCGTTTCGGCGATGAAGGTCGGCAACGGCTTGGAGGCCGGTGTGGTGCAAGGCCCGTTGATCGACGGCAAGGCCGTGTCCAAGGCCGAGGACCATGTGACGGACGCTGTCTCGCACGGCGCAAAGATTATCGCGGGCGGCTCGCGGCATGCGCTCGGCGGCAACTTCTTCGCCCCAACCGTGCTTCGCGACGCGACAACCGAGATGAAAATCGCCAGCGAGGAAACTTTTGGTCCGGTCGCGCCGCTGTTCCGGTTTGAAACGGAAGAAGAAGCAATTCGCCTAGCCAACGCCACGGAATATGGCTTGGCGGCCTATTTCTTCACTCGCGACCTTTCGCGAGCATTCCGGGTAACTTCGGCACTGAAATACGGTCAAGTCGGCGTTAATGAGGGGCTTATCACAACCGAGGTTGCACCCTTCGGTGGCGTAAAGGATTCAGGCATGGGCCGCGAGGGCTCCAAGTATGGCTTGGACGACTATCTCGACATCAAATACGTTTGCTTGGGCGGATTATAAGCTTTTTGCCAAGCGGGATTGCTCGAACGCCCTATCAACGAACAATCCCACTTTTATGTTTAACAGAGATGCTAAAAATTAAACATTCTGAAACTAGAAACAATGGATTTTGACGTCATCACGGTGTAAGCATCGGCGGATCGGCCGCCTTCAGTAAAGGCTAAGTCATGTTCAATCTTTTGCGCAATCGCGAAGTCACGGACAAGCTTGCCGCGCTGAATCGGTCGCTTGCAGTGATAGAGTTCGATATGGAAGGCAAAATTCTCGCAGCCAACAAGAACTTCCTAGATGTTCTAGGCTACAAGCTCGACGAGATCGTTGGTCGAAATCACAGCATGTTCGTTCAAGAAGCCGAGCGCGCCTCTTCCAAATATAGGTTTTTTTGGGAACAGCTGCGCAAAGGTGAATTTCAGTCTGCCGAGTACAGACGCCTCGGCAAAAACGATCGGGAAGTGTGGATCCAAGCGACGTACAACCCGTTGATTGGTCCAAACGGTCAAGCCTATAAGGTGGTCAAGTTCGCGACGGACGTGACCGAACGCAAGCGTCAGGATGCCGAACAGGCCGGGCAAGTTCGCGCGATCAACCGCTCGCAGGCCGTGATTGAATTTGCGCTAGACGGCACGATTATCGACGCCAACCAAAACTTCCTCTCGCTCATGGGCTATCGCATCGAAGACATTAAAGGTCAGCGGCATGCGATGTTTGTACCGCCGAGCGACGTGGCCTCTCCGGACTATACAGAATTCTGGAATAATCTGAGGCGCGGCGAATTCTACGCGTCGGAATTTAAGCGCCTCGGCAAGGGCGGCAAGGAGATCTGGATCCAAGGCTCCTATAATCCAATCATGGATGCAAACGGCACGGTCATTAAAGTCGTTAAGTTCGCGACCGACGTTACCGCGAACCGCAACAGGCGTGACGCCTTAACAAAGTTAATCGAGGTCGATCTTGGGGCGATTGCCAAAGCGACTTCGGCCATGAATGCGCAATCCGGCACAGCCGCTGCCGCCTCCGAGGCAACGTTGCGCAATGTGCAGCAGATTGCTGCGGGAACCGAAGAACTCGCCGCCTCCGTGGGCGACGTCAGCCGTCGACTGGAGACCGCTCGCGCTACATCCGATCGTGCCGTAACCCAGGCGCGAGAAACAAACGAAATCGTGTCCGGACTTATGAGCGTCACTCAGAAGATCGGAGAGGTCGTTGACCTTATCAATTCGATTGCCTCGCAGACAAACCTGCTGGCGCTCAACGCCACGATCGAGGCGGCGCGCGCCGGCGAGGCGGGGCGAGGTTTCGCCGTTGTCGCAGCCGAGGTCAAAAGCCTAGCCAATCAGACGTCTAAGGCGACCGAGGATATCGCGGAACAGATTGGCGCGGTCCAAAGTTCAACGCGCAAGGCCGTCGGCGCCATAGAAGCCATCGCCAACACGATCGGCGATATCAACCAGATCTCCGGCGCGCTTGCCAGCGCCATAGAAGAGCAGGCCAACGTCACGCGTGAGATCTCTTCGAGCATGCAACTTGCGTCAGAGAGTGTCAGCCAAGTCTCCCACAGCATGAGCGCTGTCGCCGGATCCATGAATGAGGTCGATGCCGCTACGAACAAAGCAACCAGCGCGGCACGCGCCCTTGCGTGACAATCACTTACTCAAGCTGCGATGGCAGGCGGGGAGATTGGATTGCTTAGAGGTTCGGATCGAGAGTTCGAGTCTATTTTGCTTGATCGATTTGCACGCCATGGGTTCATTGTGGTCATCGTCCGTCGCTCGCGTGACTAAACGGAGCCGGCACCGATTGACGGATTGGACAGGTACCTACGAACCGGGATAAATCGCCATGCTCCCAAGGCCGCGGTCGGGAGCCATCTGTTGGTGGGAGCCCGGGAATGCTGCAGGAACCGGATCGACTGTGGGTCGGCACCAGTTGGAAGATGAACAAGACGCTGGCCGAGGCGTTGGCCTTCGCCGAGGCATTGGCTGCGGCTGATGATCGGCGCGACACTCGCATCCAACGATTTGTGATTCCACCTTTCACGGCCGCGCGTCAGGTCAAGCATCGGCTCGCCGGGACCTCGGTAAAGGTCGGCGCGCAGAACATGCATTGGGCGGATCACGGCGCCTGGACCGGCGAGATATCGCCGCCGATGTTGGTCGATTGCGGGCTGGACATCGTCGAGCTCGGTCATTCCGAGCGGCGCGAGCATTTCGGCGAGATCAATGAGACGGTCGGGCTGAAGGTGGAGGCCGCGGTTCGCCACGGCCTGACGCCGCTGATCTGCATCGGTGAGAGCCTTGCCGAGCGCGAGGGTGGCCGCGCGGACGATGTCCTGGCGATCCAGGTGAGCGCCGCCTTGGCGCGGCTGAATGGATCCGCGCGAGAGGCGCCGCTGCTGCTGGCCTATGAGCCGATCTGGGCCATCGGAGAGCGCGGCATTCCGGCGACCGCTGACTATGCGGATGCGCGACAGGCCCGGATCATCGACATTGCTGGCGAAGTCTTGGGTCGGCGGGTATCGTGTCTTTACGGCGGCTCGGTCAACCCCGGCAATTGCGCGGAATTGATCCGCTGCCCCAATATCGACGGCCTGTTCATTGGGCGTTCCGCATGGGAAGTTGGGGGATACCAGGATATCCTGGAACGCGTCTCGGCGACGCTTTGAGCGCCAACGTCATTGATCGATACAACAAGGCATGAGGGAAACGACCATGAAGATCGCGGTGGCTGGTGATAGCGCGGGTAAGGGCCTCGCCCATGATCTGGCGCTTCATTTGAAGGCTCGGTTTGATGTGTCGGAGCTTTCGGAAGCGCCGGCGGGCAGCGAGGAGCTTTATGCGAACCTTGCCGACCGGGTGGTATCCGGCGTTGTCGCCGGCGACTATGATCGCGCCATCCTGGTCTGCGGCACGGGGATCGGCGTCTCAATCGCCGCCAACAAGGTTCCCGGTATTCGCGCCGCGCTCTGCCACGACACCTATTCCGCCGAACGGGCAGCCCTGTCGAACACTGCGCAAGTCATAACCATGGGCGCGCGCGTGATCGGCGTGGAAGTCGCCAAGAGCATCGCGGATGCGTTCCTCGCCCAGACATTCGACGAAGCCGGCCGCAGCGCGGGAAATGTCAAGGCGATCAACGAGGTCGACGCGAAGTATCACTCCGCGGATTAGTCAGAAGTTCAGTTCGATCAAGAACGCTCCCGCACATCGTTTCGCGCGCGGCGTCCGGATCAGGACTTGCTAGACGAATTGCACTGATCGAAAGGGTCGAGAGCCCGCATGCCCTTCTCGCTATCCTTGAACACCAACCCGCTGGTCAACCGGTTCGCCGATCCGAATGACCTCATCGATGCCGTTGCGCGTCAACTGATGATCCGCGACCTTCAGCTCACCCACGAGTTCATCAATCCGAGTTGGCCGGCGGAAACGATCCGCCGGTTGACCCGACAAATGAACGCCGCGCTTGCCCGCACCGGCGTGCGCGTGACGTCGGGCATGACCGGTCCCTACGGGCGGCTCAACCATTTCGGCCATCCCGACCGCGACGTGCGCCGCTATTACGTCTCGTGGTTCAAGACCTTCGCCGACATCACGGCGGATCTCGGCGGCATGTCCGTCGGCAGCCAGTTCGCGATCTTTACCTACAAGGATTTCGACGATCCGATCCGGCGCGCGGACATGATCGATCGGGCGCTGGAGTGCTGGGCCGAAGTGGCGGAGCATGCCAAGGGCGCGGGCCTCGGCTATCTATTCTGGGAGCCGATGAGCATCGGCCGTGAGTTCGGGGAGACGATCCGGGGCTGCCTAGCGCTCCAGGAACGACTATCGGCCGCGAGCTTCGCCATTCCGATGTGGATGATGGCGGATATCGACCACGGCGACATCATGAGCCCAGACCCGAACGATTACGATCCCCATGCCTGGGCGCGGGCGGTGCCCAAAGTCTCGCCGATCATTCACATCAAGCAATCGCTGATGGATAAGGGCGGTCATCGGCCGTTCACCGCTGAATTCAACGCCAAGGGCCGGATCCAGCCCGAGCCCTTGCTCGCGGCATTTCGAGCCGGCGGCGGCGAGGATAACGAGATCTGCTTGGAACTCTCGTTCAAGGAACGCGAGCCGAACGATCGACAGGTCATCGCGCAGATCGCCGAGAGCATCGCATTCTGGGCGCCGTTCGTCGACACCGGCGCGAGCCACTTAAAATCCTGAGGAGACGGCCGTGACGCCGACACAAAAGATCATCAACGATGGCAATGCCGCTGTCGACGAAATGCTGGTCGGGATCCTGGCCGCGCATCCAAGGCATCTCACGCGATCGCTTGCGGCGCCGCGGGCGATTATCGCGCGCGAGGGGCCGCGGCCGGGCAAGGTGGCGCTGGTGATTGGTGGCGGATCGGGGCACGAGCCGACTTTTCTCGGCTTCGTCGGCAAAGGGCTGGCCGACGCGGCCGCCATCGGCAATGTCTTCGCCTCGCCGCCGCCGCAGCCGGCCGCCGATGCGGCCATGTCGGCCCATGGCGGCGCGGGCGTCTTGTTCATGTACGGGAATTATGCCGGCGACGTCATGAACTTCGACATGGCGACCGAACTGCTGGCGATGGACGGGATCGAGGCTCGCACCGTACTGACGACCGACGACATCGCCTCCGCGCCGAAAGACCGGCGTTCGGAGCGGCGCGGCGTGGCGGGCAATGTCTTCATTTTCAAGGCCGCGGGTGCGGCGGCCGATCTGATGATGCCGCTCGACGAGGTCGAGCGTGTCGCACGCCGCGCCAACGACCGGACCTATACGATGGGCGTGGCGCTCTCGGCCTGCTCCCTGCCGCAAACCCGGCGGCCGAATTTCGATCTGCCGGCCGGAGAGATGGAGATCGGCATGGGCATCCATGGCGAGCCGGGCATTCGCCGCGAAGCCTTGCGCGGCGCGAACTCGATCGTCGACGAGATCATGGACGCGATCTTGGGCGAGATGAACGCGCCGGCCGGCGACACGGTCGCGGTGCTCGTCAATTCGCTCGGCTCGACGCCGCTGATGGAACTTTACATCATGTTCGCCCGCGTCGCGGAGCGGCTCGACGCCGCGGGGCTGAAAATCCATGCCAGTCTCGTCGGACCTTACTGCACCTCGATGGAAATGGCGGGTGCCTCGATTACCATCATGCATCTCGATGATGAACTGACGCGGCTCATCGATCATCCCTGCGATTGCGCGATGTTTCAGCAAGGCGCGAATAAATGAGCTTATTGACGACGGCAGGCTTGGTCGAAATCTTCGTTCGGCTCGCGCAACGGATGAAAGACGAGCGCGACGAACTTTGTCGGCTCGACGGCATTATCGGCGATGCCGATCATGGCATCGCCATGGAGCAAGGAACCGCCGCCGCCGCCGCTGCCGTCGCGGCCTTGCCCGACACCGCCACACTCGCCGACCAGTTCAATGCCGCCGCCAAGGGCTTCCTGAACGCGGTCGGCGCGTCCTCCGGCCCGCTTTATGCCACCGCGTTCATGAGTGCCGCCAAGATGGCCGGGCCGCGCGGCGCTATGCCCGCAACCGAGACCCCAACGCTGATCAAGGCGATGGCGGATGGTATCGCCCGCCGTGGCAAGGCGGTGCCGGGACAAAAGACCATGATCGATGCCTGGGACCCTGCGGCGAGAATGGCGGAGACATTCTCAGAGCAAGCCGAAACGTCGCTTGCGGCCGGACTCGCGGCGATGGTCGAGGCGGCCAAGGCAGGGGCGGATGGCACGGCACGGATGGTAGCCACGCTCGGCCGCGCGGCGCGCCTCGGTGACCGCAGCCTAGGACATCCCGATCCGGGGGCAGTATCCGCCACGATGATGATCGCGGTATTCTGCGAGGGCTTCGCAAAGGCTGAAAACGCCGGTTGAGCTGCCGCTGCTTTTGTCCGCTGCTTTTGTCCGCTCCTTTGTGCCCGCCATGCATTGAAAGCTAGGCAGGGCCATTTTCAAATCCGGCCGATCGAGAAACGTTCGCCTATCGCGTGCATCCAATACACCACGATTTGGAACGGGGCGCGCAACTCAAATACGGTAAACACATTGACAACGATCCATGTCTGTGAAGAAAATATCCCTGTAAGAAGAAAAATACAAACTGTGACCCACGGTCCCGGCACGACGGGCATCCCTCGCTATTGCCGCAGGACTTATCCGGTCAGCCTTTGATAATCGGTCAAAAAGGCTCCCTTTGCGTAAGGCGAAGGCAAGAGATCGACCGCTTGGGGGGAATGCGCGGGTGCGTACCGACGACACCAGTCTTGCCGCGCGCGCGGCCTGGATGCACTTCGCGGGTGGGCTAACCCAGTCCGAAGTGGCTCGTCGGCTCGGGCTGACCAGCTTGAAGGCGCATAGGCTGATCACGAAGGCGAGCCAAGACGGCCTCGTGAAAGTATACGTGGACTGCGACGTATCCGAATGCATTGCGCTTGAAGACCGGATCTCTTCG
>JBEINZ010000321.1:0-2640 GCA_040377825.1 Hyphomicrobiales bacterium | reverse complement strand
CGTCGCCCGGCGCCTCGCGCCGATCCATCGCGTATTGTGCGCGTCGCCATCCTATCTCGCCCGAAACGGCATGCCGGCGTCGATCGCCGATCTTGCCAATCACGCCTGCCTCAGCGCGGCGCCGCAGGATTCATGGCGGCTGGAGGGGCCGGAGGGCATGGTCATGGTCCGGCCGAGCGGGCCGATCCTGACCAATTCCAGCGAAGTCGTCCGCGAGGCGGTCATCGCCGGGCTCGGCATCGCGCTGCGCTCGACTTGGGATGTCGGGCCGGATCTCTCCTCCGGGCGATTGGCGATGGTGCTGCCGCAATACCGGGCCTCGCGGCATGTCGGGGTCTACGCGGTCTATCCGAGCCGCCGCTTCCTGCCGGCCAAGGTGCGTGTGTTCATTGACTATCTGGCGCAGCTATTCGGCACCCAGCCTTATTGGGACAAGGGTCTTGGCCATCTCGCGCAAACGGTCCCGAACCCTGCGGAAACCGTGATGAGCGCTGCGGCAGAGTAGCCCACGACGACCGGCCAAAGCGTTGTGCGAGGATGATGACATTGCGGCGACGGCGTCATAGACTTCTGAAAAGCTTCAATTCGGCTAATATCTAGGACGACGAAAGATCCGCAATGAACGCCGCCACTCGACGTCTTAAAGTCGCCTTGTTCGTTACCTGCTTGGTCGATCTCTTCCGTCCGTCGGTCGGTTTCGCCGCTGTAAAACTCCTGGAATCGGCTGGATGCGATGTCGAGGTGCCCTTGGCGCAGACATGTTGTGGGCAGCCGGCTTTCAATTCCGGCGACCGGGCCGATGCGCGCGCGATCGCCGAGAATGTCATCGCGGCTTTCGAGACCTATCACTATGTCGTCGTTCCCTCGGGTTCATGCGGCGGCATGATCAAGATGCACTATCCCGAGCTCTTCGCCGATGTGCCGGCCTTTGCGGCGCGGGCGGAGGCGCTCGCCGCAAAGACCTTCGAACTCGTCTCGTTTTTGAGCGACGTGCTCGGCATCAAGGTCTCGGACGCAACCTATAACGGATCAGTGACCTATCACGACTCCTGCTCGGGGCTTCGCGAACTTGGCATCAAGGAACAGCCGCGACGACTGTTGAAGGGCGTCAAAGGACTGAGCATCAAGGAGATGAAGGACCCGGACGTCTGCTGCGGCTTCGGCGGGACGTTTTGCGTCAAATATCCCGACATCTCCAATGCCATCGTGGAAAAGAAGGTCGACAACATCCATGCCTCCGGCGCCGATCTGCTGGTCGCTGGCGATCTCGGCTGCCTGATGAACATGGCCGGCAAGTTGAAGCGGGCGGGCAGTACGGTGCAAGTGCGTCACGTTGCCGAGGTGCTCGCCGGGATCGAAGGACCTGCCATTGGGGAAGCCGGTCGATGAAAACCTTAACTTTAGCCGGAGCTCGGTGATCGCCATGCAAATTGCCTCGCCCGCCTTCAAGCAGAACGCCACCAAGGCGCTGCATGACCCGAACCTGCAGAAGGCACTCGGCAACGTGCCGCGCGGCTTCATCGACAAGCGTCAGAAGGCGGCGGATGCTCTGCCCGAATTCGATGCCCTGCGCGACGCCGCCCGCGACATCAAGGATCACACACTCGCGCATATCGATCTTTATCTTGAAGCGTATGAGCGCAAGGTCGTGGCATCGGGCGGCCATGTTCATTGGGCGGAGACCGCCGAGGACGCGCGCGCCATCGTGCTTGACATCTGCAAGCGGCTCGGCGCCAAGACGGTGACCAAGGGCAAGTCGATGATTTCCGAGGAGATCGGGATCAACGCTTTTCTCGAGGAGCGGGGCATTCAGCCGGTCGAGACGGATCTTGGCGAATACATCATCCAGATCCGCAATGAGGGGCCGAGCCACATCATCGCCCCGGCGGTGCATCTGACCAAGGAACAGGTCGCCGACGATTTCCGCCGCGTGCACACGCATCTCGACGCGGACCGCAATCTCGAAGAGCCGGTGACCTTGCTCGGCGAAGCGCGCACGGTTCTGCGGGAGAAGTTCCTGGCGGCGGATGTTGGCATTACCGGCGCGAATTTCCTGGTCGCGGAGACTGGCACCTCGATCATCGTGACCAACGAGGGCAACGGCGATTTGACGCAAACCTTGCCCAAGGCGCATATCGTCCTTGCCTCGATCGAGAAGATCACGCCGACGCTGGAGGATGTGTCGACGATCCTGCGCGTGCTCGCGCGATCGGCGACCGGCCAGGATATGTCGGTCTACACAACGCTCTCGACCGGCCCGCGCCGCGACAGCGACGTGGATGGGCCGGGCGAATATCACGTCGTGATCCTCGATAACGGCCGTTCGGCGATGCTCGGCACCGATTTTCAGGACATGCTGCGCTGCATCCGCTGTGGCGCGTGCATGAACCATTGCCCAGTCTATCACGCCGTCGGAGGCCATGCTTACGGTTGGGTCTATCCCGGCCCAATGGGCGCGGTTTTGACGCCGACGCTGATCGGGGTGGACAAGGGCGGCCATCTGCCGAACGCCTCGACCTTCTGCGGCCGCTGCGAGAGCGTCTGCCCGATGCGTATTCCGCTGCCGAAATTGATGCGACACTGGCGCGAACGGGAATTCGAGCGGCACCTCAATCCGGCCGCGGCGCGCTGGGGTCTCGG
>JBEINZ010000178.1:0-6772 GCA_040377825.1 Hyphomicrobiales bacterium | reverse complement strand
GCCGCGGCGCGGTCGAGACGGTTGTTTACTAAGCTTTTGGCCCGTCGCTTTCAAGCCTTCAGTGAACAGTCGCGCCGGATCTAAGTCGGTTGATTTCGTCCTTCAGAAGCAGTTTGCGTCGCTTGAGATCAGCCAATGCTAGCGAGTCCACGCTCGGACGAGTCGTGGCACTGCGAATTTCATTTTCCAAAGCCGCGTGGCGGCGCTGAAGTTCCGCAAGATGCGATTCAATGGACATACCCAAGCCTCCTTCACTTGTCGGACTTGACAACGTAAGCATGACACAAGGCGCGCCACTCGCAACGGCCGAAACGGGGCGTCCACGATTAGGTGGCTACTTATTCGCGAAATATGCAAACGCGCTAAATTTTTTCTTTTAGATCTGGAGGATGAGGGTCGGCTTTGGCCTTATCAGCGCGGTTTATGTCTGGTTGCCCAATCATTGAGGGAGGTGCCTTTTGTCGCAGGCTGATTTATGCTCTCAGTCCCGTGGGCGGGACCGAAACGACGAGAGCGCGGCCGCGTCAAATGACTGAAGAAGAGCACGACATTCGCCAAGAACTCATTCGGCTTCGCCAAGAGCATCGCGATCTTGATGCGGCGATCGACGCACTGACGGCCTCGACTCGATCCGACCATCTTACAATTCAGCGGTTGAAAAAACGCAAGCTGGCGATCAAGGACCGAGTCTCGCACTTAGAAGATAAGTTATTGCCCGACATCATCGCGTGATGTGTCTCTTGTTTGGGTTGCCGAGTCTTCGGTTGACGAAGTTAAATGCCCTCCAGCTCTCATTCGTGCCTTGTTCCGGTACATGTCACCATCGGCCCGCATGATTAGACCGTCGACATCGTCGTCTTGTTCGAATGTCGCGATGCCGATCGATGCGGATACACAAATCGGTACATCGCAATATTGCATCGGAATCGATCCAATCGTGGACATGATCGACTGCGATTTGTCGATTGCGGCCGAGAGGTCGAGGCCCCACAGAACGATGATGAATTCGTCGCCGCCAATTCTCGCAAGCGTGTCCGAGCTTCGTACAATGGCCGAGATACGCGCGGCGACCGTTTTCAGGACCATGTCGCCGGCGGCGTGGCCGTGTTGATCGTTGATATGCTTGAAGTCATCGATATCGAGATAAACCAGCGCGGCCGAGAAGTGATATCGCTTCGAGAAAGCGAGCATCTGCTTCAGTTCCCGATGAAAACCCCGGCGGTTTAGAAGTCCTGTCAGGTCGTCTTCGCGGATAAGCGTCTCAAGCTCCGAGATGCGCCGGTCGCGATCGGAAACCATTGCTTTCAGTTCAATGATCTCCTGATTTGCGTCTTCACGATTGCGCTCCCCAAGAAGATTGCGCCCATCTTCCGTTTCTACTTCAATGCCGCTCAACTCATGATCGATTTGTGAGTTCAGAATCTGCATCCGCTATCCAATCCGACCTCTGAAAGGAGTTGACGGGATGATAACTGGACGACATTTCATAAGAAAGCCAAAAATTAAATCTTACAGTTTTCATCCGAATACAAAGAACAGTAGTCATTTTAGGGTCGTTACCCATCCAGCCGCAACATGAGGGCTTTGCCGGAGCCGTTTGTCCGAAAGAGAGATGAACACGCTTTCTAGCCGCCTTGTGACGTGACCGACGATACACTATACCGCCGCTTTGCTGGCGAAAGTGAAACAACGGCAATCGATGGGGACTGGGATGGCAAGCGACGGTACGCCGGTAGCGATCGTCATGGGTAGCCAATCAGACTGGGACTGCATGCGCCATGCCGCCGAAACGCTGGATGCGCTCGCGGTCGATTATGACACACGCATCGTTTCGGCCCATCGAACGCCGCGGCGACTGTTCGAGTTTGCAGAGACAGCGCGCGACCGTGGGGTCAAAATCATTATTGCAGGCGCCGGCGGGGCGGCCCATCTGCCGGGCATGCTCGCAAGCCTGACGACGCTTCCGGTTCTCGGCGTACCAATCGAATCGAAGATTTTGAAAGGCGTCGACAGCCTCTATTCAATCGTTCAGATGCCTGCCGGAATACCGGTCGGCACCTTGGCCATTGGCCGCGCGGGGGCGATCAATGCGGCATTGCTGAGCGCTGCCATCCTTGCGCTCAATGATCCGATCTTGGCGGCTCGACTCGATGTCTATCGTGCGGCCCAAACCGCTGCGATCGCCGAACGCCCCGAGGAGGGTCGGTGAGCGCGCGCAACTCCAGGACTGTGCAAAGCATTGGTATTCTCGGAGGAGGACAGCTTGGTCGAATGATCGCACTTGCCGCCGCACGTCTCGGTATAACCGCGCGCATTCTTTCTCCAGACAAGAACAGCCCCGCGTTCCAGGTGACCGAGGCGCCGATCATCGCTGATTATTCAGATGAAGCGGCACTTGCGCAGCTTGCGGATACGGTTGACGTTGTTACCTACGAGTTCGAGAATGTCCCAGCAACGACTGCCGCCTATCTTTCTAGCCGTGTACCGGTTCGCCCCGGTGTTCGTGCGCTTGAGGTCTCTCAGGATCGTCTGGCTGAAAAGAGCTTCCTTACCGGTCTTGGAATCTCGACGGCTCCGTTTCGACCCGTCGATGACCTCGCCGAGCTCCGCGACTCGCTGGCCGAGATTGGGTATCCAGCCGTCTTAAAGACGCGTCGGCTCGGATATGATGGCAAGGGGCAAACCAAGATATCGCAGCCAGAAGATGCCCAAACCGCATTCTCGGCTATGCACGGTTCTCCAGCGATCTTGGAAGGCTGGGTGCCGTTTGCGCGCGAAGTGTCTGTGCTCGCCGTGCGTGGGCTTGACGGAAACGTCGTGACCTACGACGTCCCAGAAAACCAACATCGCAATCACATTCTAAAGTATTCGCGGGTCCCAGCAAAACTTCGGCCGGAAACGGCTCAGATGGCGCGAGAAATCGGCATTAGAGTCGCCGAGGCGTTGGATTACGTCGGCGTCATCGCGGTCGAGCTTTTCGTTGTCGAGGACGGCGATATTGAACTTTTAGTTGCAAATGAAATCGCTCCACGCGTCCATAACTCCGGTCACTGGACGGAGACCGCGTGTCTTGTTTCGCAATTCGAGAACCACGTTCGCGCGATCGCCGGGTTACCGCTGGGTGATACAGCCCGGTTGGTCGATGTAGATATGGAAAATCTTATCGGCGACGATGTCGAACGGCTTTCTGAACTGCTCTCGGAAAGGAACTCAAGCGTACACCTTTACGGCAAGCACGAAATGCGCGCGGGGCGCAAGATGGGCCACGTCAATCGAATTCGGCCGATCTCGTAATCGCTATCTGCGAAGGATTTCAACGCCGGGGAGCGGCTTTCCTTCCAGCCATTCCAGAAACGCGCCGCCAGCCGTGGAGACATACGAGAAATCGGCACCGACGCCGGCATGATTGAGTGCGGCGACAGTGTCCCCGCCGCCGGCGACCGACAAAAGTGCTCCGGCTTTCGTCCGATCCGCTGCATGACGCGCCGCCGCGACCGTGGCAGCATCGAATGGCTCGGTCTCGAATGCACCGAGCGGGCCATTCCACACAAGCGTGCGCGCGCGGTCGATCTGCTCGGCAATGGCCGCAACGGACGACGGTCCGAGATCCAAGATCATGGTATCTGCGGGTACCGAGCCAATCGGGACGACTTCGCTTTCCGCGCCCGCTTTAAAGGCGCGGGCGACGACCGCGTCGACCGGTAGAACTATCTTACATCGAGCAGCTTCGGCCGCCTTAACGATGGTACGCGCCGTTTCCGCAAGCTCATGTTCACACAAAGATTTTCCAACATCAATGCCTTGCGCCGCGAGGAAGGTGTTGGCCATTCCGCCGCCTATGACCAGTGCATCGACCTTCGTCACGAGGTTCTGCAGAAGATCGATCTTCGAGGAGACCTTTGCGCCGCCCACGACCGCCAGGACGGGTCGTTGCGGCTGCGCAAGAGCAGCCTCCAGGGCCTCGATCTCCGTCTGCATGCAGCGTCCTGCATAAGATGGAAGTCTGTGTGCAAGTCCTTCGGTGGAGGCATGGGCGCGATGAGCCGTAGCGAATGCGTCATTGACAAAGATGTCGCCGAGCGCGGCGAGTTGTTCTACGAAACCGACCGCGTTCGTCTCCTCTTCCTTGTGGAAGCGCGTGTTCTCCAACAGCAGGATTTCGCCTGGAGCAAGGGCTTCGACGGCTGACTTCGCTTCTCTTCCGATGCAATCAGTCGCGAATGCTACGGAACGGCCTAGTCGTTGTTCGAGAGCCGGTTTGATCTGAAGCAGCGAGAATTTCGGCTCCGGTCCATCCTTGGGTCGGCCGAAATGAGCCAACAGAATGACCTTTCCGCCGTTGTCGGCGATCTCCGAGATCGTTGGGACAACGGCGCGTATGCGCGTGTCGTCGGACACCGCGCCGTCGGCCATCGGCACATTCAGATCAACGCGAACGAGGACCCGTTTGCCGGTCACATTCACATCATCAAGGGTTTTGAAGGCGTTCATATCGGCCACGTCAGATCAATTTGCCCATCGCGACAGCGGTATCCGACATCCGATTGGAGAAGCCCCATTCGTTATCGTACCAGCTCATGACGCGCACCAAGGTTCCATCCATCACCTTCGTTTGGTCGATGTGGAAAATCGACGAATGACTGTCGTGGTTGAAATCCGCGGAAACATTAGGCAACTCGGTATAGCCGAGAATACCGGAGAGCCTGGTGGCCGCAGCGGCCTTGATTGCCGTGGTGATCTCGTCGATCGAGGTCGCGCGCTTTGCCACGAACTTGAAATCGACAACCGAAACGTTGGGTGTCGGAACGCGGATAGCGACGCCGTCGAGCTTTCCCTTGAGGTTAGGCAGAACAAGGCCAACGGCCTTGGCGGCGCCGGTCGATGTTGGGATCATGGAAAGCGCGGCGGCCCGGGCCCTGTAGAGATCCTTATGCATCGTATCGAGTGTCGGCTGATCGCCCGTATAGGAATGAATCGTTGTCATGAAGCCCTTATCGATGCCGATGGCTTCGTCAAGGACATAGGCGACCGGAGCAAGGCAGTTGGTCGTGCACGAGGCGTTGGAAACCACTAGGTGCTCGCTCGTCAACTTGTCGTGGTTGACGCCGTAGACGACAGTCAGATCCGCGCCGTCGGCTGGCGCGGAGACCAGCACGCGTTTTGCGCCGGCGGTCAAATGCGCGGACGCCTTGTCCTTCGCCGTGAAAATGCCCGTGCATTCCATCGCAATTTCGACGCCGAGATCCTTATGCGGCAGCGTCGAAGGATCCTTGATCGCTGTGACCTTGATCGGGCCACGACCGACATCGATCGTGTCGCCGGAAACCGTTACCGTGCCGGGGAAACGCCCATGCACGCTGTCAAAGCGCATCAAATGTGCGTTTGTTTCCACCGGTCCGAGATCGTTTATCGCCACCACCTCGATATCCGTCCGTCCCGATTCTATAATCGCGCGCAGGACGTTGCGCCCAATGCGCCCGAATCCGTTGATCGCAACACGAACCGCCATGTGTCGTCTCCTTCAGTCAGGCCAGGGCAACACCGCAGTGAGCCGCACGCGCCGATCCCATACACCCGTATGGATAGATCGCGGCACTGATACCAGGGCCTTGACCGCTGTCAATCGACAAGTCCGTGACGGCTCAGTTCCGAGCGATAGGATTGAAGCGTAAGTATAAATCGGCACGGTCTTCTGTTTAGAGTCAATTGAGTTCTTTCATTTCAGGCGATTGCAATAGCGTAACGGCATTGACCTCGGGAATCCAACACCACTAATGTTCCGTTAAGGTGCGGGGTGAATCGGTCGGGCATAGAAGCTGGCGGCCCCCGTTCGATAAGATGGCCTAAAATCGTCCATCATGATCCTGTCTCGTGGGGTGATGAATGGGCTTAATGGGCCCGCGCCTAACTGACACAACGCGTCTCCAAGGATCACTCCGGCTTGTCCGGGTCTAGTTTGGTGGGTAGCAGTGAATAGTTTCTCGCGTCAAAATCGTCCAGTTGAGTCGGCGCTTCTACGGTTCGATCTGTCCTTGGCCGCGTTGGAGGCGGCCGTCGAGCGTAGGTTAGAGAACGATCGAGCCGTTGCCGGCCTCGAGGATGAACTCTCGAGGGCCGGGGAGGATAGATCCAGGCTTGCGCAGGATCTGGATTCCGAAAAATCACGCTCTGTTCGGCTCGAGGATACGAATCGCGAAGTTTCCCGGCGGCTCGTCGCTGCCATGGAAGCTATCCGCGCTGTTTTGGAATCAAATGACGGCTAGTGTGAAGCCAGATCGGGTCGACAGTATTGGAGCGATTTCCGGGATGGCGCAGGTGAACGTCACAATCAGCGGCAGGGTCTATCGAATGGCCTGCGAGGATGGTGAGGAGGAGCACCTCCATCGCCTGGCAGATAAGCTCGATTCTACAATAGGATCACTGCGCGAGACGTTCGGCGAAATCGGCGATCAACGATTGACGGTAATGGCGGCAATCATGGCGATGGATGAACTTGCTGAAGCGCGACTGAAGATTGCTGACCTCGAGTCTGAGAATCGGCTGTTCCGCGACGCGGCAGCCTCCCGGTTGGAAGAGCAGAGCGCGTCCGAGGCCGGGATTGCCCGTCGGATCGATGAGGCGGCGGATCGTATCGAGCAGCTTGCCGCCGCCCTGGTCAAAACGAAGCCGTCGGGATAACCGAGCCGATGAAATCGCGATCGGCACAGCGCCTCGGTCTGGCACTCCGAGCCGGTGGATCTTATAATCGAATTTGGCGGGGCTGTGCGACGCG
>JBEINZ010000147.1:0-8018 GCA_040377825.1 Hyphomicrobiales bacterium | reverse complement strand
GACGGCGGGAGCGGCCGGTGGACTTATCTTTTCGCCGGCAATTCTCAGTTCTGGAACGCTTGCTGCCGAGAATCCGATCCTCGTCGGCAGCCTGCACGACCAATCCGGGGGCCTTGGCACATCTGGCCAGCCCATGGTGCTCAGTCTGATGCTTGCCATTGACGAAGTGAATGCCGCTGGCGGCTTGCTTGGTCGACCGTTGAAGCTCGTGCACTATGATACACAGTCAACTATCCAAATGTATTCGCAATATGCGCAGCAACTCGCTGTGAAGGACAAGGTCGCGGTCGTGCACGGCGGTATCACGTCGGCTTCCCGCGAAGCGATCCGCCCCGTGTTCAACCGGTTCAACACGCTCTATTTCTATAATACTCTTTATGAGGGTGGCGTGTGCGATCGCAACATATTCTGCACGGGCACAACGCCGGCGCAAACAGTGGAAAAGCTTGTCCCGACCGCAATGAAAAAGTGGGGCAAGAAGGCCTATATCATCGCCGCTGACTACAACTACGGTCAGATTACCGCGAAGTGGATGACCAAATATTGCCAGGACAACGGCGGCACCATCCTTGGGACTGAATTTTTTCCGCTGGATGTCACCAATTTCGGACCCTCGATCTCGAAGATCCAAGCGACCAGTCCAGACATCATTCTCTCAGCACTCGTCGGCGGCAATCACACTGCCTTTTATCGGCAGTGGCTGTCCAAGGGTATGAAGTCGAAGATTCCGATCGCCTCGACGACCTTTGGTCTAGTCAATGAGCCTTCGACGCTTGAAGCGACGGAAAGCGAAGGTGTTCTGGGGTCCTACGGCTATTTCGAGGAACTGACCACACCGGCTAGCACCTCCTATGTTGCCAAGCTGCGCGGCAAATTCGGCAAGGACATTCCTTATATTTCAGAGCTCGCGGCGGCGACCTACGAGGGCTTCTATCTCTGGGTCGAGGGCGTCAAGAAAGCCGGTTCGATCGACCGGATGAAAGTCATCGAAGCGCTTGAGGCTGGGCTGAGCTTCGACGGACCGAGTGGCAAGGTGACGCTCGACAAGCAAACGCACCATGCGATCCGTAATGCCTATCTTGCGGATGTAAGAAACAAGCTCTGGAGCGTCACCGATACGTTCCCTAATCAGAAGCCGTCCGACACTGCCGCAGTCTGCGATTTGGTCAAAAATCCCAGGGACAACCAACAGTACGTAATCAAGATTTAATCTGGTCGAAGATACCTCACGCGGCTGGACAATCCGGTCGCGCGAAGCGAAGTGCCCTGAAAGAGGAGCGCATCCCAGATGGATTTTGGCATCATCATCGGCCTCGACATCTTGAGCGGCGTCACCGCCCTCATCCTGATCAGCCTGGGGCTGGCCATTATCTTCGGCATGATGCGAGTCATCAATCTCGCGCATGGCGAATTCCTGATGCTCGGCGCCTACGCGACCGTGTTGGCCGCCAACCACGGGGTCAACATCTGGATCGCGATGCTGGTAATCTCCCCGCTGTTCGTCGGACTGGTCGGCCTATTCATCGAACGCACGCTTATTAGCGTTTTGTACGGCCGGCTCGTCGACACAATGCTTGCGACCTGGGGCCTCAGTTTGTTTCTGATCGGGCTGGTGACGACGATCTTCGGAAACACGATCAGGGGCGTTTCCGCGCCGCTCGGTGGTTTCACGATCGGTCAGTATACCTCAAGCCTCTACACGCTGTTCCTGGCGTTCATGGCGATCGTGCTTTTGGTTCTTGTGGCGATCGTGCTCCGGATGACCCGCTTTGGTCTGATCGCCCGTGCCACCATGCAAAACCCGGCCATGGCCGCCGCTCTGGGTGTCAACCCGGCGCGTATCTACATGGGCACATTTGCCCTCGGCGCAGCTTTGACCGGACTTGCGGGCGGACTTCTGGCGCCGGTGTCCGGGGTCTTGCCGACAATGGGCTCGGCCTTCATTGCCAAGGCGTTCATCGCCGTCGTTGGCGGTGGCGCGGCCATGATCGCCGGAACAGCGTCGTCGGGCGTCCTATTTGGAACGATCAATCAGCTGGCCTCCTACATGACGACGCCAGTATTTGGCGAGGTCACGCTCTTCATTGCAGCGATCGTTCTGATCCGCCTGCTCCCTCAGGGGATCACCGGTCGCTTCTTTCGGGGGAGCCTTTAAATGACGATATCGCCCAACGCAGTCGTGACCACGATCGTCGTGATGATCGCGATCATCACGACGATCGCCCTACCGCGAATGATTGAGCTGTTCGACCTGATGCAGATCACCGTATTCATTTGCATGAGCATCCTCGCCATCAGCCTTGGCTTCATATGGGGTTTCGGTGGCATCCTGTGTTTCGGACAAGCAGCCTTCTTCGGCATCGGCGCGTATACTTATGCCGTGGCAGCCATCAATATTGGCGAAAGCACCGTGCCGCTACTTCTGGCCATCCTAGTGCCGTCGCTGTTCGCCGGTGCACTCGGCTATTTCATGTTTTACGGCCGTATCAGCGATGTCTATCTCGGCGTCATCACACTGACCGTCACGCTGATCCTGTTCAATGTGATCAACTCGACAGCAGGCGACCAGTACAGAATCGGAACTGCCGCGCTCGGAGGCTTCAACGGCATTCCCTCCGTGCCCGGTCTCAACATGCCGTTCATGTCCGACTGGGTCTTCGGTCCGGAGGAGAACTGGTATGTATCGGCAGGCGCACTCATCGCGGTCTATGTCGCCTTGAGGTTGCTGCTAGCCGGTCAATTCGGTCGCGTCGTCGTGGCGATCCGGGAGAATGAGATCCGCGCGGCGTTGCTGGGCTATGATCCGCGCACCTACAAGCTCATCGTCTTCATGATCGGCGGAGGCATCGCCGGACTTGGCGGCTGTCTGTTCACGGTCTGGGGCGCCTTCGTTAGCCCGACGATCTTTGGTCTGGCGACCTCGGCCCAGATCATCATTTGGGTTACCGTTGGCGGCCTTGGCACCCTGGTTGGGCCAATCCTCGGCTGTATCGCCATCCAATATCTGACGTCCAACATCGGCGAACAGCAATATCTGAATGCCAATCTGATCCTCGGCGCGATCCTTCTTGTCTTCGTGCTCCTGATCCCGAGCGGCGTCATCCCAACGGCTCGCACCCTGGTCGGGAAGGCACTCGCCCGGATCAGGCCATCCAGGTCGCAGCCGAACGGCATCGGACAGCTTTTGTTATCCAAGACGTCGACTTCGCCGAAGAGGACATGAGCCATGGCGGCGACCCAACTGCTTGAGACCCCGCTGATCGAGACGAAGGGCCTGACTATGCGCTTCGGTGGCGTGACGGCGGTCAACACGGTCGATTTTTCCCTAAAACCCGGCGAATTGCGCTGCCTGATCGGTCCGAATGGCGCCGGAAAGAGCACATTCTTCAAGATGCTGACGGGGCAGCTCGTTCCATCGTCCGGGACGGTCGCCTTCAAGGGTACCAATGTGGCGGGCGCCAAGAGCCATGACATCGCAAGGCTCGGTATAGGTATCAAAACGCAGACACCGAGCCTGTTCAATGGCCTGTCCGTACACGAAAATCTCTGGCTCGCCGCGCGGCGGCGCAATACCGCCAAACGCGCGAACGCACTCGTCGATGAGGTGCTGGAGCGGACTAACATGACATCCCGAGCCCGCAATCTTGTCGGGATTTTGGCGCATGGTCAGCGGCAGTGGGTTGAGATCGGCACAGTGCTGGCCGGTGAGCCGGATCTGATCCTGCTCGATGAGCCCGCCGCCGGTATGACCCACGACGATGTCATCCGAACAGCCGGGATCATCCGCGACATTAGCAGGACGAATGCACTCGTCGTTGTAGAGCACGACATGCAGTTCATCCGGATGATTGGTGATGTCGTCACCGTTTTTCACCAGGGCTCTGTTCTGATCGAGGACAAGGTCGATGTCGTGCTGCGCGATCAGCGCGTGCGTGACGTCTACCTCGGCAAGAAGGCGGCTGCGTGATGCTGGAGGTCTCAAGCCTGGAAGCGTCCTACGGTCGTGTGCCGGTCCTGATGGGCTTGTCCTTCTTCATGAAGGCTGGCGAATATCTCGGTATTCTCGGCCATAACGGCATGGGCAAGTCGACGCTCATGCGCACGCTGATCGGCCAGATTCCCGCTAAGGCGGGTGGCATCACATTCCTCAACGAGAACATCACCTATGCCCCCACGCATGCGCGAGTGCGGATGGGTCTCGGGCTCGTCCCGCAAGGTCGCGAGATCTTCCCGACGCTGAGCGTGATGGACAATCTACGTATGGGCGTCGTCGCGAAGGGTCCAGAGAACAGGGGCATCATCGAAGACATCCTTGAGGATTTTCCCCGGCTTAAGCGCCTCTTGACGCGCAACGGCGGCGCGCTGTCGGGCGGCGAACAGCAGTTGCTGGCCCTCGCGCGCTGTCTGTGTGGTCGACCGAAGCTGATCCTGCTCGACGAGCCGACGGAAGGCATTCAACCGTCGATCATTGAGGAAATGGCCGAAACACTCGCCACGCTCAGAGGCAGCCGCGGCCTGACGATGATCTTGGTTGAACAGAACCTCGATTTCATTGCGGCATTGTCTGCTCGGGTTCTTGTGATCCAGAAGGGCGCGATCACTGGCGAGCTAAGTGCCTCCGACCTCGCCAACCCCGATATCGTCTCGGAATTCGTTGGCATGACCTGAAAGTTCGATCGCCCTCGAGACGGGCGCGAATGGAATCCGCCACGCTGGAGGAAATCATGACTGTAAAGCGCCCTACACCAAAGCAAATGATGGACATCGTCGAAAGCATGGGAATGTCCATGACGATGGACCGGGTCGAGGAATTCCTTGGACAGATGGCGGGCAGTTTCGCCCGCTACGACATCGTCGATGCAATGCCCGACTACGTCCCCACTGTAGAATATCCCCGGACGCCAGGCTATTTTCCGCCGCCATCGGAAAACAAATATAACGCCTGGTATGTCAAGTCCGAGATCAAGGGCGCCTCGACCGGTCCGCTCGTTGGCAAGACGGTCGCCGTGAAGGACAACGTCTGTGTGGCGGGTGTCCCAATGATGAACGGCTCATCGACGCTAGAAGGTTACGTCCCCAATATCGACGCAACGATTGTCACGCGGCTACTCGACGCCGGGGCGACGATCAAGGGCAAAGCGCATTGCGAGCTGTTTTGCCTTTCCGGTGGCAGCCACACCAACTCCACCGGCCCGACGCACAACCCGCACAAAATGGGCTATTCCGCAGGTGGTTCGTCGTCGGGCAGTGGCGCGCTTGTGGCGGCCGGCGAAGTGGATATGGCGATCGGCGGTGACCAGGGCGGCTCGATCCGTATGCCGGCATCCTACTGCGGCATTTACGGGATGAAGCCGACGCATGGTCTGGTACCCTATACCGGTGTCATGCCGATCGAAGCGACGATCGACCATACCGGCCCGATGACGGCGACCGTCGCCGACAACGCACTCATGCTCTCGGTTCTGGCCGGACCCGATGGTCTCGATCCCCGTCAATATGCCCCCGTCATCGGCGACTATGTCGCTGCTCTTTCCAAGAGCGTCGCTGGCATGAAGATCGGTGTCGTAAAGGAAGGTTTTGGCCACGTGAACAGCGAACCGGATGTCGATGCCAAGGTCAGGCTCGCGGCCGAAAAATTCAAATCGCTTGGTGCCGAAGTTACCGAGATATCGATCCCGATGCATATGATCGGGACGGCCATTTGGACACCGATCGCGCTTGAGGGCCTGCAAGCGCAGATGATGAACGGCAATGGCATGGGCTTCAACTGGAAGGGGCTCTACACGACGTCGCTGCTCGACGCCCATGCGGCCTGGCGCAATCGGGCCGATGAACTGTCCGACAGCCTCAAAATCTCGATGATGGTCGCGCAGTATTTCGTCACACACTATCGCGGCCACTACTACGCAAAGGCGCAGAATTTAGCACGTAAATTGAAGGCCACATATGACGCGGTCTTTGACGACTATGATCTGCTACTAATGCCGACGTTGCCGGTCAAGGCCACTCCGCTGCCGCCGGCTGACGCCCCGCTCGCGCTCTACCTGCAGCGCGCCTTTGAAATGTTGGCCAATACCGCGCCCTTTGATGTGACCGGTCATCCCGCAATGTCCCTTCCCTGTGGGATGAGCGACGGACTGCCGATCGGTCTCATGTTGGTCGCCAAGGACTATGGCGAGGAGAAGATATACACTGCGGCAAGCGCATTCGAAGCATCCGGTGACTGGAAATCATTTTGATCGCTTGAAGTTTGGGGAGCTTCCGTTTACGCGGCCTCCCTTCAATATGCTCGCGGTTGCCTGATCCTGGGGAGAGAATCTGTCGCGCGGCAGCCGATCGAGGTTGGCTGTCGCGCGGCAATAGAAAGCGCACCAAGCAGGAAGCCGTCGCTGATCTCATGACGACCTACAAGATGAGCCAGCGGCGGCCGTGTTAGACCATCCAGGCGGACCGAAAGACGGGACATGATCATGGCGGCCGGACGACGCGGCCTCGCGCGCGGCTGCGCGCTCTCGCCACCGAGTGATGCCGGTTCTGATATCGGTGACGTCACGAGGGAGTTCCTGGCTGTGAGCCCGGGCATCTCGATCTCCAGACGACGGATTGGCGGCGAAATCGAAGTAGGCGATCGCGGTGAGTTTTCGTCGAGGAGAGTAGCAAATGGTGTTGTATTGAGTAATTACGTTTTCTGGCTTAATTGTAGATGGTGACTATACATGATATTCAGATTACTTGCTGTCAACACGGCTATACTCGACTTCGGAGATAAGCCCACCATACGCCAAAGCACCATTTCTGGGGGGAGAGGGATAGTATAACATGCTCTTGGCCTGCGCTCTGGACTCCTTGCAAAGAATACGAAGAATAAGTTAGTTCTTCTTGGATATCATGCTCTAAGAGTCCGTCTCGTAAGCTCATGAGGCCCATTCGATTGAGGTGCTTATAAGGATTGCGCGCGAGGCGCCTGACCATCAGCATGACGGCGGCAGCGTGAAGGAAGGCTCTCGCACTTTCGTTGGTCGCCTCGAAGTCCTTGGCCAGCCTGCGGCAGCGCCCGAGCCACGCGAAAGTCCGCTCCGCGACTCATCGGCGAGGCAGGACGACGAAGCCGACCTGATCGGCGATCTTACGCACGATTTCCACACTGACGGTCTCAACCGCCTTCGTCACACGGTCATGGTCATAACCGCCATCGGCATAGATCTTTGAAATGAATGGATAAAACTGTCTGGCGACTGCGATCACGGGACCGCCCGAATCCCGGTCCTGAATGTCGGCGGTGTGCACTTTTCTGAACAGCAGCCGACCGCCGGTGTCGACCAGATTGGACCGCTTGCGTCCCTTGATCTTTTTGCCGCCGTCATAGCCCCGAGGCCCGCCGGCTTCCGTTGTCTTGACGCTCTGGCTATCGATCATCGCCGCAATCGGATGAGCATCGCGGCCACACCCTCGCGGCCGCGCTCCACCAGCGCGAAATTGATCTTCTCAAAGATCGTCTCATCTCGCAGCCGACAGAACCAGCGGTATTGTGTGCTCTTCGGATGCAAATCTTTCGGTAACGCCGCCCAGACCACGCCATTGCGAAGAATATAATTGATCCCGTTGATGATTTCCCTCATCTGCCATGCCCAGGGCCCACCCGCGCCAGGCTGCGGCGACAACGGCTCGATGATTGCCCATTCGGCGTCCGTCAAATCGCTTTCATACCGCAAACCCTTGCGGCTATCGTTGCCTTGCGTGGTGGGTGTCCACATGGTGATCCTCCAGATCGGCTTCGCAACCTTCTGGAATCAAAGGATTTCCCACTACGCAACCAGAGACACGCTATCCGCGAGTAAACAGACCATGCCGCCGCCGATTTTATGGGATTGGCTCTAAGGCAAGCGCTGCGCCTAAGATTGCTAAAGGAATATATTCTATGTTTTTTCCTTTTGAAAACTGCATTCATGAAGGAGTAACCGTAATTGAGAAGGATTAATGTCTTATCTCTTTGTTAGATCTTGGCGATTTAAAGTAAT
>JBEINZ010000139.1:0-8491 GCA_040377825.1 Hyphomicrobiales bacterium | reverse complement strand
TGAACGGACGCGTTCACGATATCCTGCATTGCCCGGCAGGGTCGGAGGTCTGGGGCGCGACGCCGCGTTTCTTCGGCTCTTGGGCGATGCTGCCCTATGCCAACCGTGCCTATGGCGGCGTGATCGACGACGGCATCGTGCAGTTCGAAGTACCACTCAATGACCCCTCGGCCGGCGGCGCGATCCACGGATTCGGCTGGCAGTCGGCCTGGGCGTTGGAGTCGTCAGGCGATGACCGTCTCTCGATCATCCATCGCAAATCGGACGGCGGCGATCTCTACCGCTATCTCGCCCGTCAGACCTTCGAACTCGGCGCGGATGGCTTGGCCGTGCATCTCAGTATCACCAACGAGGCGGATCAGCCGTTGCCCCATGGCATCGGCCAGCATCCGTGGTTCGACAAATTCCCCGATACGCGCCTTGTGATGCATTGTGCGGGCATCATGGCGCTCGCGCCGGGTTTCAAGCCGATCGCTGCCGCGCCGGTGCCCGCCGCGCTCGATTTCTCCGCCGGGCAAGTCGTCGCGCGCAACGACGAACTCGTCGCAAGCTATTTCGGCTGGGACGGGCGGATGATGCTGGAGACGCCCTCGCGCGGTATCGTGATCGAGATGACCGCGAGCGATACGATGCGCGCGCCACTCGCGTGGTCTCCGGCGGACGCCCCGTTCGTTTGCGTCGAGCCGCAGAGCCACGTCGTCGGCGCGCCGACGGCGGAGATATCGCGCGCGCTCACCCCACTGGCGCGTCTAGCCAACGGCGAAACACTGACCGGCACCATGACGCTTTCCGCGCATGCCTTTGCCTGAGCCTCCTGAATTCCTGGGCTTTTCTCAGAGGCCCTGGATCCTCGGCTCCAGCCCCTTTTCCCTCACGGGGAGAAGTCGATGGTGGTAATGGATTTTAGGTTGTGGTGTCAGCGAACTTCTTGAGGGGGAAGGCGTCGATATGACAAATGGTTCGCTCGCGGCCGCGCATCCCTTTGTCACTGTCACGGCGGCCGGCCAAGCCCATCTGCGCATTCTGGCCACAACCGACATCCATGTCGGGATCCTTCCCTACAACTATCACGCCGATCGGCCGGTCGATACGCTTGGCTTGTCCCGGACGGCCTCGCTCATCGCGATGATGCGCGCGGAAGCGACAAACGTCATTTTGGTCGATAACGGCGATCTGTTGCAGGGCAACCCGCTCGGCGATTTCATCGTCAGCGAACGCGGCCTGAAGCGCGGCGATGTCCATCCGCTTTTCAAGGCGATGAATACGCTTGGCTATGAGGTTTCCACGCTCGGCAATCATGAATTCAACTACGGCCTCGACTTTCTCGAAGCCGCGCTCGCCGGAGCCGATTTCCCGTTCGTCTCGGCCAATGTGATCCGTGGCACGCAACTGGCGGGCAACCCGCGCAACGATACGACGCTGCTTCGGCCTTATCGGATCGTCGAGCGGACAATCCTCGACGGCGCGGGTTTGGCCCGCTCCATCCGGATCGGCTTCATCGGCTTCGTGCCCCCGCAAATCCAAAGCTGGGACCGCAAGCATCTGGCGGGCAAGGTGGTCGCGCGTGACATCGTCGAGGCGGCGCGCGCCTGGGTTCCGGAGATGAAGGAGGCCGGCGCGGATGTCATCGTGGCGCTCTGTCATTCGGGCATCAGTGCGTCCCCTGCCTTTCACGGCATGGAGAATGCCGCGCGCCCGCTCGCCGAGGTGCCCGGAATCGACGTGCTCGTGCTCGGCCATCAGCATCGGGTCTTTCCCGGCCCGGATTTCATCGGAGTGATCGGCGTTGATGCCACTGATGGCACGATCGCCGGCAAACCGGCGGTGATGGCGGGCTTCAACGGGTCGCATCTCGGCGTCATTGACCTGTTGCTCGCGGCTGATGGATCAACTTGGCGCGTCGCTGGTTCGACCAGCCAAGCCCGCCCGATCTATCGGCGTGACGGCGCGACGGTCGTGCCGCTCGTAGCGTCCGAGCCCGCCGTGGTCGAGGCCGCCGAGGCCGACCACGCCGCGACCATCGCCTATATTCGCCGCCCGGTCGGGCATGCGCGTGCCGCCCTTACGTCGTATTTCGCGCTGGTGGCGGATAATGCCGCGATCCAGATGCTCGCCGACGCGCAAATTGATTATATCCGCCAGATGCTTGTTGGCAGCCAGTGGGAAGGCTCGCCTCTCTTGTCGGCGGCGGCGCCCTTCAAATCCGGCGGGCGCGGCGGCCCGGATTACTATACCGACATCCCCGCCGGCCCGATCGCCATCAAGAATGTCGCCGACCTCTATCTTTATCCGAACACGATCCGCGCGCTTGCGGTCGCCGGATCGAATGTGCGCGAATGGCTTGAGCATTCGGCGAGCCAGTTTCTCCAGATCGAGCCGGGCAGGGCGGATCAGCCGTTGATCGACCCGGGCTACCCAAGCTTCGATTTCGATGTGATCGACGGCGTCAGCTACAAGATCGATCTGACCCAACCCGCGCGCTACAATAAGGACGGCGCGCTGATCCACCCGGATGCCAGCCGCATCGTGGATCTCGCCTTCGAAGGCCTGCCGATCGACGAAACCGCGACCTTCATCATCGCGACGAGCGATTACCGCGCCGGAGGCGGCGGGTCCTTCCCGGGCACCGGTCCCGACGCGGTCGTGTTTGCCGGCGCCGACACGATCCCCGAGATCCTCATCCGCGCCATCGTTCAGGCCGGTGAGATCGATCCAAAGCCGGACGGCAATTGGACATTCGCCCCGATCGACGGCGCGAGCGCGCTGTTCGTCTCCGGCCCGAAGGCCCGCGCGCATATTCCAAACGACACGATCGCCTATGTCGGCGAGGGGCCGGACGGCTTCGCGCTGTTCCGACTGAGCTTCTAACTTCAGACGATGCCCGCGCTCGAGCCGGACACCGCCGGCCGTTCCTTCGCCTTGTGGGCGCGATAGCCGGACGCGCGGTAGACGGCGATCGGATCGATCGCGCCGCCCGCTCGCCGCCGTACTTCCGCAAGGATTGGGGAAACGTCGGTGACGAAGCCCACTTTCAGGATACGGTGCGCGCCGAGCGCGTCGTTTGCCTCTTGCGCATCCGCGAGTGCCGGCCGGTCGACGATCAGCGCCTGCGTCCGCGCGCGGCCGATCTCCATGGCGGAGTTCATCAGGCTCTCGATCGGGTCGGTCACATTGTGCGACTGGTCGATCATAGAGGCGGGCGCGAAGCCTGGCGCGTTGCGCGTCGCGGCGTCGATCAGCTCGTTGAACACGAGAAACAGCCGGAACGGATCAACCGAACCGGAGTCGAGATCATCATCGCCGTATTTGGAATCGTTGAAGTGGAAGCCCGCAAGCTTTCCAAAGCGCACCAGCCGCGCGACAATCTGCTCGATATTCACGTTCGGCGCGTGATGGCCGAGGTCGACGAGGCATCGCGCCTTGGGTCCGAGTTCCAACGCGGCGGCGAAACTTGAGCCCCAATCGGAAATCACGGTGGAATAGAAAGCCGGCTCATAAAGCTTGTGCTCGATGAAAACCTGCCAGTCGTCCGGTAGCGCCGCGTAGATCTGGCGCATGGACTCCAGATAGCGATCGAAGGCCTTGGTAAGGTTTGATTGCCCGGCGAAGTTCGAGCCGTCGCCGATCCACACGGTCAGCGCCTTGGAGCCCAGCGCGCGGCCGATCTCGATACATTCGATATTGTGCTCGATCGCGAGCGACCGCGTGTCGCGATCGGTATGGGTCAGCGAGCCGAATTTGTAGGAGCGCGGCTGGCCCGGCTGATCCTGGAACGTGTTGGAATTGACCGCGTCAAAGCCAAGCCCCAGCGCTTCGGCCGTGCCCTTCAGCTCGCTGAAATCGGAAACCTTGTCCCAAGGAAAATGCGGGCTGACCGTCGGCGTTGCTGAGGTCAGCTGGTGGATGGTCGCGCAATCATCAAGCTTGTCGAAGATCCCGCGCGGCTCGCCGAGCCCGGCAAACCGAGCAAACCGCGTGCCGCCGGTTCCCACGCCCCATGTCGGCACGGCCACCGCGAAGCGCGCGGCATCCGCCGTGACCGACTCGATATCGATATTGCGCCGGCTTAGGATCCGCCCGAGGGCGTCGAAATCCTCGTCATGGGCGGCCTCGATCGATCGGTTCTGTTCGGCGACGAAATCCGCCTCGATCCGGAACACCATGCTGACGTCTCCCGAACTCGTTATTGGTTTATCGCGTAAAGGATTCTTTGTTGCCGGCGTCCACATTCAGGATGTTGCCCGTCGACTTCGCCGAGAGGTCGGAGGCGAAGAACATCACGCCCTCGGCGATATCCTCGGGCAAGACTGGCAGTTTCAAAAGCGAGCGCTGGCGGTAGACTTCCTCGAGTTGGTCGACGTCGACCTTGTTGGACTTGGCTCGTTGCTCGCGCCACTCGCCCTGCCAGATCTTCGATCCGCGCAGCACGGCATCCGGGTTCACCGTATTGACGCGGATGCCGAAGGCCGCGCCTTCCAACGCCAGACACCGCGCCAGATGAATTTCCGCCGCCTTGGCGGTGCAATAGGCCGATGCGCCCGGCGAAGCAGCCAAGCCATTCTTCGAGGCGATGAACACGATGGAGCCGCCATTGCCTTGCGTCTTCATCAGCCGGAAGCCGGCGCGCGCGATGAGGAAATAGCCGGTCGCCAAGATCGACATGTTGCGGTTCCACAGCGCGAGGCTCGTGTCCTCGATCGGTGCCGCGGACGCGATGCCGGCATTGGAGACGAGTATGTCGATCGCGCCGAACTGCAATAACGCTTCATGGAACGCTCGTTCCACCGCAGCCTCGTCGGTCACGTCGACCTCGACGCCTCGGACATTGTCCGACCCGAACCGCTTGGCGAAGCCGGCCACCGCCTCCTTCAGGCTGCCTGCATCAATATCGGCAAGCACCACCGCCGCGCCGTCGCCCAACAACCGAGCGGCGATCGCTCCGCCAATGCCGCCGGCCCCGCCGGTGATCAGCGCGACGCGCCCGGCGAGCGATTTCGGCTTCGGCAAACGCTGCAGCTTGGCCTCCTCAAGCAGCCAATACTCGATGTTGAAGGCTTCCTGTTCCGCAAGGCCAACATAGGCGTCGACACCGGAGGCTCCGCGCATCACGTTGATTGCGTTGAGATAAAACTCGCAGGCAATGCGCGCGGTGGATTTATCCTTCGCAAAGCCGATCATCCCCACGCCCGGCACGAGATAAACGACCGCGTTTGGATCGCGCATCGGCGGGGAATCCGGATGCTTGCAGCGCTCGTAATAGGCCGCGTAGTCCGCGCGATAGGCCGCGAGCAAATCCGGCAGCTTCCCCAGAACCTGATCAACATCGCCGCTTGAGGGATCGAAGGGCAGCACCAGTGGGCGGATCTTGGTGCGCAGGAAATGGTCGGGGCAGGACGTGCCGAGCGGCGCGAGCGTGTCGAGCGCGTTGGAGCCGACGAAGTCGAGCACGGCCGGCGCATCGGTGAAATGGCCGACTTTGCGCTCGTCGGCCGAGATCAGCCCTCGAATGGCCGGCATCAACCGCGCCGCCACCGCGGCCCGTGCGTCAGGCGGAAGCGTCGTCACGCGCGGCCCGCCGAACACCGGGAGCGTTTCGTTCGCGGCCAGCCAGTCCGCCGCCTTCTGCAAAATGCTGAGCGTCGTCTCGTAGCAGGCCTTGGCCGTATCGCCCCAAGTGAACACGCCGTGGCCGCCGAGCACGACTCCGACGAGGTGCGGGTTCGATGCGGCCATGGCGCCGAGCTTCAGGCCGAGCTCGAAGCCCGGCCGCTGCCACGGCAGGAAGCCCATCTCCGCGCCGAATATCTGCTTGGTCAGCGCCTCCGCGTTCTTTGAAGCCGCGATCGCGATGACCGCGTCGGGATGCACATGGTCGACATGCGCGGCCGGCACGAAGGCATGCAGCGGCGTATCGATCGAGGCGGCGCGCGGATTGAGATCGAAGGTGCAATGCGGCAGGTAGCCGACCATCTCGTCTTCGTGGGCCAGCCCGCGATAAAGCCGCTTCAGGGCCTCCAGCTTGTCGAGATAAAGCGTGGCAAAGCCGTCGCGCTTCATCGAGCCGATGTCGCCGCCCGATCCTTTCACCCATAGGACCGCGACGTCCTGACGGGTCAGCGGATCGACCGCCTTGACCTTGGCCGAGGTATTGCCGCCGCCGAAATTTGTGATCCTGAGATCCGACCCAAGAAGATTCGACCGGTAGAGCAGCAGTCCCGGCTCATCGAGCGTCGCCGCGTGGGCGTCGTCCCAAAGATTCTGTAACGGACTGGGGACGGCTCGCAAGGTCATGGTCGAATCCCGAAGAGCAATAAAGAATACGACCCGGTCGGCCGTTCTACGATCGCCCGGAAGCTAGGAGCAAAAATGCTCACGGTCAATCATGCTTGTTTGCATTATGAGCGATATTGCGCCGCAAAAACAATTTCGCGCTGCAATAATGATTGAATCAATTGACGTCTTTGAACGCTCGTGACTAATCTTGATTGATCGGAGGCGGTAAAATGCACGAACGCGAGCGCTGGCAGACGATCCTCAGGCTGGTACGTCAGCGTTCCGTCATGGCCGTGCGCGACTTGGTCGACTTGACCGGCGCGTCGAGCGCAACGATCCGTCGCGACCTATCCGAACTGGCAGACTCGGGGCTCGTACGGCGGGTTCACGGCGGTGTGGAGGCTGTTGATCCGGCGAGCCAACGGACGCTTGAAACGCGGGGTTTCGACGTTTCCAAGACGCTCAATGTGGAGCGGAAGCGAGCGATCGCCGAGGCCGCGGTCGGGCTCTGTCAGGACGGCGAGTCGATCATCATCAATGCCGGCTCGACGACTTACGAGATGGTCGATCCGCTCGCGGACCGGCGAATGCATATTCTCACCAACTCGTTTCCAATGGCGCAGGCGCTCGTTGCCAACAGTGAAAACCGCATCGTGCTGCCCGGCGGCGAGGTCTACCGTAAGCAAGGGATCATCGTCTCGCCGTTCGACGACGATGCGATCCAGCACTATACCGCGTCGAAAATGTTCATGAGCTGCGCCTCCATCGGCCCAATGGGCGTGATCGAGGGTGACCCGCTGATTGCGCGTGCCGAGGCGAAGCTCTTGCGCCGCGCCGATCGGCTGATCGTCATGGTCGACAGCTCCAAGTTCGACATGCGCGGCTCGATCGCGGTGTGTCCGCTCTCCCGTGTCCACACGATTATCACCGACGAAAGCGCGCCAAAGGCGAGCCTCGATCTCTTGCGCACCGCGGGCATCGAGATCCTTGTGGCCGCGAACGCCCAAAACCGCCGGGAGGCCTCGACGGCCGCCTGACGATTGGAAGACCCCCGGCCTCCTCGACGAGCCGGGCCGATGTAACCCTAGGGAGGAAGTTTAATGACCACGTCACGCCGAGATACTCTGAAGCTCATCGCCGCCGGCGCGCTTGCCGGCGCGGCGCCGACCGCGCTCTATCACTCCGCCGTCGCCCAAGACAAAAAGCGCATCGCCATGGTGGTGAAGGCGCTCGGCATCGGCTTCTTCGACGCCTGTCGCGACGGTGGCTTGGAAGCCGCCAAGGAACTCGGAAATATCGAACTGATCTATACCGGACCGACCACGACAACGGCCGAGGCCCAGATCCAAGTCATCGACGCCCTGATCGCTCAAAAGGTCGACGCGATCGTCATCTCCGCGAACGATCCCAACGCGCTTGTGCCGGTCGGCAAGAAGGCCTTGCAGCGCGGCATCAAGGTCATCTCCTTCGACTCCGGCGTCGCCCCCGACGGCCGGATCATGCACCTCAATCCGTCGAACAATCAGCTGATCGGCGCCAAGTGCGTGCAGATGATCGCCAAGACCCTGAAGAACGAGGGCGAGGTGGCGATCTTGTCGGCAACCGCCCAAGCCACGAACCAGAACATCTGGATCGAGGAAATGAAGAAGGAATGGGCGAAGCCGGAATACGCCAAGATGAAGCTCGTCACGACGGTCTACGGCGACGATCTCGCCGACAAGAGCTATCGTGAAACTCAGGGCCTGCTGAAGGCCTATCCGAACCTCAAGGGCATTATCGCACCGACCTCGGTCGGTATCGTTGCCGCCGCCAAGGCGGTGGTTGACGCCGGCAAGGTCGGCCAAGTTTTCGTTTCCGGTCTCGGCTTGCCCTCGGAAATGAAGGGCGCGGTTCTGGCCGGCCCGACCGACACCTTCGCGATCTGGAACCCGATCGACCTCGGCTATTCGGCCACGATGATCGCCGCCAAGCTGGTCAACGGCGAAGCGACGGGCGCCGCTGGCACTTCCGTCAAGGCCGGCCGCATGGGCGAGATCAAGATCGGCGAGGGCGCGCAGGCGGCCATGGCGGATCCGTTCACATTCGATAAATCCAATATCGAGCAGTTCGCCAAGATCTTCTGATCCAAGAGCAATTCCCGATCCGATGGAGTCTTCCGAGCGGGAAGTAAATGCTCCAGAGTCTGGGCCTTGAGCCGATCCTTTTCGTTCGGATCGCT
>JBEINZ010000140.1:0-8466 GCA_040377825.1 Hyphomicrobiales bacterium | reverse complement strand
TGGAAGCGCTGGTATCCGAGATCCGAGCATGCCGAATTTGCCGCGATGCACCTCTTGGAAGGCCACTGGCGCACGAGCCGCGGCCGGTCTTGAGGCCATCGTCGACGGCGCGGCTGTTGATCGTGGCGCAGGCGCCGGGAACGCGGGTGCATGAGAGTGGTCTGCCGTTTACCGACAAGTCCGGCGATCGATTGCGGGCGTGGACCGGCCTGGATGGCGCGACCTTTTATGATGTCAGCCGTGTCGCGATCGTTGGCATGGGCTTTTGTTTTCCAGGACTTGATCCATCGGGAGGCGATTTGCCGCCGCGTCCGGAATGCCGGCTGACCTGGCACGACCGCCTTCTGCCGCTGATGCCTCAAATCGAGTTGGTGCTGGCGATCGGACGGTACGCCCAATCCTACCTCTTGGGTCGGGAGGCGGTTGGGCGATCGGTTGGCGCGATCGTCGGCGATTATGCCGGTTTGCTCGATCGATCGGGAACCCCGCGCATGTTCCCCTTGCCGCATCCATCGTGGCGCAACACGGCTTGGCTTCGAAGGAACCCTTGGTTTGGAGCCGAGCTACTGCCCGTTCTGAGAGCCGAGGTCACCAGCGCCATTCGACCACGTTAGGATGGCGTTCTAAAAATCGAGGATCGGTATCTCGCAAACGATAATACAAAGGCGTAGTTTACATTTTCGAGAAATCCTGTACTCAATGGGTGTGTTTCTGGAGTGGGCCCCAATGATCGACCGTATTGACCGCAAAATTCTGCAGATCTTGCAGGAAGACTGCACAGTGCCGGTTGCGGAAATCGGCCGACGGGTCGGCCTCTCGACGACGCCGTGTTGGCGTCGGATTCAAAAACTCGAGGAAGACGGCGTCATCCAACACCGGGTGGTGGTCCTCGATCCGCGTCAGGTGAATGCACGGGTGACGGCCTTTGTCGCGGTTACCACGAACCAGCATTCGGATGACTGGCTGAAGCGTTTTGCGGAGGTGGTAAGCCAACTTCCTGAGGTCGTTGAATTCTATCGAATGGCCGGGCAAGTCGACTATCTGATGCGCGTTGTCGTTCCGGATATCGAAGCCTATGATGTATTTTACAAGAAGCTGATTTCGAAAATCGACATCGCTGATGTCTCAACGACCTTTGCCATGGAGCAGATCAAATACACAACGGCTTTGCCGCTTCAATTCGTCCCCCTTGAGAAAGTGACCGAGAAGGCGACGGTTTAAGCGGACTCGCGTCCGAACTAGAGTTATCAATACTCAATAATGCCGCCAAAATCCTCATGATGGCGCGCCGAATCCTCCGGGTGTTGGCGTAACGATGATAATGGCCTCGCCCGGCTCAAGCACCGTCTGGGCCGAGCTGCCGAGCATTTCCATTTGACCGTCGCCGCGTCGAACGAGGTTCTGCCCGGTTTGGCCGGCTTCTCCGCCTTCAAGTCCGAATGGTCTCACACGCCGGTGGCCAGAGAGGATGGAGCATTGCATGCGTTCGAGGAAACGGATGCGGCGATGCGTGCCGTCCCCGCCGTTCCAACGCCCCCTCCCGCCAGAACCGCGCCGAATGTGGAAATCTTCGAGCAGGACCGGAAAGCGCAGTTCGAGAATTTCCGGATCGGTGAGGCGCGAATTGGTCATGTGGGTATGGATGCCCGAGGCGCCATGCCATCCTGGACCGGCGGGCGCGCCCGAGCAGATCGTTTCGTAATACTGATAGGTGTCATTGCCGAAGGTGAGATTATTCATCGTGCCCTGGGCTGCCGCCATGGCCCCGAGGGCGCCGAACAGGCAATTGGTCACCGCCTGCGACACCTCGACATTCCCAGCGACGACGGCCGCCGGATAGCGCGGAGACAGCATCGAGCCATCCGGCACGATGATCTTCAACGGCCTAAGGCATCCGGCATTCATCGGGATCAAGTCCTCGACCATGACCCGGAAGACGTAAAGGACGGCCGCGCGCGTAACCGGTTCCGGGGCATTGAAATTGTCCGCCCGCTGCGGCGAGGTCCCGGTGAAATCGACGGTCGCCTCGCGGCGTTCCCGGTCCACGGTGATGTTCACGCGAATGCGGCAGCCTTGATCCATCTCGTAGTCGAAGCTTGCATCATGCAGCCGCGCAATGACCCGCGCGACGCTCTCCGCCGCATTGTCCTGCACGTGGCCCATGTACGCCTGGACGACATCGAGGCCGAACTGGGCGATCATTTTTTCAAGCTCGGCCACGCCCTTGGCATTGGCGGCGATTTGGGCTTTCAGGTCATTCACGTTCTGGACGACGTTGCGCACGGGATAGCGGGCGGTGGTCAAAAGGTCGATCAGCGGTGCTTCTTGGAAGGCGCCTTGATCAACCAGCTTGAAATTGTCGATATAAACGCCCTCTTCCTCGATAAAGGTCGCCAAGGGCGACATGGAACCCGGGGCGATGCCGCCGATATCCGCGTGATGGCCGCGCGACGCGACCCAGAATAGCAGCCTCTCGCCCTTGGCATTGAAGACCGGCGTACAGACCGTGATATCCGGCAGATGCGTGCCGCCATTATAGGGCGCGTTGAGGGCGTAGACGTCGCCGGGTCGGATCACCGGGTTTTCGCGAATGACGGTTTCGACCGAACGGTCCATCGAGCCGAGATGCACCGGCATGTGCGGCGCGTTGGCGACGAGATGGCCGGCGGAATCAAACACCGCGCAGGAAAAGTCGAGCCGCTCCTTGATGTTAACCGAATAGGCGGTGTTTTGCAGCACGACGCCCATCTGCTCGGCGATGCTCATGAATAGATTATTGAATATTTCGAGCAGCACGGGATCGGCGTCGGTCCCGACGGCATTGGCGCGGGTAACGGCGTTGCCTCGAGTCAAGATCACATGATTCTTGCCGGTGATCCGCGCGGCCCAGCCGGGTTCGACCACAATGGTTTGGTTCGTTTCGATCAGGAGGGCCGGGCCAGGAAAGCTGGCGCCGGGCGCGAGGTCCGAACGGATGTAAACGCCTGCCTCGCGCCAAGCACCCTGACTGTAGAATCGGGTCCGCGCGGCGGCGTCTGGCGCCGAGGCGGGCGCGGGCATGGACGGCTCTTCGAATCCGCCACCGCCGCCGATCGCTTCGACGCCGATCGCCTCGATCACGATCTCTTTGGTGCCATCGATAAAGCCGAACCGTCCGCGATGGGCGGCTTCAAAGCGCATACGCAGGTCGGAGGAACTGTCTGTTTCCCGCGCGATGACTTCGATCGTGCTGTCGGATCCGGCGTAACGCAGATGGAGACCGACCACGAGGCGGATAGCATCGACGCCGATGCCCTGACCTTCGACCTCCGCGACAGCCTCCGCGCCGATGCCGCTGACGGCCTTGGCGACCAAAACGCCGACGTCTTCGCCAAGGGCCGCGTCGCATGCCATCTGGCGCGTTGCGCGAATTTCGGCGAGGCCCATGCCATAGGCCGACAGCAATCCCGAGAACGGGTGGATGAGAATTTCGCGCATGCCAAGCTGATCGGCGACGAGACAGGCATGCTGCCCGCCGGCGCCGCCGAAGCAATTCAAGGCATAGCGGGTCACATCGTAACCGCGCGCGACCGAGATTTTCTTGATGGCGTTGGCCATGTTTGTCACCGCGATGGTGATGAAACCATCAGCGAGTTGTTCAGCGCTCTTGCCGGGCAGGCTCTCAGCAAGGTCATCGAACTTGGTCCGCACGGCGGCGACATCGAGCGGCTCGTTGCGCTTCGGCCCGAAGATCGCCGGGAAGAACTCCGGCCGCAATTTTCCGAGCATGACATTCGCGTCGGTGACCGCCAGCGGTCCGCCATTTCGATAGCAGGCTGGCCCCGGATTGGCGCCGGCCGATTGAGGCCCGACGCGCAAGCGGGCGCCATCAAAAGACAGAAGCGAGCCGCCGCCCGCGGCAACCGTGTGGATGCGCATCATCGGCGCGCGCATCCGCACGCCGGCCACCTCGGTTTCAAACGCGCGCTCGAATTCGCCGTCGTAGTGGGCGACGTCCGTTGATGTCCCCCCCATGTCGAAACCGATGACCCGGCTAAAGCCGGCGGATTTGCCGGTTTCGGCCAGCGCCACCACGCCGCCGGCGGGTCCGGATAAGATCGCGTCCTTGCCTTGAAAGAGCGCCGCCGCGGTCAGCCCGCCCGACGACATCATGAACATCAGGCGCGCCCCGGAGCGAGCGACATCGAGTTCATCCGACACTTGACGGACATACCGCCCGAGGATCGGCGACAGATAGGCGTCGACCACGGTGGTGTCGCCGCGCCCGACATATTTGATGAGCGGCGAGACTTCATGGCTGACCGAGACCTGCGGGAAACCCAGGGATCGCGCCAGTTCGGCGACCTCTCTTTCATGCGCGGGATAGCGGTAGGCATGCATGAAGACAATAGCCAGCGCCTGGACGCCCTTCGCTTTCAAGCCGAGCAAAAGGTCCTTCGCCGCCTCGGCATCCAGCGGCGTCTCGACGGTGCCGTCGGCGCGCACGCGCTCGTCGATTTCCGTGACCTCGGAATAGAGCAATTCGGGCTTGATGATGTTTTTGGCGAAAATGTCCGCTCGGGCCTGATAGCCAATTTCGAGCGCGTCGCGCAAGCCGCGCGTGGCGAAGAGCGCGGTGCGCTCGCCCTTGCGTTCAAGCAGGGCGTTGGTGGCAACGGTTGTGCCCATCCGGACTTCATTGATCAATCCGGGCGGGATCGGCGCGCCGGCCTTTAGGTCAAGCAGATCGCGGATGCCTTGGACGGCCGCATCGCGATAGGCGCCTGGATTTTCCGACAACAGCTTGCGGGCATGGAGCCGTCCGCCAGGGTCGCGGCCGATGATATCGGTGAAGGTGCCGCCGCGATCGATCCAGAAATTCCAGGATTGAGGCGCCATCGCCATCTCCAAGTCTCGGCCCTGCGCCAAAGCCGCGTGGCTCGACTGAGGGGTCCACCGCAGCGTGTCATCTGGTATAGGCCAACGCCATGCCCGCCGCCTGCGTTTTTCTTGGGCTTTGCGGTGAAGCGAGATGGGATGGTGGGCGGTACAGGGATTGAACCTGTGACCCTTCGCGTGTGAAGCGAATGCTCTCCCGCTGAGCTAACCGCCCGGACCGGGATCGGGTATAAGGGCGCGACCGGAAGCAAGTCAAGCCGCGCCCGGCTTGGCCTCCGGCGGTATGAAATCCATGGCTGCCCACGACGACGCCTCACTGCCTGCCCATGTCCGCAAGAAACGCCTCGGGGCAAAGCCGCTGATCCACGAGACAGCGGTTGTGCGGGCAACGACCTTCGGCAAATTCTGCAAGATCGGCGCGCGCACGACCGTGATCGAAAGCCGCATCGGGGATTACTCCTACGCGGTGAACGACGCGGAGATCGTCTATGCCGATATCGGTCGTTTCGTGTCGATCGGGCCGCTTGCGGGTATCAACCCCGGCAATCATCCGATGGAGCGGGCGGCGCAGGCGCATTTCACCTATCGCAGTTGGCAGTATTTCGAGGATGCGGACGATGAACCGGATCTTTTCGATGCGCGCCGCGCCGCGCGGGTCGAAATCGGGCACGATGCCTGGATCGGGCGGGCCGCCATTGTGCTGCCGGCACGAAAGGTCGGAATCGGGGCGGTCGTCGGCGCCGGCGCGGTGGTGACCAAGGACGTGGAGCCCTACACGGTCGTTGCCGGCAGTCCCGCGCGCGTCATCAAGCGGCGGTTCGACGAGAAAACGGCGGCTCGGCTGATGGCGCTTGGCTGGTGGGACTGGAGCCACAAAAGACTGCGCGCCGCCCTGGTCGATTTTCGCGCTCTGCATGTCGGGGACTTCTTGGACAAATATGAAGCCCTTCCGCCGCCGCGCGATTGATCGGGATCATCGCGCTCACATGCCATTGCCTTGATGATCCTCCGGAGGAACCTCTCTTTCCGAGCGGTGCTGACGAAGGGTCGACAATGGCGCGCACCAGCGAGCGGAGAGGTCGGCTATCGGCCGAGCATGGAGAAACCAGTGGACCGGAGGTCCGCGCGGCACGGGAAACGAAGGTGCCGAGGTCAGAGGATAAAGGCGCGGCCTCGGTCTCCAACCGTGTAGACGGGGTTCCGCCGGTCCCCGAAGCGTCAGCGTCAGTTACAGGCTCATTCTTTCATCTGCCGTTCCCACGAGCGGAAAGCTTTGCGACCCATGCCGTTGCCGAGGTCATCGATCGCGCGTCGCATGCGGCGGCGGCGCGGCTGACGCAAGGCCTAAGTCCCGGCGCCCTGGCGCTCGCCTATACCGATTGGGCGATCCATCTGGCGACCTCGCCGGGCAAGCAGCTGACGCTTATTGAGTCGGCCTTGCGCAAATGGGCGGAGTTCGGGCGCTTTGCGCTGCAAGCCGCGACGATCCCCTCCCTGCCGCCGCCATGTGTCGAGCCCGGGCCGAGTGATCGGCGATTTTGCGAGGAAGATTGGGCAACGCCGCCATATTCACTCATCGCGCAGGGTTTCCTGCTGACCCAATCATGGTGGCGCGAAGCGACCACGGGTGTCCGTGGTGTGGGACTGCACCATGAACGCGTGGTGGAATTCGCCGCACGTCAGTTGCTCGATACGGTATCGCCTTCGAATTTCCTATCGACCAATCCCGAAGTGCTCCGCCGCACGGTCGATGAAAGCGGCGCCAACTTATTGCGCGGCCTGCAGAACGCCGCCGTCGATCTCGCCAAGGGACTCGGCTCGTCATCGGGGCAAGATGCGGGCGACTTCAAACCGGGGGTCGACGTCGCGGTGACGCCGGGCAAGGTCGTCATGCGCAACCGGCTGATCGAACTGATCCAATACGAGCCTTCGACGCCGAAAGTGCATGCCGAACCGGTCCTGATCATCCCGGCCTGGATCATGAAGTACTACATCCTCGATCTTTCACCGGAGAATTCGCTTGTCCGCCATCTCGTGGCGCAGGGGTTCACCGTTTTCATGATTTCCTGGCGCAACCCTACCGACGCCGACCGCGACCTGGGGATGGACGATTATCGCAAGCTTGGCATCGACGCGGCGCTAGACGCCATCGGCACCATCGTGCCGGGCGAGCAAATTCATGCCACGGGCTATTGCATCGGCGGCACCTTGTTGGCGATTGCCGCGGCGGCGGACGCGCGAAATCCCGAGAGTCGATTCAAAACGGTGACGCTCTTCGCCGCGCAGGTCGATTTCAACGAGGCTGGCGAACTGTCGCTGTTCATCGACGAAAGTCAGTTGGCATTCCTGGAAGACATGATGTGGGAGCGCGGCTACCTCGATCCCAAACAAATGGCCGGAACCTTCCAGCTTCTGCGCTCAAACGATCTGATCTGGTCGCGGCTGGTGCGCGACTACTTGCTTGGCGAACGCCAGGCAATCAACGATCTTGCCGCATGGAATGCCGATGCCACGCGGCTGCCCCATCACATGCATGGGGAGTATTTGCGCGGACTGTTTCTCAACAACGATCTTGCCGAGGGACGGTATCGCGTAGACGGCCGCCCGGTCGCGCTCGAGGATGTCCGTGCCCCATTTTTCATTGTCTCGACCGAAACCGATCACGTTGCCCCTTGGCGCTCGGTCTACAAGATCATCCTTCTCAGCGATACCGAGACGACCTTCGTGTTGACCAACGGCGGACACAATGCCGGGATCGTTTCGCAGCCAGGCCGCGTCGGACATCCAAGGCGCTACCGCATCGAGACCCGTCGACAGCACGACACGTTTATTGGTCCTGACGAGTGGCTGAAAACGGCGGCGTTGAAGGACGGTTCTTGGTGGCCGGCTTGGTTTGATTGGTTGGCCGAACGGTCCGGACCGCTTGGCAAGCCGCCGGCGATGGGCTCGCCGAAACTTGCCCCTGAGCCACTCGCCAACGCGCCGGGGGACTACGTGCGGGAGGACTGAGTTTTCCTCCCGCGCCGTGGCCTTGGAGCCAGTCCTTTTCGTTCGGATGTTTTCATCCGAGCGGGAAATGCTTCAGAGCCTGTCCCGTTCGGATCGAAGCGATCCGAACGAAAAGGACTGGCTCAAGGTTTTGAATCTAGAGCAATTCCTTTTCGCTCGGATGTTTTCATCCGAGCGGGAAATGCTTTAGGATTTCGGTTGCGTCTTATGGAGCGTCGACGAAAAGGATCGGCCGGTTTCCTCGGCCATGTGAACGAGCTGCCGATTATAGTCGGCCATGAAGCCGCGGAAATACTCCATGTTCAATCGCGCGAGATCCGACGGTGTCTTCGCCTCGGTCATCGCGCGTGCCGTCTCCATGTTCTTACGCATCCTATCTTCCAAGAAGCCCATCATATCGCGGGAGAGGGTGCGCATCGATTCCATCATTTCCGCGCTGCCGATCTGAGCGCCCTGCGATAGGCTATGGCTCCACAGCGAGTTCATCTCCTTTGCCATTTCGGGCCCCATTGCGGTCTCAATGGTGGCTTTCGTGTCTCGTGCCATAATCATTCTCCAGTTCGTTGATCTTCTGTCCGA
>JBEINZ010000143.1:0-8226 GCA_040377825.1 Hyphomicrobiales bacterium | reverse complement strand
GGGCGCGACGGGAACGACTTGACGACCAGCGGGGCTTTGGTTTAGCGCCGCTGATCGGGCTAGACCGTCGGACCGTTCGACCCAAGCGGATCTTCGCGCGGCCGGCTTCGGGCATTTGTAAAGACGGAGTTTGTCGTTGAAACCAATCGTACGCGTGGCAGGCCCGGATGATGCCAATGCGGTCGCCAACGTTTTAGCAGGAAGCTATCGGCGGCTGATGGCGCGAGACTATGATGTGGCCGTGCTGGAGCGGGCTTTGCCGTTCTTGGAAATGCCGAACCCGAAGCTGCTAGCCTCCGGGACCTATTATGTGGCGGAAGTGCCCGGCCATGGCATCGTTGGTTGCGGAGGCTGGATGCGCGAGAGCCCAACCACCGGTCGCGCCGCCGATTCGGTCGGCTATATCAGACGGTTTGCCGTCCACGCGGATTGGGCTAGCCGCGGCTTCGGACGCGCCATCTATCAGCACTGCGAAGCCACTGCGCGATCCGCCGACATAAGGTCTTTTGAATGCCGCTCCACGCTCAATGGCGAACGCTTTTATCAATCCCGAGGCTTCCAAACGTTCGAACGCTTCGAGATCGCGTTCGCCCCGGACGTGTACCTTCCAGCGATCTTGATGCGACGGACGCTCGGCTAAAGGCGCCGCCCACGCGCACTCACCGCGCCACGATCGGAGGTCAATCCTTTTTGCGCAGGCGGACCACAACGTCGACGCGGACGATTTCCATGCCCTGCGGCGCCTCCGGAAGGCGCCCAATTCCGACCATATCGGCCGGAATGTCGAACATGATGTTTTCGCCTTCGACAAAAAAGTGATGATGGTCGCCGACATTGGTGTCGAAGTAGGACTTCGAGCCGTCGACCGCGAGCTCGCGCAGGAGCCCGGCCTCGGTGAACTGATGCAGCGTGTTGTAGATGGTCGCGAGCGAAACCGGCACCTTGGCGATAATCGCCTCTTCATGCAGCGTTTCGGCCGAAACGTGGCGATGACCGTGGCCGAATAGAAGCGCGGCGAGTGCGAGGCGCTGGCGCGTCGGCCGAAGATTGGCGCGGCGCAGCATTCCCGTTGCGCAGGTCATGCGCCCAGGCTCGGTTGCGACCGTCCCTGTCCGCACAGTCTGGGTCTCGTTCATGTCGGCATCCTCGCTACGCCGTCGCATTCACAAACTTCGGTCAACCTTAGGTCGTTCGAGGGTCTCACGATCCGGAAACCATATGGATATAATATGTATACCGAGCAAGCGCGGCAAGCTTCGAGGTGGGGATCGCCAAACGCGGTGAACGAGTCGTAACCTTCGGCGTTGTCCGCGAGACGCCCGACGCTCTTTCTGCTTCGTGGCGGCTATGTTAGGAAACTCGGCCGCGCGCAATGAGCTGTTCGATCGCGGCAGGTCGTGTGTGTGGAAAAACGAACCTGCCCGAATCGAACCAGCCGTTAAACACAGAGTTCGCCTTATCTTGGACTAGGACGATTAACGGGAAGGACCGACACGACACATGGAAGATCGGCGCTCCAGTTTCGAATATGAGGATTTGCTTGCCTGCGGACGCGGCGAGCTGTTTGGAGCGGGCAATGCTCAGTTGCCGCTGCCGCCCATGTTGATGTTCGATCGGATTCCGGAAATCTCGGAGATCGGCGGAGCATCGGGGAAGGGCTTCGTTCGCGCTGAGTTCGCGATCCGTCCAGATCTCTGGTTCTTTCCTTGCCACTTCAAGGGTGATCCAGTTATGCCGGGCTGCCTCGGGCTTGATGCGCTTTGGCAATTGGTCGGCTTCTTCCTCGGTTGGCTTGGCTCTCCCGGTCGCGGTCGCGCGCTGGCGGTCGGGGAGGTGAAGTTTTCCGGACAAGTTCTTCCAAGCGTCAAGTCTGTTGAATATGGGGTGGACTTTAAACGCGTGATGCGCTCCAAGCTCGTCCTCGGCATTGCCGACGGCTGGGTCAAGGCGGACGGCGTGGAGATCTACATCGCCAAGGACTTGAAGGTGGGCCTCTTCCAGACGGGCTGACCGAAACCCTCCGATGCGGCGAGCACATCTGTACTTTTTGCAAGTCGAGCCTCGACAAGGCGGCATCGAGCGACGACATGAAGGTGCGCGGTGTAGGGCTCGGACTTCGCGACAGCGGCACCGCGAGTGCGTCGAACGGACGAGTTATGTGGGCCGAAATCTGATACGGGGCGCGGGGAAGACTTGATATGAGGCGAGTGGTGGTTACAGGAATGGGCATCGTTTCCTCGATCGGGAACAATACCCAGGACGTTCTAGCCAGCCTGCGCGAGGCAAAATCGGGCATTGTGCGGGCCGATTCCTATGCTGAACTTGGTTTTCGCTGCCAAGTCCATGGCGCCCCCACCCTCGACCCGCAGACATTGGTTGATCGCCGCGCCATGCGCTTTCATGGCGGGGGCACGGCTTGGAACCATGTTGCGATGGATCAGGCGATTCTCGACGCCGGCCTAGAACCCCACGAGATCAGCCACGAACGCACCGGCATCATCATGGGCTCTGGCGGCCCTTCAACACGCACGATCGTGGAGTCCGCCGAGATCGCTCGAACCAAGGGCCCGAAGCGCATTGGTCCCTTCGCGGTTCCCAAGGCCATGTCGTCGACCGCCTCGGCGACCCTTGCAACCTGGTTCAAGATCAAGGGCGTGAATTATTCGATCTCCTCGGCCTGCGCGACGTCGAACCATTGCATCGGCAATGCCTATGAGATGATCCGCCATGGGCGACAGGACGTGATGTTCGCCGGCGGAAGCGAGGAACTCGACTGGACGCTATCCGTGCTATTCGACGCGATGGGCGCCATGTCGTCGAAGTACAACAACACGCCCGCCACGGCGTCGCGTGCTTACGACAAGAACCGCGACGGTTTCGTCATCGCAGGCGGCGCTGGCGTGCTGGTTCTGGAGGAGCTTGATCATGCCAAGGCCCGCGGCGCGCGGATCCATGGCGAGGTTGTTGGCTATGGCGCGACATCCGACGGTTATGACATGGTCGCGCCGTCGGGCGAGGGTGCGGTGCGGTGCATGCGGCAGGCGCTCGAAGGCGTCGGCGCGAAGGTCGACTACATCAATCCTCATGCAACGTCGACCCCGGTCGGGGACGAAAAGGAAATCGAAGCCATCCGCGAGGTCTTCGGATCAGGCGAGGCCTGCCCACCGATCTCGGCCACAAAATCGCTCACGGGACACTCACTCGGCGCGACGGGTGTGCAAGAGGCGATCTATTCGCTCTTGATGATGAACAACGGCTTCATTTGCGAGAGCGCAAATATCGAGGAAATCGATCCGACATTCGCCGACATGCCGATCGTGCGCGAGCGTATCGATGGCGTTCAGTTGAACACCGTCTTGTCGAATTCCTTCGGTTTTGGCGGGACGAATGCAACGTTGGTATTCCAACGCCTTGGTCTATGAAAAACCTCACGTTCGGGAAGAAAGCCGCAAAGTATCTCCTTCCATTTGAAGGCGTTTTGTTGTCACATCCGGGTCAAGGATTTTTGGCAAGCTGATCGGATGTCCGCGATGAGGCACTTCCGCGTATGTGGATTGATCGATACGCTTCAACCCGACCGAGACTCGGCGAATCGCGTCGCAACGAGCCGGAGACGAGCCCGAGGAGCGATCGAATGTCCGGATTGATGCATGGCAAGCGCGGGCTCGTGATGGGCGTTGCGAACGATCACTCGATCGCATGGGGTATTGCAAAGACACTCGCCGCTCATGGCGCGGAACTCGCGTTCACCTACCAGGGCGATGCCTTCGGAAAGCGTGTTCGTCCGCTCGCCGAGTCGGTCGGCTCGAAACTGCTTCTGCCCTGCGATGTCGAGGATACCGGCTCGGTCGATCAAGTCTTCGCGAAGCTGGCGGAGACATGGGGTAAGATTGACTTTCTGGTCCACGCCATTGCTTTTTCCGACAAGAACGAGCTTAGGGGCCGTTACGCGGACACCACGCGCGAGAATTTCGTGCGCACCATGGTTATCTCGTGTTTCTCGTTCACGGAGGTGGCCAAGCGGGCTGCTTCCATGATGACTCCAGGCGGGGCAATGATCACCTTGACCTATGGCGGTTCGACGCGGGTCATGCCGAATTACAACGTCATGGGCGTCGCCAAGGCAGCGCTGGAATCTTCGGTGCGCTACCTCGCCATGGATTTCGGCAGCGACGACATTAGGGTGAACGCGATTTCGGCAGGTCCGATCCGCACACTCGCCGGCGCCGGCGTCTCGGATGCGCGGCTTATGTTCAATTATCAAAAACGGAATTCGCCGCTCGGGCGCACGGTCTCCATTGAGGAAGTTGGCGGCACCGCGCTCTACTTGCTCTCGCCGCTTTCCGGTGGGGTCACCGGCGAGGTGCACTTCGTGGACTCCGGCTACAGCATCGTGTCGATGCCGAGGCTTGAGGAATTGAAGGTTCAAGAACGGCGCGAATCGGCCGACGTGCCGGCCGCCGTCAAGAACGCGGCGGAGTAATCCGCCCCGCGTCCGAAAGCCCTCGCGAAGACACATCCAAAAACCACGACAATACTCGCGAGCCCCGCCGACGGCAGCGCCCAAAGATCGGGGACGCTGGGCGCGATGGCTGCCACGCATGGCCCTAAGATGACGGCGACAAATGCGAGCGCGTCGACGATTTGCCAGCGCGTTCGTCGAGCGTGGACCGCGATCATGGCAAGCGCTGGCGCAAGGCACAATAAGTCATTGGCAAGCACGAAGGGCGTCATGAGAAGCGTGCCTGAAAGGCACGCCGCCGCCTTTAGTTCATACGCCGATGACGATCGCCAGAGGCGGACCAAAGCGGCGCCGACGCACGCCGTCACGAGCGCCTGGCCCAAATATGCGAGAGGCACTGACAATTCGAATCGCCGTAAAAAGGCGATTACACTCATGATTTTTTCGAAGCCGACCAGACTGTTTTCCAAGAGCTGATCTTTGTTCGTGACCGCCGCGCCCGCCAGCGCGACCCAAGGCTGAATGCCAAGCAGCGCGATCGACAAACCCAAAAGAACGATCGCGCAAATCGCCGCGGCGACGAAGGCCCTCCAACGTCCGATCGCCGCCAGAACCAACGGAAACGCGAGCCCGAGTTGAGGCTTCATCGTGAGAAGCCCGAGGCCAAGTCCCGCGAGCCACGGCCAACGATCGAGCTGATGGAGCGCCAGAGCTATGAGGCCAGCCGTAAGGAAGCCGTTTTGACCGAACATGATCGTAAAGAGCGCAATGGGCAGCGCGACCGCTAGTATTGCGCTACGCCAGCCAGGGTAAATCAACAGCAGGGATGTAACATAGAAAAGTGCCGTAAGAAAAATAAACAGAATATAAGAAAATTAATAACTCAATGCTGAAAACGGAGTTGCCAAAATAAGTTATGTAGGCGGGCAACTAAAACAAAAGTAACCGGTGACCGGACCTCCCTTGGTTTCCCGCGCAATGGTTTGTTGCATTGGGCCATGCTTTGAGCGCTGATAGGCATCTTCCGGATGGCCGGCGAGCGCCAATCTTCCGGCCGCATAAAAGCTCAAGAAGTCACTGCCGGCGATTTCGCCACTATCCGACGCGTTAGTCGACGGTACGCTGAGGACTAGCAACGTGGCGAATGTAACGATAATCGCGATTGCGACACAGTCGACGATCGCGATTAGCAGGCCGCTGGAAGCTTTTTGCATCGGTCCATCCTGGTGAGGATGGGGGGAGCGAAAGCCAAAATGCTTTATATTTCGTTATGCTGAGAGCCGGTCCCCGGAGCTGCTTTGAGGCTCGGGTCCTCAAAACTTCGTCCGCGCGCGCATCGCGGCCGAAAGCGTACCGTCGTCCAGATAATCGAGTTCGCCGCCGACCGGAACGCCATGGGCGAGTCGCGTCACGGCGATCTCGATGCCGTCATTAGTAAGATGCGCAAGCTGATCGGTGATGTAATGCGCCGTCGTCTGCCCCTCGACGGTCGCGTTGACCGCTAGGATCACCTCCTTGACGCGGCCCGATCGGCAACGCGCCACCAGCCCGTCAATGGTCAGATCGTCGGGTCCGATGCCGTCGAGCGGCGAGAGCACGCCGCCGAGCACATGGTAGCGCGCGTCGATCGCCCCGGCCCGTTCAAGCGCCCAAAGATCCGACACGTCCTCCACCACGACGATCACGCTCTCGTCGCGCCGCTCGTCACGGCACACGGTGCAGGGATCGAGCGTATCGACGTTGCCGCAAACCGAACACACCGTCACCTTCTCGACCGCATCGTCCACCGCGCGCGCCAGCGGCACGAGCAGGCTCTCCTTTTTCTTGATGAGATGCAGGGCCGCCCGCCGTGCCGAGCGAGGGCCGAGGCCGGGCAGCTTGGCGAGCAACTGGATCAGCCGCTCGATCTCCGGCCCCGTGACGCGTTTGACCATATCCGTGTTCACAAACCTTAGAAGGGCAGCTTCATGCCGGGCGGCAGGCCGAGACCGCCGGTAATGTCGGCCATTTTGGACTGCATGGCCTGCTCCGCCTTGCCATGGGCGTCGCGGTGAGCGGCCACGATCAGATCCTCCACGATCTCCGCCTCATCCGGCTTCAACAGGGAGGGATCGATCCGCACGCCCTTCATTTCGCCCTTGCCATTGACGGTGACAGTGACGAGCCCGCCTCCGGCCGACCCGGCGACCTCGATCAGCGCGAGTTCCTCCTGCAGGCTCATCATGCGGCTTTGCATGTCCTTCGCCTGCTTCATCATCTTCATGAAATCCATCGGTCGGCCCTCTTGGTTGCGCGTCGACTGTATCCCGGTCAATCCTCAGGCGACCAGCCCGGATCATCGGGATCGACGGGTCCGGTAAACTCATCGAACGGGATGCCCTCGGGCGCCGCGATCGGGCGGGTCGCCTCATCTTCACGGCCGTGCACGCGGACGTCCACGATCTCGGCGCCCGGAAAGCGCTTCAAGACCGCCGCGACCAGCGGATCCGCGCGAGCGTCCGACATCAGTCGTGTCTGCGCGGCCTCGCGCCCGTCGGCGATAGTCGGCCCGCCTTCCTCGCGGGAAACGACGATCATCCAGCGCGCGCCGGTCCATTCGCCAAGCTTTCGGCCAAGTTCCTGTGCGAGATCGCGCGGCGCGTCCGATGTCAGCGACACTTCGATCCGTCCGGGCTCGACCCGGACGGGTCGCAATTGCCGTTCGACCGCGAGTTTCAGCCGAATGTCGCGCTTTTCCGCCGCGAGCGCGGCGACGTCCTCAAGCGTCGCGATATGGATCGATGGCAGCGAGTCGATAATCGGTTGCGACGGCAAGGGCTGGCGTTGTTCGGCCGTGGCGCCGCCGCCGACCGCGCTGGCGCCGGCGCTTGAGACGAGCCGTGGCGCGCCAGTGCCGGAAGCGACGGGCGCGGACGTGGCTCCACTCTCGCCAGCAACTCGCGTCGCCGAACTCCCGCGCGATTGACCCCCGGGAGCACCCTGCCCCGCCGAGGCAGCCGGCCCACTCGGTCGACCCGCCCCGAGCGCGCCATCCTTCAGAAGACGGATCGCCTCATCGGGTGTCGGTAGATCGGCGGCGTGCGCAAGCCGCACCAGCACCATCTCGGCCGCCGGCAGCGACTTTGGCGCCGCCCGCACCTCGTCGATGCCCTTCAAGAGCATCTGCCACGCGCGCGTGAGGATCCGGATCGAAAGCGTCGCCGCGAAATCCTTGCCGCGCGTCAGTTCCGCCTCGCTCGCCGCGGCATCGGAAGCGGCATCGGGCACGAGCTTCAGCCGCGTCACGAAATGTACGAACTCGGCGAGATCGGCGAGCACGACGCCTGGATCGGCGCCCACGTCATATTGCTCGCGCAATTCCCTCAGCGCGCCCGCGATATCGCCGCGCATGACATGTTCGAAAAGGTCGATGACGCGCGCGCGATCGGCAAGGCCGAGCATGGATCGCACGTGCTCGGCGGTGATCGCGCCCTCGCCGTGGGCGATCGCCTGATCGAGCAGCGAGAGCGAATCGCGCACCGAGCCTTCCGCGGCACGCGCGACGAGCTTCAGCGCCTCCGTATCGATCGTCACGCTCTCGGCCGTGGCGATCTTGGCGAGGTGGGAGACCAGCACATCGGCCTCAATCCGGCGCAGATCGAACCGTTGGCAGCGCGACAGGATCGTGACCGGCACCTTGCGGATCTCGGTTGTCGCGAAAATGAACTTCACATGCTCCGGCGGTTCTTCGAGCGTCTTCAGCAAGCCGTTGAAAGCGGCCGTGG
>JBEINZ010000172.1:0-6906 GCA_040377825.1 Hyphomicrobiales bacterium | reverse complement strand
GTTCAGGCGCTTAAAGGTTTGTGCGGGCCAAAAAGTCTTTCTTGTGGTTCGACGACGTTAGGCCTGACTTAAATGACCGACGCTCTGTCAAGGAATAACGTAAAAGTCGACGGACGGAAGCTTGAGAGGGGATAGAAATGACTGTGAATAATTCGAACAATAGCAATTCCGGACTGCTGCTTGATCGACGCCAACTTATGGCTAGCGCGGCCGCGTTGGGCCTCGGCTTTGGTGTTGGCGCCGGTCCGGCATTCGCTCAGGCGACGCCAAAAAAGGGCGGCACGCTGCGCCTCGGCATGGAAGGCGGATCTGCCTCCGACAGCCTTGACCCGCGCACCTATGCGGATTCAATCCCGATTTCCTGCGGCTACCAGATCTGGAACGGCCTGACCGAGATCAACGCGAAAGGCGAAGCCACCGGAGAGTTGCTGGAGAGCTGGGAAGCAAAGCCCGGTGCGGCCGTGTGGATTTTCAATGTCCGCAAGGGCATCACCTTCACATCCGGCAAGACGCTCGACGCGGACGACATCATCTATTCGATCAACCTGCATCGCGGCGAGACGAAATCCGGCGCGAAGGATCTGATCTCCTCGATCTCCAACGTGAAGAAGCTCTCGGCGACCCAGATCGAGATTACGTTGTCGAGCGGTAACGCCGATCTTCCGGCCAACCTCGCGGCCTATCAGTTGCTCGTCGTTCCCAACGGCTTCACGGACTTCTCCAAGCCCGACGGCACCGGCGCCTACAAACTCGAGTCTTTCGAGCCCGGCGTGCGCGTCATTACCAAGGCCAAGGGCGGCTATTGGAAACAAGGTCGCGGCAATTTCGACGCGGTCGAACTGCGATACATCCCGGATGCGGCCGCCCGCAGCCAGGCCCTAGTCACCGGTCAAGTCGATGCCGTGAACCGGCTCGACCCACGCACGGTCGGCCTCTTGCAGAAGGCCCCGACGGTCAATGTCGTACGCTCGCGCGGCACGGGTTATCGCTACGCGTTTGTCGCGCGGGTCGTCGACAAGCCGTTCGACAATCTCGACCTGCGCCTCGCCCTGAAATATGGCATCGATCGTCAGAAGATCATCGACACCGTGCTGTCGGGCTACGCCGCGCTCGGAAATGATCATCTCGTCGCGCCGAGCCAGAAGTATTATGCCAAGGACTTGGCCCAGCGGCCCTATGATCCGGACAAGGCGGCGTTCCACTTCAAAAAGTCCGGCATCAACGGCCCAATCGAGCTGCAGGTCTCGGAAGGTGCCTTCTCAGGCGCGACGGACTCGGCGGTTCTCTATCAGGAAGCCTTGAAGAAGGCCGGTATCACGCTCGACGTCAAGCGCGTCTCGGGTGACGGCTATTGGTCGAACGTTTGGCTCAAGTCGCCGTTCTGCGCCGTCTATTGGGCTGGTCGTCCGACCGTGGACGCTCAGCTCTCGCAGACCTTCCAGTCGAGCGCGAACTGGAACGACACTGCCTGGAAGCGTCCCGCATTCGACAAGCTCCTTACGGAAGCGCGTGCCGAACTCGATGACGCCAAGCGGACGCAGATGTATGCCGAAGCCCAGACGATGATCAACGAGGACGGCGGCATGGTGTGCTATGCCATCGCGGACTTCCTCGACGGTTACTCGAAGAAGGTGCGCGGCAACGACGTTCATGCCCGGTACGACATGAACGATCAGCGCCTGGCCGAAAAGGGCTGGTTCGAAGGCTGAGCCGAACGTAATGCCCGCCTTAATGATGTGAAAGGAAACGCCCGTGCTGCGCCTCGTCGCAACACGGGCCGTCCTCGGGGTCCTGACCCTTCTCGCGGTCTCGGTGCTGATCTTCGTTTGTACGCAGATCCTCCCCGGCGACGTCGCATCGGCTGTGCTTGGCCAATCGGCGACTCCGGAAGCCCTGAGAGTGTTCCGCCTGGAGCTCGGCCTCGACCGGCCCGCATATCTGAGATACTTCGACTGGCTATTCGGCGTTTTCCGGGGCGATCTCGGTCGCGCGCTGACCAATCAGCGGGACATATGGACTGAGCTCGCGCCGCGCTTCAGGAACACGCTGTTCCTGGCGGGTTATGCCGCAATCATCGCCGTGCCGCTGGCAGTCGGCCTCGGGATCCTGGCGGCAATTCGCGAAGGCCGCTTTACGGATCGCGCCGCGAACATCCTGACGCTGATCACGATTTCGGTGCCGGAATTCTTCATCGGCTATCTGCTGATCGCGGCCTTTGCGGTCAACTATCCGATATTCCCGTCGCTTGCCACCGTGTTTCCCAGCATGGGCCTGGGCGAACGTCTTTATGTGTCGACACTGCCCGCACTGACGCTTACCTTACTTGTCACCGCGCACATGCTGCGGATGACGAGAACCTCCGTCCTCTCGATCATGTCCACACCCTACATCGAGATGGCATTCCTTAAGGGCCTCACCCGCTCTCGCGTTGTCGTCCAACATGCCCTGCCTAATGCCGCCGCGCCAATCATCTCCGTCGTTGCCTTGAACCTCGCTTATCTCGTGGTCGGCGTGGTCGTGGTGGAAAGCGTTTTCGTCTATCCGGGTGTCGGTCAATACATGGTTGACGCGGTCGCAAAGCGTGACGTGCCGGTTGTTCAGGCCTGCGGTCTGGTCTTCGCGGCCGTGTTCGTCGGGTTGAACACGCTTGCCGACATTCTCGCCATTCTTGTTAATCCGCGGCTGCGACATCCGCGCTGACGCTCCAGCGCGGCGATCCGGGACTGCGCCGCGGCAACCTTTTTTGGACTTCGATCGATGTGGTGCACCGCATGAGGATATTTGGACACCAGCCACCACTCACGGCATGGATTGGCATGTTCATTGTCGGCCTCAATCTGCTCGTTGCATTATTCGGCCCCTGGATATCGCCATTCTCACAATCCGAATCCGTCGGCGGCACTTGGGATGGGCCTGACGCCATCCATTGGCTTGGAACCGATCAAATCGGCCGCGATATGCTTTCCCGGCTAATTTTCGGCGCGCGCATGACCATTGGCATTGCCTTGGCGACAACTATAGTGTCCTTCCTGATTGGGGTAACTCTTGGCTTCATAGCCGCTGTGATGGGCAAATGGATTGATTTGGTCCTCTCCCGCATCGTCGACATCATCTTGTCGATTCCACTGTTGATCTTCGCGCTCATCATCCTCGGCGTTTTCGGTTCGTCGATCCCAGTGCTTATTCTTACCATTGCGGTTCTCGATTCCACGCGCGTCTTCCGCCTTGCCCGCGCGCTGGGCATGAACCTTTCGGTGCTCGAATATGTCGAGGCCGCGCGGTTGCGCGGTGAGGGCTTGTGGTGGGTGATCAGCCGCGAGATCCTTCCGAATGCCATGGCGCCGCTCTTTTCGGAGTTCGGACTGCGGTTCTGCTTCAACTTTCTGTTCGTTGCGGCGTTAAGCTTCCTCGGGCTCGGCGTGCAGCCACCCTATGCCGATTGGGGCGGCATGGTGCGGGATAACGCGCCGGCGATCAGCTTCGGCCTGCTTGCACCGCTGTTCCCAGCCATGGCAATCGCGATCTTGACGGTCGGGATCAATCTCGTGGTCGACTGGCTTCTGTCGATCGATGCCCGTCCGTCGGGTGCCCAAGCGGAAATCTGACAAGGCGACAGCGATGGCGGGTGCGACCGTGAACGGGGACGACCTCATTCTCTACCTAGGCGGCCTGCGCGTGGAGACCATCTCCGGCGCGGTGATCGTCGATAATGTCGATGTGACGCTGAAGCGGGGTGAAGTTCTCGGGCTGATCGGTGAATCTGGGGCCGGCAAGTCGACCATCGGCTTGGCGGCCATGGCCTATGCTCGCGCGGGTGTAAAGATTACCGGCGGCTCGATCCGCATCGGCGGCCTCGAGCTGCGCCCGTCGACCGCGCAAGAACGCCGCAACATTCGCGGCAAGTCGATTGCCTATATCGCCCAGAGCGCGGCCGCCTCGTTCAATCCAGCCATGTCGCTGATGGACCAGTTCTGCGAGGCACCGGTTGTGCATGGCGTGATGAGCCGCGCCGATGCGGAAGTCTATGCGGTCGAACTCTTCCGCAAGCTGCAGCTGCCGAGCCCGGAGACATTCGGCGCGCGCTATCCGCATCAGGTTTCCGGCGGGCAATTGCAGCGCGCCATGGCTGCGATGGCGATGAGCTGCCGCCCCGAAATTATCGTTTTGGACGAGCCGACCACCGCGCTGGATGTGACCACGCAGATTGAGGTGCTGGCGCTCTTGCGCGACCTTATCCGCGAGTATGGCACCGCGGGACTTTACATCACCCACGATCTTGCCGTCGTTGCCCAAATCGCCCATCGCATCATGGTGTTGCGCCATGGCAAGATGGTCGAGGTCGGCGATGCCAAACAGATCCTCGAGCACCCGAAAACCGAATATGCGCGGGCGCTGGTCAACGAACGTCGCGATGCCGGCCATCTCGCGCTGATCGATCCGCCCGTCGGTGCCAAGCCGGTGCTCGAAGTCACCAATGTCGTCGCTGCCTACGGCGATATTCCGGTCGTCAAGAACGCGACGGTGACGATCGCGCGCGGCGAGACTTTAGCGGTCGTCGGTGAATCCGGTTCGGGCAAGAGTTCGCTTGCTCGCACCGTGGTCGGCCTCCTACCGCGTCGATCTGGCGACGTGAAGCTCGACGGCCAGATTCTCTCCGCCGCTCTGAAAGGCCGCTCGCGCGAAGAGCTTCGCCGGATCCAGATGGTCCACCAAATGCCCGACGTCGCGCTCAACCCGCGCCAATCAATCGGGGAAATCATTGGCCGGCCGGTTGCATTCTATTTCGATCGGAACTCGAAGGAAGTTGAAGCCAGGGTGGCGGAACTCCTGCGGCTGGTGGGGTTGCCGGAGGCGTTCGCGACGCGCCGGCCGGGGCAACTTTCGGGCGGCCAGAAGCAGCGCGTTTGTATCGCTCGCGCGCTTGCGGCCGAGCCTGACGTCATCATCTGTGACGAGCCGACCTCCGCGCTTGATCCGCTGGTCGCGGAGGAAGTGCTGAAGCTGCTGAAGCGCCTGCAGGACGAACTCGGCCTCGCCTATATGTTCATCACGCATGATCTCGGCACCGTCAGACGCATCGCCCACCGCACTGCCGTGATGCTGCGCGGGGAAATCATCGCGCAGGGGCCGACCGCGCAGATCTTCGCACCTCCGCATCATCCGTATACGGAGAAGCTGCTTTCCTCGGTCCCCGACATGGACACGACTTGGCTCGATCGTGTGTTGGCCATGCGCGCAGGCGCCGCGGCCTGACTTATGGCCGACAACGCGATACCCTCGGTCGGCTTCATCGAGCATGTGTTCATTCCGCTGGCTGCCGCACAGGTCCGGCGTTATGCCGCCAAGTTTTTCCTCAGATAGCGGACTGTTTTGTCCCGCCCATCGAGACGGGCTTCGCCGACTTCGTGGAAGCCGAGGGCAGCGTGAAAGGCGTCGGAGACCGGATTCGGCGGAACGCGATTGACCTCGCATAGGACATGCTCGTGGCCACGCGCCGCGGTCTCGGCGAAGAGGTCTTCGTAGAGAGCGCGTGCCAAGCCGCGCCCGCGATGCGCCGCCGATACAATGATGCGGTCGACATAAACGAAACGCGGATAGCGCGCCTTGAACCAGAGAAAGTTCGGGCTGCCATAGTCCGCTGTCTCGTCGAGCGCGATGAGGAAAGCTGCGGTTGGGGCAACCGATGTCGCTCGGAAAGCCTGCTCGACAAGCGCAAGCCAATTCGCGGCGTCGAGGAACGACGTCTCCTCCGCGTGGAGATTGTTCAGCGCGCGCAAGGCTTCGGCTTCGGCGGCGTTCGATTGCCCAAGCGGGCGGATGAAGTGCGACATGCAAGCCTCTGTCCGATTGCAATACCGTTTTAGCCGAGTACGGGCACTTGATCCCACCGTGCTGAACGGCCCGGCATTCGATCGTCGCGCGACCCTAACCCATGGACAGCGCCGCGCGCATCTGAGATCACCGTGGCGCCGCCGGTTCGCGACGGCCGCGCGAACTTCGTGGTGACGATGACCTCCCCCCGTTCATCCGACATTGTCGTCGGCATCCTGCTTTACTCGGCCGGCGTCTTTTTCTTCGCGGTCAATGACGCGCTGGGCAAGTGGCTTGTTGCGGACTATGCGGTTGCGCAACTGCTTCTTCTGCGCACGGTCGGCGCCTTCATCGTGCTCGGGCCGATCCTGTTTCGTACGAAAGTCCCGCTCTTCTCTCTGGACCAATGGCGGCTGCAGCTTTTGCGCGTTGTCTGCATGGCGGTCGATACTTTTTGCTTCTATTGGGCCACCCAGTTCCTCCCTCTGGCCGATGTCATGACGTTCTACATGGCTGCGCCGCTGATCATCACGGCGCTTTCCGGCCCTCTGCTCGGCGAGGTCGTGGGGCCATACCGATGGGGCGCGGTTGTCGCTGGGTTCATCGGCGTGCTGATTGCGCTGAGGCCGACGGAGGCCGCGTTCTCGCCGGCGGCCATCGTTGCCTTCCTCGGCGCCATCATGTTCGCGATCGCGATCACGGTTACCCGCAAGCTGCGTCAGACCCATTGGCTGCAGCTGACCGTCTGGCAGTTGACCGGCGCCGGTCTCCTCGGCGCGGCCACCAGTCCGTTCAACTGGGTCACGCCGGGGCTGGTCGATCTCGGTCTGCTGTTTTTACTAGGTATCGTCGCTATGAGCTGCTTCGTTTGCATAACCCAGGCGTTGTCCCGTGCGCCGGCGTCCGTCCTCGCACCTTATCAATATGCTTCGATCCTCTGGGCCGCGTTGCTCGGATGGTTGATCTGGGGAGACACGCTGACGCCCGCGATTCTGATCGGCAATTGCATCATCGTCGCGAGCGGACTCTTCCTCTTTTGGCGTGAACGCCGGCGGGGCCTATCGGTGGCCGATCGGGTCGAGCCGATTCCCTGAC
>JBEINZ010000174.1:0-6894 GCA_040377825.1 Hyphomicrobiales bacterium | reverse complement strand
CCGATACGACTTCCCTAGCGGAAGACGAAGAGAATAAGATCAATCCACGTTTTGACGGCCCAGCCCCAGATCTCCCCCAAAGTGGCTGGTTACTACGAACTCTTTTGGCGAATTCGGACGACGGAATTGCAGTGCTCGATCTTAACGGGCGGGTCGCCTATATGAATGAACGTGGCCGACGCGCGCTCGATGTGAACGATGCCGATGTCGAACGGCGCCTTCCCCTTCATGAGTTGTGGAAGGCCGGTGACGCAAAGGCGGTTGCCGCGGCCGTTGCTTCAGCAAGATCCGGCAGGGCTGCCCGTTTCCAAGCAAAAACCGCCATAGGTGACGGGTCGGCGCGTATTTTCGAGGTCAAGGTCGATCCCGTACTCGGAACAACGGCGGAGCCTGAGACAATCGTGATCGTCTATCACGACGTAACGGATCGGTTGTTTTTTCAGGCTGCCTATGAGGAAGGCGAGGCATTTCGCAATGCGGTCATCGAAACTCCGTTAGACGAAGCAATTCTGACCACAAATGCGCGCGGTGTTGTCCAGCATTGGAGTCGGGGCGCGTCTAGGCTGCTAGGTTGGGCGGGCAGCGAAATCTCCGGGAAAAATATTGAGGTACTCTATAGCGAATCCGACCGCGCCGAGGGATTGCCCGATCTTGAGCGGAGCCGTGCACTCTCTCTCGGTCGTGCTCCAGTCGAGCGCCAGCTGCTTCGCAGGGACGGTTCGCTTATCTGGACGACCGGAGAGCTCATTGGGCTTCGAAACCCAGGTGGTGATGTCCTGGGCTTCCTCGAAATCATGCGTGACCCATCTGCTGGGCGGCTCCTCGGCAAGGACGTTCGAGACTTAGAGCCCCGATTTGAGACGGCAGCGGGTTCCTCGGACATCATTGGCTCTTGGGACTGGGAGATCCGCAGCGACATCGTCTACGCCGATCCGAATTTCGCTCGCCTTCATGGGGTGGAACAAGCCGAAGCCGAGACCGGCCCGCCGATAGATCGGTTCTTGGAAGCAATCCACGTCTCCGATCGCGACGCGGTTAATGATGCCATATCTGACGCCGTGGCGAAGGCTGGCGACTACTCGATCGAATATCGCCTCATCCAGTTGGACGGATCGATCCGATGGGTTTCAGCACGCGGCCGCAGTTACAATGACGACCGTGGCAGGCCGCTGCGTTTTCCGGGCGTTCTTTTGGATATAACGACCCGCAAAATCGTCGAGGCGAGACAAGCCGCGCTTATCGAACTGGGCGATCGATTTCGCGACGCCGCTTCGCGAGCCGATATCGCAGCTCATGCAGCCGAACTTCTGGCCGTTACGCTGAACGCGGCGCGCGCCAGTTTTGCAAGTATCGATGCGGCCGGACAGGGGGTGTCCATTTCGCGCGATTGGACCGATGGTTCGATGGAGAGCCTCGCGGGCGTCCATCGGGTCGAGGATCTTGGACAATACGGCGACGCCTTGAAGCGCGGCGAGACGATTGTCGTATCCGATGCCAGCGCGGACACTTTAGCGGATGGTGCCACCGATCCAACGTTTCTCGGCGGAGCACCCTTTGGCGCCATGATCGCGGTGCCGATACGAGAGGGGAGCCGGCTTGCGGCGATCCTGAGCGTTCACGAAGCACATGCGCGCCATTGGGAAAACGCGGACGTTGAGTTCGTTCGCCAGGTTGCCGAGCGCACTTGGCTCGCTTTTTCGCGTGCCGAGACAGAGGAGCAAAGGGCGTTGCTGGCCTCCGAACTCCAACATCGAGTCAAAAACACGCTCGCCGTCGTTCAGGCAATCGCCGCGCAATCCTTTCGGAATGTATCCGACCAAGGCGCCGCGGCGGCATTTAGCGAACGCATCGGCGCGCTGGCTCGCGCGCATGACATTCTCACGCAGACCAATTGGCAATCCGCCGCGATCGGGGACATCGTCTTAAGCGCGCTGTCGCCTTATGGTCGCGACGGCGACCGTATCCGGGTTGTCGGTCCAATCGTCGACCTCGATGCGAAAAAGGCCCTTCTGCTTGCATTATCCATCAACGAACTGGCAACCAACGCCGCGAAGTACGGCGCCCTTTCCACGCCTGGGGGCCTCGTCGTCGTGGAATGGCAAGTTTCGCAGGGCCGGTTGTCATTTGCTTGGTCGGAGCATGGCGGCCCAACCGTGGCACCTCCAACCCGCGTCGGATTCGGCTCGCGTTTGGTCAAGCGATCGTTGAGTGCCGCGTTCGGGGCGGAAATCCATTTGAATTTCGACACGTCCGGTCTTGTCTGCACCTTCGACGCGCCATTGGCCGAATGACTTAAATGCGGTCAGCCGGCTTGCAAAAGTCGAACACCGTCCTCGCGCTCGAAGAGATAAAGCAATGTCCTCAACGCTTGCCCCCGTTCGGACGACAGGTCCGGATCACGCGTGAGCACAAGCCGGGCATCATCGCGCGCCGTCTGCATCAAATCGGCATGCATGTCGAGCCGAGCAATGCGGAAGCCAGGCTGTCCGGATTGCCGCGTGCCAAGGATCTCCCCACCGCCGCGGAGCTTCAGATCTTCCTCCGCGATGCGAAACCCGTCTTCCGTCTCACGCATCACGGTGAGCCGGGCTCGCGCCGTTTCGCCTAGCGGCGCCTTGTAAAGAAGAAGACAAATCGAGGCGGCGCTTCCGCGCCCAACCCGGCCGCGCAATTGATGCAGTTGCGATAGCCCGAACCGTTCCGCGTGCTCGATGACCATGATCGTGGCGTCGGGCACATCGACGCCGACCTCGATCACTGTCGTCGCCACGAGTACGCGGATCTCGCCGGCCTGAAACGCCCGCATGACGACATCTTTTTCCGCGCCCTTCATTCGCCCGTGGACGAGCCCAACCGAGGGTCCCAAGTCCGCGCTTAGGCTAGCGGCCCGTTCGCTCGCCGCGGCAAGATCCACCACCTCGGATTCGTCGACGAGTGGACACACCCAATAGATTTTCGCGCCCTCCGCGATCGCGGTCGAAAGCCGCTCAATGACCTCGCCGAGACGATCGAGCGAGACGAGCCGCGTGTCGATCGGTTGCCGGCCGGCGGGCTTTTCGGTCAGCATCGAGACATCGACGTCGCCGAAAAAACTCATCATCAAGGTTCTGGGGATGGGTGTCGCGGTCATGATCAGAAGATCGGTGCCCGAGCCCTTCGCCGTCAGCGCCAGCCGTTGATGGACACCGAAGCGATGCTGCTCATCGATGACCGCCAGCGCGAGATCTCGGAAGATCACGCCTGATTGAAACAGCGCGTGCGTGCCGACGACAATTGCGATGCGGCCGGCCGCAAGACCGGCAAGTGTCGCCTCTCGTTCGCGGCCTTTTTCACGTCCGGTTAGGATAGCGATCTCCAAACCGGCGGCGCGGGCGAGTGGTTCAAGCGTTCGATGATGCTGGCGGGCAAGCAACTCGGTCGGCGCCATAAACGCCGTCTGCCCCCCCGATTCGGCCGCCCACGCCGCCGCGAGCATGCCGACGACGGTTTTGCCCGACCCGACATCACCCTGCAAAAGCCGAATCATGCGTTCGGCCTTCGCCATATCCAACTCGATCTCGCCGATCGCGCGCGCCTGCGACCCTGTTAGGCTGAAGGGCAGTGCGTCCTTGACGCGAATACCGAGGCGACCATCGCCGAGCCGCGGGGCCTTGGCACCGCGGCGTAGTTCCCGCCTGACCAAAACGAGCGCAAGTTGGCTGGCGAGCAACTCGTCATAGGCGAGCCGCCCCAGCGCGGCCACTTGCTCAGGCGCTTCAGGATCGGACATCGGTCGATGCATACGGCGCAGGGCTTCGCCGAAGGACGGCCAGCCCGATCTCGAAAGCCACTCGGCATCCTGCCATTCCGGCAACACCGGTAGCCGTCCGAGCGCGCCGCCCATCGCCTTGCCGAGTACCTTTGCCGACAGGCCTTCGGTCAGGGCGTAAACCGGATCGACTTCGGGAAGCCGATCGGCCTCCTCCAAGCGCACCACATGGTCGGGATGCGGCATTTGCGGCGCGCCATTGAACCACTCGACGCGGCCGGAAACGAGGCGCATTTCACCTACCGGCAGAAGCTTCTGCAGCCAGTCGCCATGCGCGTGGAAGTAAATCAGCGCGATTTCACCCGTGTCATCCTGCGCAAACACCTTATAGGGCGCGCGGCTGCCCGACGGCGGCTTCCAATGACGGTCTACGCGAACTTCCAGCGTAACGACCGCGCCTTCCGGCGACCGCGCCACCCCGGGCTTCAGTCTTCGATCAACGGTTCCCGTCGGTACATGAAGAAGAAGATCGATGATGCGTCCATGCGCGCCCGGCTCAGCACGATCGAGCAAGCGGTCGAAAAGTTTCGCGACCTTGGGACCGACACCCGGAAGATCGGTCAAGCCGGCGAAAAGTGGGTTGAGGTGTTCTGGACGCATGCCTATCCACGTCTGCTCTTGGTCTCAAGCGCATTTCCCGACCGGGTGGAATCATCCGATTGACAAGGAACTGCCCCAGAATCAAGAGCTTAAGCCGGTCTTTTTCGCTCGGGGCGGTTGGAACCGAACCTATCAGGCTCTAAGCCCGCGCGGTGCGAGTGTGGCATGAAATGTTCGGCAGAATGGCGCAACTCGGTCGGAGCAGCCATTATTCGACCTTGCGGTGCCGACGGCGTCAATGGGTCGCTTGTAATTCCGTGCTCGCCGACACGTCGAGAAACTCCGGGCCGATCAGTGAAATCAAGGTCGTTTCAACGCGAACCGTGGCCAAGCACTTCAGTTTTCGAGATTTCCGATCGACCGAGACGACAAGATTCTCAAGATCCTGCTCGGGATAAAGGCCCTTAAGAGTAACCGACTTGACCGTCCTGCTGACCTCGTCGTCGGACTTTGCCCCAATTTCGACGATCGCCGCGGCGGCGGCATCGTTCAACGCGGATTGGAGATCGGCGCGCGCGATCTCCGCGTTCGCAAAATCAATGGCACCCGCCACGAAAGCGAGCGACGGCAATGCGAAAAGCGCAAGACCGAGCAATGGCCGCCGAGCCATCACTTCAAACGCCCGTGCGATACCCGGCACCCTGGCTTCGACCCGTCGCTTAATTCCTCGGATGGACATGCGCTTCCTTGATGACTAGTAATCAGCCGATAGGCCACAATTGTAACGAGAAGACCCAAGATCGCATCTTCGACAATTGAACGTATCCGTCAACGGATCGGCGCATGGAATACGCTAAAATGGATCGGATTGCCTAAAATAACAGCAATTCGAGTCAATTAATGCTCCTCGGATGCCGACTGCAAGCACAATGTGAGGTTGATCGATAGAGCCGATCGACACATGCAAACACTGGTTACACTTTTCTGGAATCAAATCGAGGGCGAGTGCCCCTGGATTGGCCTCTCACGAACTTCTTCCGATCGTTTGAGATAAACTGGGTTGGCGCGCCCTACGGGAGTCGAACCCGTCTTTGCAACGTGAAAGGCTGCCGTCCTAACCGATAGACGAAGGGCGCGAACCGGTGCGGTTTATAGGCGGGTTCGACGGGGTCGGCAAGCGGGTTTTCAGGAGATCAGCCAAGGGACTCGGAGCGTTCGCTGGGCGCGGATTGGCGAAGATTGATCATTCCAGCCGAATTGCACGATGAACGCGCGATCTTGAACGCCATATGGTCACCGCCGAGGCTCATTGCATGCGGATTGAGCTGCCGCTTTCTGTAAACTGTGTCGCATTGTCTCGCTGGAAAATCCGGTCACTTCGCGCGCTTGCGGCGCGACCCGAAACTATGTTGACAAACGAACAGAACATGAACATACTAAGAATATCCGCTGGCGTTGTGGCGGTTCGGGAGGCGAAAATGATCGCTATGGTTCGGGAAGTTTTGTCGCTTGGGTCGGCTCTTTCCTTCATCGCCATGATCGTGGTATGGGCTGACATCCTCTCGCGAGCGGGTTAGTTGATGGAACGTATCATAAACAAATCAGGACCGGTTATCCACAGGTTTGATCTGTTGCGGGGATAAGTTGGGGAACGGTTGCCGGGCGCGCGGCTGGGCCGCAAGGTGATGCAAGCGAGTCGCAGCAACCCAACTGGATGTTTGGTCGGTACCGACTTGGGTTCAGAAATCTGTTGGGACGAGCCGGCTTTCTCGGGAGGGCAACGCGTGCAAGATCTGGGCTTTGTCCACCTTAGGGTCCATTCGGCCTATTCCCTGTTGGAAGGGGCGTTGCAGCTCGGCAGGCTCATCGATTTGGCAAAGTCCGACGGTCAGCCGGCGATTGGGCTGGTCGACACGGGCAATTTGTTCGGAGCCTTGGAGTTTTCGGAAAAGGCAGTGGAGAAGGGGCTTCAGCCGATCATTGGCTGCCAGATTGCGATTGCCTTCGATCAGTCCGGGGCCGATCCGCGGCGCGTGACGAGCCGCACGGACTATCCGTCAATCGTACTGCTCGCGGCGACGTCGGACGGCTTAGCCAATCTCACGCGGCTGGTTTCGCGATCGTATTTGGCGACCGAGGGCTCCGAAGATGTTCATGTTACGCTCGACGATTTGGAGGTTGCGGCAGAAGGTCTCATCGCTTTGACCGGAGGCGGAACTGGGCCGATTGACGGCGCGCTTCTTGCCGGACAGCCGGATGTGGCCCGCGCGCGGCTTACGCGTTTGTATCTGCTTTTCAATGACCGACTTTATGTCGAGATCCAGCGCCACGGCCTCCAGGGAGAGCGCCTTGTCGAGGGCGGGCTCCTTCAACTTGCCTACGACATGAAGCTGCCGATCGTGGCAACGAACGAACCGTTTTTTGCGCGCCGAGAAGATTTTGAGGCTCATGATGCGCTCATCGCGATCGCCGAAGGCCGTGTGATCGCGGAGGAGGATCGCCGACGGTTGACGCCGGAGCATTTCTTCAAAAGTCGCAAGGATATG
>JBEINZ010000207.1:0-5520 GCA_040377825.1 Hyphomicrobiales bacterium | reverse complement strand
CCTCCTCCTCCTCGTCTTCCGCGCGCCGGCGCGGGCGATAGATCATGCTGTGGATCGTCGACGCGCCCTCGCAGCCTTTCGAGCGCATGACGAGCGCCGCCTTGCCTGTGAACGCGCCAAAGGCGACGTCGCCCTTGATGTCGGCCGCGATATGCCGGGCGAGCGTGGTCTTGCCGGTTCCGGCATAGCCGAACAGGCGAAAGACTTGCGGCCGCTTCGCTTTCAGCCAGTCAGAGACGGCCTTCAACGCGGCATCCTGTTCGGAAGACCAGTCCATGCGCACCCTGCTGCCGCCGCGCGATACTCCGCCGGGGCACGAATCGAGGATAGTGCGCCCACCATAGCCGCGATAGGGCCGTTGTGCTCGTTCCGTTCACATTCGGGCGCTGCCGTCCACAGCGTGTACGGTGCGTGATGAATTTGCGCTCGGCGCTTGAAACGGCCGTCCATCCGTATAACGATTTTCAGGCTTATGCCGGGCAGCGACACGACCCGGCAGGCGATCGGGGGGATCATGTCTCAGGACCAGGAAAGCCACGCGCGGCTCGACGGAAGCATCGCGGTCGTGACCGGCGGAACGCAGGGCCTTGGCGAAGGGATCGCGCGCATGTTCGCCGCGCGCGGCGCGGCCGGACTGGTGATCACCGGTCGCAATGCGGCCAACGGCGCGCGGGTCGCGGCGGAACTTCAAGCCGCCGGAACCAAGACGGTGTTCGTTGCCGCCGATCTCGCCTTGGATGATGCTGCCGGCAAGATCTTCGCGGCCGCCGATGTGGCGTTCGGCCGTGTCGATGTGCTGGTCAACGCGGCCGGCGTCACCGATCGCGGCACCGTTCTCGACACGACGCCCGCGCTTTGGGACCATATTTTCGCGGTCAATGTGAAAGCGCCGTTTTTCCTGATGCAGGAAGCGGCCAAACGCATGCGCCGCGATCGGGTCGAGGGCGCGATCATCAACATTCTCTCCATGTCCGCCCATGGCGGCCAGCCGTTCCTGACGCCGTATTCGACGTCGAAAGGCGCGCTCTTGACGCTGACCCGCAACGCGGCCTACGCGCTGATGCCGGATCGCATTCGAGTGAACGGCCTCGCGATCGGTTGGATGAACACGCCGGGCGAAGATGCCATCGTGCGCAGATATCATGGGGCCGAGGATGGCTGGCTGCAAACGGCGATGGCCGCGCAGCCGTTCGGGCGGCTGCTCGAGATCGATGAAGTGTCACGCGCGGTGTGTTATCTGGCGAGCCCGGAATCGGGCATGATGACCGGCTCGATCATCGATTTCGACCAATCCGTCCGCGGCGCCCATGACGAGGCCCCGCATCCAAAGGCCCGCCTGATCGGCTGATACACGCCTCGCGAAGGAACTACATGACACCCAATGATCTGCAGACCCGCCTGCTTGTCGCGACCGCCATTGCCCACGAAGCAGGGACGCTCGCCCGCCGCCGCTTTCTCGATCGCTCGTCGGTGGTCGTGTCCTTCAAGGGGCATCAGGACTATCTGACCGAGACCGACGGCGAGGTCGAGCGGCTTGTCGCGGGTCGTCTGGCGGCAGCCTTTCCCGAGGATGGCCTTATCGGTGAGGAAGGCGGCAGCCGGCACGGGGAGGGGACCTGGATCATCGATCCGATCGACGGCACGGCAAACTTCGCCCGTGGCGTCCCGCATTTCTGCATCTCGATCGGGTTCATTCACAAGGGGATGCCCGAGGTCGGCGTGATTTACGCGCCGATGCAAGACGAGATGTATGCGGCCCGTCGCGGCGCCGGGGCAACGCTCAATGGCATGCCGCTCGCCGTGTCGACGATCACGAATATGCGCGAGGCGACCGTGGAGATCGGCTGGTCGCCACGCCGGCCGGCGCAAGAGTATATGCGTCTGTTGGAGCGGACCTATGAACTCGGCGCTTCCGTGCGACGCGCGGGGTCTGGCTCGCTCGGTCTTGCCTATACGGCGGCCGGGCGCATCGACGCGTTCGGCGAGCCGCACATCAATTCTTGGGACGTGCTGGCCGGCATTGTTCTGGTCAAGGAAGCCGGCGGACGGGTGAGCGATTTCTTCGCGGGCGAAGGTATGCGGAAGGGAAATCCGATCCTGGTGGTCGCGCCCGGCATCGCCGATCCCGTCTCGACCGCGTTCGATATTGCGCTGATGGACTGAGCGTGAAGCCGGCCGAAGCCATGAAGGACCCGGCGGGCTTGCCTGCCGGGTCTTATCGTTTGGGACCTGACAAAACAATCAACCGCCGATGCAGCTCTCTGCGGTTTCAGGCGTGCAGACGTCGAGGCCGGTGAAGGTTGGATCGGCGACGGTCTTGCCCTCCTTCAGATCCTTCAGGAAGAACATCGTCTTGTAACCCATCTCGAAGGGCCGCTGTCCGACTTGGCCCTTGGAGAGGCCAGCATTCATCAATTCCATCTGGACCGGCAAGGTGTCGGCGACCACAAGCGCGAGCGAGCCGTCCGCGATCCTGGCCTTATAGCGCTCGGCGACCTTGCGATAGGCATCCGGGAGGAACTGCGGGAAACCGCCGGTCGGCGTGAAGGCGTCGAGGGTTGGGAACTTCCCGAGAATATCCTCAAGCTGCTGGACCGACCGCGGGAAGTCGTCGTCGGTATAAACCGGGCAGCCGCTGGCTTCCTGCCAGCCGCTCTGACCGGTCAATCGATCGCCCGGAGCGCTCGCGCTCGAGACGCCGGCAAGCGTATCGCGGATCCCCTGCATGCGTTCATTGTGATTGGCCGCCGCCGCGCCGCCGGACTGAATGCAGATCGTCCCGCCCTTCGGCTTGATCTTCTGCACGAGCTTGGCGATGTTCACGCCGATGTCGTAGTTTTTCGTGCCGACATAGGCGACGCGTAGCGCCTTATCCTTTGCCAATAGATCCGAGTCCCAGGTCAATACCGGGATGCCGGCCTTCTTCGCCGCTTCGAGCGCCCCGGCCATGGCCGCGGCATTGGATGGCGACACGGCGATGCCATCGACCTTCTTGGCGATCAGATCGTTGACGATCTGAACCTGCTCTTCGCCGCCGCCATGTTCGCCGGGGCCGATATAGAGGCACTCTATCGCGCCGTTCAGCTCCGCTTCGGCCTTTTTGCAGCCGGCGAGCGCTTGGTCGAAGAACGGGTTATTCATGTTCTTTGGAACGAGCGCGAAGGTATACTTCTTGGCCTGCGCATTCGCCGCTGCGGACATGGCCAGCACGGCCGCGCCGACGATCATCGTACTCGCGAGAATCTTCCTCATGCGTTTCACTCCGCGTCCGCCCGTTCAGGTCCGCGCAAGCCGCCGGGACGCTGGCTAGATGCGCTTTTGACTGCGGATCCTTTCAAGAAGGACCGCGAGTATGATGATCACGCCCACGAAAGCGCCCTGCCAGTTGGAGTCGACACCGGCCATCAGCAACGAATTGCGGATGAGCTCGATCAAGGCCGCACCGATGAACGCGCCATAGGCCCCGCCGGATCCACCCATGAGATCAGCGCCGCCAATAACTGTGGAGGCGATGACGCGTAGTTCGTAGGACTGCCCGAGCGCGTTGATCGCCGATCCTTGCCAGCCGACAATCAGGATCGCGGCGAGCGCGGCACTGAGTGCCGAGATCACGTAGGCGGAGAGCTTCACTCGCTTGACTGAGACGCCGGTCAGATTGGCCGCATGTTCGTTGCCGCCGATCGCATAGAGATGCCGTCCCCAGGCGGTCATGCGCAGCACGACGGCGAGCGCGATCGTCAGGATGATCAGGATCAACACCGGATTGGAGACTGCGAAGGGCAGGGGGAGGCCGAGATTATCGCCGCCGCCGAGTGCCTTGAAGGTCGCCCCGCTCGGGCCGAAGTCGTAGATCATCTTGTTGCCGGAGGCGACGACGGCGAGCGATCGTCCGATCGCCATGAAACCGAGCGTGACGACGAACGGTGACAGGCCGACATAGGCGATCAACCAGCCGTTCAAGACACCGATCATCGAGCCCGCGGCGAGCCCGGCGAGGACCGCCGCATACCATGGGTACTGGGCTTGCAGCACAAGCCCGGCGACGACGGCCACGAGGCCCATGATCGACCCGACCGACAGATCGATGCCGCCGGTCAAGATCACGCATGTCATGCCCAGCGCCATGATGCCGATGAAGGCGAAGTTGCGGGTGATGTTGTAGATATTCTGTTGGCTCGCGAAGCTATCGGGCTGCAGGAAGCTCATGAAGACGAAAATCGCGACGAAAACCAAGGTCACCCAGAAGGCCTGGGAGGAGGTTAGCGCCTCGAGAAGCGAGCGTTCCTTGAGCGCGAGCACGCCCTCGATGGCTACCCCTGAGGCAGCGGGTTCCGCGAGCGGCTTCGTGCCGGCCGGCACTTCAGGCTGCATGGATCGCTCCCGTGATAAGGCCGGTCACCTCCTCGGGCGATGAGTCCCGGACGAGTTTATCCGCGACCTTGCGGCCACGGCGCATCACGACGACGCGGTCGCAAACCGTGAAGACGTCGGGCATGCGATGGCTGATGAGCACGACCGCCACGCCGGCCGCCGACAGCCGGCGGATCAGGTCGAGCACCTCCGCGACTTGGCGAACCGAGATCGCCGCGGTCGGCTCATCCATCAGGACTATCTTCGCGCGAGACAGCCGCGTGCGCGCGATGGCAACCGCCTGCCGTTGGCCGCCGGACATCTGGCGCACGAGATCGCGCGGGCGCGTTTCGGACTTCAACTCAACGAACAATTCGCCGGCCCGTTTGACCATCGCGCGATGATCGAGGAACCGGAACGGCCCGACTTTTCGCTTGATCTCGCGTCCGAGGAAAACATTCGCCGCCGCGCTCAAATTGTTGCAGAGCGCGAGATCTTGATAGACGACCTCGATGCCCTTCTCGCGAGCCTCGATGGGCTTGTGGAAATGCGCCAGTTCGCCATCAATCACGATCTCGCCGGATGTCGGCGGGAAGTTTCCCGCGATCAGCTTCACAAGCGTGGATTTGCCCGCGCCGTTGTCGCCCATAAGTCCGACGATCTCGCCCTGGTCCAGGGTGAGGTCCATGTCCGTCAGCGCCTTGATCGCGCCGAAGCTCTTGGAGACATGCTTCAGTTCGAGCAACGCCATTAGGGAGCAGCCTCCGGCGACCTGGATCGAGCGATCCAGGTTTGCAAACACAAATTGCAAAGATCGAAAATTTAAATATATTTGTGTGAATATAATAAGAGGAATTCCGTCGGATTTGCAACGAGCATGACTCGATTTTCGACAGATTAAGACACGACCTAGCGGCGGAAATAGAAAATCGGGGTAAAACATAGGCGCCGTAGCTAAGCTTCTATGCGGATTCTCAATGATAAAATCCGAGACAAGGAATACCAAAAAAAAATAGTCGCCCCTCACTTTAGTCTTGGAGACTAGCGAGGGGCGACCGGTTCTCCCCCGTTTTGAGGGAGATTGGATGTTATCATAATTCGTGATTTCAAACAGAACGAGTTATGCTGTATCGACAAAAAATTCTTGGTTGATTGTATATACTTTGGACT
>JBEINZ010000300.1:0-3121 GCA_040377825.1 Hyphomicrobiales bacterium | reverse complement strand
TGCTTTGGCACGTTTCAATTTAGTTTGGGCGCGGCTGATCAGATAAGCTCTTGAATTCCAACGTCTTCATAGATGAGCGTTTCGAAGTCACTTTAAACTAAGATTTCGCCGCTTGGACCTTGAGAATATACGGGGTGGTTTAACTCATCGATAAACTATATTTTGCGAAGGCAGTATTGGTCAGGAATTTGAATAAGGTCGGTCGGCAGAGTTAAAAATTGCGATTATCTGGGGCGGTTTGTATTAACTGTTCCTTCACCAAACTCACAGAACACTCACGCAAAGTCATTTTGGAGGGTGCGCAATGCATCATACTACCCTTGCAACCTTCGCGATCGTCGCCGCTATCGGGTTCGCAGCCCCAACTGCGGGCGTCGCCAAAGAGCCGATTTCAGTTACCATGGACCGGGCGAAAGTGATGAAGATTTCCGCCCCAGCGGAAACAGTTATCATCGGCAACCCTGGGATTGCCGACGCGACGATCCACGACAAGCGGACGCTCATCATTACCGGGCGCACGGTGGGTTTGACCAATCTGGTCATCCTTGATGCCAAAGGCGAACCGATCGCCGACGAGATCATCAGCGTCGAGAAGATCCAGGCGGGGCTTATCAGCATTCAGCGTGGAGCCAGTCGCTTCAGCTATAATTGCACGCCGAATTGCAACACGATGCTCGAGGTTGGTGATAACCCTGGCGCGTTTGAATCGGCGCTCCAGCAAATCAACTCCAGGAACTCGTTGGCAATTGGTGCAGCATCATCGGCGGCGCCGGCCCAATAGGCGCGAGAGCTTATCCCGTTCGGATCGAGGCGGACCGAACGAGCAGGACTGGCTCAATGTATTGAAGTTGGAGCAATTCCTTGCCGAGCTGATGAGTGCTTCCCAACAGGACATGATACTGGTCTAGGCGTTTTCGAGGTCGAAAGACCCGCGACCACCGACTTGATGAAATCTTTAAGGAATTTCGAAACCAGCGCTCAACGATTCCCGATTATCAATAACGATAAGGGAAACGAACCGGATTGCGACATTCATCGTCATCCAAGTGAGCGCCATGAAACTTTTGTTAAACAAAGCGTTTTTCAAGCGCTCGGGTGCGAGCTTCTCACGCCTGATGCCAAGGAAACTGTTTCGCGACGAAAGCGGCGCCACGGCCGTCGAGTTCGGGATCGTGGCCTTGCCATTCTTCGCAATCATCGGGGCGATTTTGGAAACCGCTCTGGTGATGCTCGCCGGTCAAGTTCTCGAAAGCGCCGTTCTAGACTCCTCCCGCCTCATAAGAACGGGCGTTGCGAAGAAGGAGGCGTATGACCTTGCGACTTTCAAAAGCAAGATCTGCGATAAGCTTTATGTTCTCGTGAAATGCGATGCTGTATATGTTGATGTGAAGACGATTTCCAACTACAGCGCGATTGATCTGTCGAGACCTGTCGATAGCAGCGGAAATTTTTTGACGAATTTCAATTTTCTCCCGGGAAATTCCTCGGAAATCGTTGTTGTGAAAGGTTTCTATCAGTTTCCTCTGATTTTCTCGAACCTCGGACTAGACTTGAGCGACCTCCCGAATGGGAAACGCCTGATTGGTTCGACCAGCGTTTTTCTTAACGAACCATTCCCCTGGTAATGTAAGAGGCAGCCATGCGGACCGACATGCTGGGTAAACTCAAGCAAGTTCTGATGCGCCCGATTTTTCCTCGCCTGCTTAAGGACCGCAAGGGTGTGGCAGCGCTTGAATTCGCGCTGCTGTTGCCGCTTATGTTGATCCTCCTGATTGGTGGGATGGAAACCGGGCAGGCTGTTTCGATCTATCGGAAAATGAGTCAGACGGGCGGCGTCATCGGGGATCTCGTTTCACAGTCCACAATGCTCAATTCGACGGCAATGAACGATATCTTCACTGCCGGAACAGTTGTTATGTCACCCTACTCCAACACAACATTGACATCTGTTGTGAGTCTGGTCGAATGGAATGCAGCAAAGGGCGGCTACATCGTCAAGTGGAGCAAGACGAAGGGTGGCGTCGCGTGGACCACCGGTTCGGCGCCCCCGATTACGATCCCGGCTGACATTTTGAGCAAAACTCAGGCGACCATCGTTTCGCAGGTCGGGTACACCTATAAGAGCGCATTCTCGGCCTTGATGACTGATATCTGGGGCACCGATACAATTGCGATGGACGATGTTGCTTATATTCGGCCGCGCAACTCTTCAACGATATCCTTCAACTAACCTCCTTGACGCTTCATTAAAGTCACGATGTCCGTAGTGTTCGGGACGCCGTAAAGCGCCGCCCATGCTAAGGCTGTCTTTATGGTTTCCAATCGGACGTTAAGCGAAATCGCGATCGGCGACGGCGCCTCTTCGGCTCGGCGGCTGACGGTGGACGATCTCTACATTTTCGCTCGCAGCTCCGGCAACCTTAACCCGCTCAATCTGCCGGGACTCGACTCCACGGGCGACGGACTGCCCGACGAACCGGTCGCGCCCCCGCTTTGGGTAGCCTCAATTGTCGCGGCCATTGTCGGAAATCGGCTCCCGGGTCCTGGAACCGTTTGGCACAGCATCGAGGCCCACTTTCTGGATACCGTCAGACTCGACAACGAGATCGTGGCAACCGTCACGGTCTTGGATAAACATTCGGACCGGCTGACCCTCGGGTTGCGGGTCACGAAAACCGATGGGACCACGGTTCTTGAAGGTCGCGGCATCGTTTCGCCGGCCCGGTTGAAAATCGATGTACCCCATATCGAAGTTCCGGAGATCAAGTTGGACCGGCACCAATTGTTCGAACGGCTGATTGCGGCCGCTGGCACTCTCCAGCCATTGGTAACGGCAATCGCCGTGCCAGAAGACGCCATTTCGCTTGACGGCGTTATGGTCGCTCGCGACGCCGGACTGATCGATCCTATCCTGGTTGGCAACCGCACGCGAATCGAAGCGGCAAGTCGCACGCTCGGCAAATCGATCGATCATCTGACGTTGTTAGAAGCAGCTGACGAAGAGGCGGCGGCCGCGCGCGCGGTTGCCCTGGTTTTGGAAGGCCGCGCCGAAGCCTTGATGAAGGGCCACTTGCATACCGACACGTTGCTCCATCACATTGTGAAAAAGGATGGCGGGCTG
>JBEINZ010000350.1:0-1632 GCA_040377825.1 Hyphomicrobiales bacterium | reverse complement strand
GGGCCTCTCCAAATTCACCGAAGGCGAAGTGGCGGAGGGCGCGACGATGGCCTGCCCCTGAAACATCGAACCGATCTGAGCTAGAATTTTCTCGTTCTGCCCTTGGGCCTGACCTTGACCCCGATGTTGGCCTGGGCTGCGCCGGAACGTCTCGGTGGTTCGGCACCGGGCGGGCCATTTGGCCCGGCACCATCGCTGTCCTATGCCCACGCCGTTCCACCAGCGCGTTGGCACGAGAACGAGCGGATCATCGAGGTGGACATGGTCAGCAACAGTCGATGGTTGGTGACGGGCATGCCGTCGAGCAGAGCCAGAATGGGCGCGCCTAGCTGTTACCGTTGGAGCATGGCTGCCCTCTAGTGAAACAAGCACGATGGTTGCTGCGGAACTCGGACGCAGGCAGAGACGGTGCAAGAGGTGCACGATGCTCGACAATCGCCTTGTTTATGCCGTTGCGGTGGCTCGCGCTCAGTCTTTTACAAAGGCGGCGGAACAGGTTGGGGTGACGCAATCCGCCGTGACCAAGGGCATAGCTGATCTCGAAGACCAGCTTGGCTATGTGCTTTTTTTGCGCTCGGCGCGGGGGGCTGAGTTGACGGCCGAAGGGCGCGCTTTTGTCGAGCGCGCCTCGAGCCTGCTCGAAGACGCGCGCGACCTGCTGAAGCCCGAAGCCAAGGCCGATCCGTATAGTGGCGCATTAAGGATCGGCGTGTGTCCGGCGTCTCTCGAGTGGCTGCTTGCGGATCCACTGGGCCAATTGATTCGCGACTATCCGACGATCCGCGTTCAGATGACGGCGGGTTCGTTCGAAACAATTGTCGCGCAGCTGCGCGCAGGGTTGATCGACATCGCTTTCGGCTTCGATGCGGCCTTTGATGAATGGCCCGAACTGGCACGGGTTGCGATGCCGGTGCTGAAAGTCGGCATGTTTGTCCGGCGCGGTCATCCCCTGCTCGACATCGCCACCCTGACAATCGACGAGATTGCCCACTATCCGTTCGTGGGCCCGTCGGATTCACGGCCCTATGGCGAATTTGTTCGCAGCCTTCATCCTAGTTATGGCCGGGATGGATCGGCCAATATCCACATCGCAGACTTCTTTCCGATCGTCCGTGAAATTGTCGAGGCAAGCGACGCGATCGGGATCGTCAGCGCCGATTTTCGCCCGAAAGGATCGTTTGCGGGCAAGTTCCAGTTTCTGTCCTTCGATTTGTTTACCCCCGCGCGAATGTGTTGCGCTTATCGCGCCCGCTGGGAACCGAAGCGCAATGTCCGGGCATTGCTGGCCACGCTCGCGCGTCACTTCGCGACCTACAGCGCCGACCATGCCTCACCGGAATAGCCTTGGCGGCTTTGGAATGGGACGGGCCTGAGCGCTTACGTCTAGCATGGCTCCGATAACCGGCCGCAACGTCAGGCGGCGCGGTCCAAAGGAGTGTTGCGGTGATTGACCGTTCGTTCATCGGGGCGAGCCTTGCCGAATCGACTCTGTCGATCGATGCGGCGCGGCTGAAATTTTTTGCCGAAGCGATTGGCGAGACCAACCCGATCTATGTCGACGACGACGCGGCGCGCGCTGCCGGCCACAAGGACATACTGGTACCGCCGACCTTCCTGATGGCGGGTACGATG
>JBEINZ010000261.1:0-4176 GCA_040377825.1 Hyphomicrobiales bacterium | reverse complement strand
CGGGCGAAGTCGTCCGCGCCGCGCTTGTCGCGGTCCCGCGCGGTGAAATCGAGGCGGCGCGAGCCTTTGGAATGCCCTATCCGCTGCTGCTTCGACGAGTTTGGCTCCCGCGCGCCCTGCAATCGATCCTTCCGACGCTCGCGGGCGAAACGGTGTTGCTGCTGAAATCCACAGCGCTCGCTTCGACGGTAACGGTGATCGACCTGCTTGGTGGCGCCAATATGGTGCGGACCCAGACTTACCGAGTCTACGAGCCGCTGCTGTTCGTCGCTGTCGGCTATCTCTTAATGACGCTGGCTATCGAGTGGGTTTTCCGTCGGATCGAAAATCGTACAACCAAAGCCTACCGTCGCTGACCGATCACCCGGCTCGCCACCGCAGCGACATGCAGGAAAGTCCGGCGTCGACCTTGGCGATCTCGCGCGTCGAGAGCGAAATGACGTGAAATCCATCAGCGGCTAATCCCTCCGCCGTGCGTGGATAGGCGTCGGACACAAACAAAGTATCGTTTATTCTCAAAGCATTGGCCGCCGGCTCGTCGCCGTCCGGCACGACCACGACGTCAAGTCCGTCAAAGAACCCAGCCGACGACAGCCGAGCGGTCGCCAAGACCGTTTCTTCATCAAGGAGCGCGCAATCAGATTTGAAATGCAACACGCCCAGCGGCGTCCGGACGACTTCACCCTTGCGACCAAGCCGCGCCAGCGCCGCGACCAAGGCCTCGGCCCCGGCCTGGTCCGTTCGCGCGGACAGACCAATCAGCACCCGGTCGGGCAGGACGAGGACATCGCCCCCATCGACGAAGCCCGCGGCCGGCAACTCGATCAGAGTAGGGAACCGCCGTTCCAGCGTGGGTCGTATGGCTGCCGCCTCGCCAAAACGCGAGGACGCACCCGGACGAAGCAGGATCGCGCCATCGCCGAATACGAGCGCTGTGTCCTCGACAAATACTGAATCTGGAAAGTCTTCGAGTGCGTCGAGTTCTTCAACCGCAACACCTGCCGTCCTCAATGCTAAGCAATAAGCCTCGTGCTCGCGAAGTACGTCTTCATAATTCGGCGGGCCAACGTCAACAGATCTTAGTCCGTTCGCAATCGATGATGCCGGACGCCGCACAATTGCATTGTCGAAGCTTGTAACTGCAAAGACGGACATCGAAACCTCTTGACTGAAACTGCTCGAACTATGTCTTGTGCTCGGATTAGCACTTCGCATTATACTTCAGCAAGGAACCGCTCGACTAAGGCACACCAAAACGAAGCGCCAGTCACAAGGGTTCGATCATTGAAGTCAAAACCGGGATGATGCAATCCCTTCCGATCAGTCTCGGTGCCCTGCCCAAGCAAAAAGAACGTTCCAGGCCGCTTTTCCAAGAAAAAGGCGAAGTCCTCGCCGCCGGATGTTGGCCGCGTAAGATCCTCGACATTTTCTTCCCCGAGCAACCCAACTCCGACCGCGCGTGCGAAGTCTGTCATGGCAGGATCATTGACGAGAACGGGATAGCCAGGAACTTCCACAATCTCGGCGGTCATACCGAAGGTTGAAGCTTGTCCGTGAACGATTTCGCGGAGGCGACGGACGAGTGTCGCGCGAACCTCGCGGGAGAAGGCGCGTACCCCGATCGTCATCCAAGCTCTTTCAGGAATGACGTTGCACACCTCGCCCGCTTTCAAGCCTCCAACCGTAACGATTCCAACGTCTAACGGATTGATATTGCGCGAAACGATCGTCTGCAGCGCCATGATGAGGCTTGCGCCGGCGACGATCGGGTCGTTGGCAAGATGCGGTTCCGCGCCGTGGCCGCCCTTTCCGATCAGGGTGACCTGGATTTCCTCGACGCTGGCCATGAAGGGGCCGGGGTGAAAGCCGAGGCGGTTTTCGGCAAAGCCTGGAATATTGTGCAGGCCGAATATGGCGTCGCATGGAAAGTGCATAAACAAGCCTTCGTCCATCATGATCCGCGCGCCGCCGAAGTTTTCTTCCGCAGGCTGGAATATGAGATGAACAGTGCCGTTGAAATTTCGCGTTTCCGCCAGATATCGCGCTGCGGCAAGTAACATCGATGTATGCCCGTCGTGACCGCAGGCATGCATGAGGCCAGGCGTGCGACTGGCATAGGGTAGACCGGTCTCCTCGACGATCGGCAGCGCGTCCATATCCGCGCGAATACCGATCGAGCGCCGGGATGTACCGTTCGTCAAGGTTCCCACGACACCGGTCTTGGCGATGCCCGTCGTGACGCGATAGCCCCACCCCTCGAGTAGCGAGGCGACGATCCCACTGGTACGGACTTCTTCGAGACCCAACTCCGGGTGGCTGTGCAGATCGCGCCTAAGGGCAACGAAGGTATCAGCGTTAGCCGCGATGTTGCCGTGAATCGTCATGTGTTAACCTCTTTGAGCACGATGTTACCCTTATTTGAACGGCAACGGTAACAAGGATCCGATCCCTTTCATCGACCGCGTCCATGCGGTCGTGGGCAATCCATTTGCCTCGCCCAAAGTGCCTTGCGTTTCCCATTGCGGCTGGGCATGGTCGTGTCGGACGTCTTAGACAGGAGCCTCGCCGATGACCGCCACGCCCGCCAACACCGTTTCCTTCGCCGCCCGCCTTTGGCCGACGGAAACAAACGCCGGTCGTGTTCTGCGCGCTGTCACACTGGTGGTTGCGGGATCGATCGCTCTGTGGATTTCGGCCAAGGTGCAGGTGCCGTTCTGGCCCATCCCGGCGACGCTGCAGAGCCTCGTGGTGATCATGATCGGCGTGAGCTTCGGATCACGCCTCGGCTTGGCAACCGTGCTTGCCTATCTCGCCCAAGGCGCGGCTGGGCTTCCCGTATTCGCCGGGACGCCGGAGAAGGGCATCGGTCTGCTTTATATGACCGGTCCGACCGGCGGCTTCCTGCTCGGCTTCGCGGTGGCTGCCTTCGTGGTCGGCTGGCTTGTCGAGCGCGGCCATGGGCGGAGCGTGCTGTCGATGCTCGGTGTCGCCTTTGTCGGCAACGCGCTGGTCTATGCCTTCGGCCTGCCGTGGCTGGCAAGCCTGATCGGGATGCAAAAGGCCGTGACCTTCGGCGCGCTGCCCTTCCTTCTTTCCGACGCCGTCAAGATCGCGCTTGCCGCCACGCTGACCGTCGCCACGTCCCGCGCCCTCAAGCTCTGACGCCGTCAGGCGGACGGCGCCTTTTCCCGGCAAGGCCAAGGAAGGCGCCGCCCGGCCGATCGACTTCGCAATGCCGAGCGCGTTAGGCTCGAACCCGTGCTATGACACCGGCAAACAAGCCAGCACGGATCGCGCAGATGACCCTTCAAACGCCCGCGTCCATCGCGGCTGAAACCATTGCCCTCCTAGCCTCCCTCGGCGTCGATCCCGCCACGCTCGACGGCGGGACCCTCATCGTACGATCGCCGATTTCCGGCGAGCGGATTGCCGCTCTGGAGGAGGTCGACGCGGCCGGCGCGAAGGCCGCGATCGGGCGAGCGCATGATGCATTTCTCAAATGGCGCACCGTCCCCGCGCCGAAGCGCGGCGAGTTGGTGCGCCTCATCGGCGAGGAGCTGCGGGCCCAGAAGACCGCGCTCGGATGGCTGGTCTCGATCGAGGTCGGCAAGGTCATCTCCGAAGGACTCGGCGAAGTCCAGGAGATGATCGACATCTGCGACTACGCGGTCGGTCTGTCCCGTCAACTCTACGGCCTCACCATCGCGACCGAGCGCCCGAACCATCGCATGATGGAGACATGGCATCCCCTCGGCGTAACAGGCGTGATCTCCGCGTTCAATTTTCCCGTCGCGGTCTGGTCGTGGAACGCCGCGCTGGCGCTCATCTGCGGTAACTCCGTCGTATGGAAGCCTTCAGAGAAGACGCCGCTGACGGCGCTCGCAACCGCCGCGATTTTCAACCGCGCGGTGTCGCGCTTCGAGGCCGAGGGCGGCTCCGCGCCGCGCGGCCTCGTGGAGGTGCTGATCGGCGGCCGCGCGGTTGGGGAAGCCTTGGTCGAAGATCAACGCGTGCCGATTGTCTCGGCGACCGGTTCGACAGCCATGGGCCGGCAGGTCGGCCCACGGCTCGCGCAGCGCTTCGCCCGCGCGCTGCTGGAACTCGGCGGCAACAATGCCGGCATCGTCTGTCCGTCGGCGGATCTCGATCTGACGCTGCGTGGCGTAGCCTTCGCGG
>JBEINZ010000241.1:0-4589 GCA_040377825.1 Hyphomicrobiales bacterium | reverse complement strand
TCTTCAGAGAGAAGCTCCAGCACCAAAGCCGGAAGAAAACAAAAACATCCCCAACAAGCACCAAAGCCCGCCGGGCTCAATGCCCTCGTTCATGGGGCGGGTTATAGTCGCAGCCCTGTTCGTGCGTCAACACCGTCGTCCGAACTTTTTTCACCGCGCTCTGCTCGACAGCGCCAAATCCCGGAAAACCGCGGCAGCACGCTGTGGATAAGTCTGTTCCTCCAAGCCACGCTTCAAGCGGTTCACAATGGCCTGAAAATTTCTCGATTTGGCCGCAATCAAGGACGAACAAGCGGATGCTTGGCGTTCGTCCTTAGGCTTTGCGTTGACGCTACGCTCGGTTCGGTGCACTTTCCTTACGTGATCTAAGGCTCCGGCGACCGCCGGTCCAACCTCGACGAGGCTCATGTACGGTTCGCGATCTCTCGGCAACGACACGATCGACTTGGGTGACGAACCGCCGCTTGTTGCTGGCGGCCGAGACGCGCCGTTCGATCGTCGGCAAGTTAGCTTGCGTTGGTTGGCCGGAACCGTGCTGACCGGGATGACGTCAGCATTTCTGATGGGCGGCGCACTGATGACCGCGCTCGACGGGCGTCGCTCGCTCGCGGCCACGCCTGCGGAGATCTACGCGGCCACCCAGCGCGAAGATCCGGACTTTGGCCGGATACGCCCATCAACTCCGGCCGCGCAGCTTCTGCCGAAGGGCGACCGCATGCGCGCCAATGCGGAGCTGGCATCGGGTCGCCATGTGCTCAATCTTTCAACGGTCAATCGCATCGGCGACAAGGACATCGTCAAAACGCGGCCCTTCGTGCGCGTGGCAACGGCTTTGACCATGCGCAAAAGCGACGCTGTGACCAGCCTCCCGCCTTTCAACCCGCTTAAGGTCTTTGCCGATACCGAGATACTCTCGGGAGGCAACAAGGGGCAGGCCTCGAAGAACCCATCGTTCTACGATGCGATGGTCGAAGGCGAGGTTGCGCTTCGTACTCGTGATTTCCCGGCAGACTCCACGCTCTTTGATCCGGAGGTCACGATGACCGCGAGCGAGGTCGAGCGTATCGTGCGTGATCAGGCTCGGTTCTTGAGCGACGGCAGCGTGCAGACCGCTGCCCTACCGATCGCATCCGATGTTGATCGCTTCGACGCGAGCTTCGGACCAGCCGGGATTGCGTCTGTCATGGAGCTGCGGATAACGCCGGAGAATGTGTCGTTCTTCCCAAAGAGCTTGACGGAGCGCGCAGGTCCGACCACCGGCAATGGTCTCGACGAAAAGACGGTTCCGGTCGCCTCGATCGAGGCATTAAAAACCATCCTGCGTGACAACCAGTCGGACGACAAGCTCGCGGCCGACATTATCAAGGCGCTTGCGCGTACATTCGAACTTCGAAATCTCGATGGCTCGTATCGGGCACGCCTAGGTCTGGCAAAAATCGACGCCTCCGAGAAACTGAAGCCCGTGCGCGTCAGCCTTTATAACGGCAGCGATCACGTCGTGACCGTCGCGCTCTCCGACGAAGGAACCTTCGTGACCGCGCAGGAACCGACCGCCAATGAGGCGGATTCCGGCAGCGACGAGGATGAGACGACCGCAGCGGCCAGCGCGATTCCGAGCCTGTATGAAAGTCTGTATCAGACGGGTCTCGACCATCAGATCCCTGTCTCGACGATCAAGGACTTGGTGCAGATCTTCAGTTACGATGTCGACTTCAATGCCCGCGTCAAGCCCGGCGATGGCTTCGAGGTTTTCTACGCGTTGGATGATGAAAACGATCCGAAGTCCGTCCGTGAAATTCTCTACACCTCGATCACGATCAATGGCCAACAGAAGCGCTTCTATCGGTATCGCTCCCCCGATGACGGCACGGTTGATTACTATGACGAGGCCGGACGCAGCGCGAAAAAGTTCCTGATGCGCAAGCCGATGGACGGCGGCGTTTTCCGCTCCGGGTTCGGCGGTCGCCGACACCCAATCCTAGGCTATTATCGGATGCATACCGGCGTCGATTGGGCAGCGTCGGTTGGTTCGCCGATTCTCGCCTCAGGGAGCGGCGTCATTGAGGAAGCCGGCTGGAAAGGTGGCTATGGCCGCTTTGTCAAGATCGCCCACAACAACGGCTACGGCACTGGCTACGGCCATATGTCGTCCTTTGCCAAAGGCATCGAAAAGGGTACGCGCGTCCGCCAGGGTCAAGTCATCGGCTATGTCGGATCAACCGGGCTTTCGACCGGACCGCATCTTCACTACGAGGTTTACATCAATCAAGTCGCGGTCGATCCAATGCGTGTACGCCTGCCACGCGGCAAGGAACTCGGCGGCGGCATGCTGGCGGAATTCCAGCGCGAACGCTCGCATACCGATGCGCTGATGACGATGAAGGCCATGCCGGCGAAACTGGCCGGAAACTAAACTCTGGAAGACATCAAAAGCCGAGATAACGGCCGGGACGGTGGTTCATCGCGAGAACCAAATTCAAAACGATAGCTCCAAGAACAGAAATCATGACGCTCACGGGTTCCATGACAAAGAACGCCGACGCGACGATCAGGCAATCGACTGCCATCTGGACCTTCCCGGCGCTCCAGCCGCGTCGCTCCTGCAAATAGAGCGCGAGTCCGCCGACCCCACCGAGGCTTGCCTTATGTCGGACGAGGGCCAGGATCCCCATACCGATGAGGAGCCCACCCATAACCGCCGCGAAGATAGGGTTGATCGCGGAAACGCTGATGAAATGTGGCAATAGCGCCGTTTCAGCGGACAGCAATGCGACCGCTGCAAATGTATTGAGCGTGAAGCGCGTGCCGAGCGCGCGCTGGGCGAAAATGTAGAAGGGCAAATTGACCGCGAAGAAAAGCCCTCCGAGCGACCAGCCGGTCGCGTGGTGCAGAAGCAAAGCGAGCCCGGCAGTGCCCCCCGTCGCAAGTTCGCCGCGTTGGAGCAGATAGAGCCCGAGAGCGACAGCCATGGTCCCGGTCACGAACGCCAGCGCGTCCTCGGAAGGTCCGTGGCGGAGCGTATGAGGCTTGGTCGCGGACGGGGTCGAATCGGTCACGGGCGGCTCGTGTTTGATTGAGTGCCGCGAGATTAGACCTTCATCGATCACCCGTCACACTGTCTTGGTCAAGGTCCGGGCGCCTAGCCAAATTCACACAGCTTACGCGGCTTCGACGGCGGGCCGCGCCCTTGTCGAAAACAGCAAGCGATCACTCCCGGCCGCGATGTCGATCGTTTCGCGATCGGCGATCGTGCCGGCCAGGATCTTTTCGGCCAAGGGGTCCTGTACGAAACGCTGGATCACGCGTTTCAGCGGCCGCGCGCCATAGACCGGATCGTACCCCTTCTCGGCAAGCCACGTCCGAGCCGACGGTTCGAGGACGATTTCGATCTGACGATCGCCGAGAAGCTTGCGGAGCCGCTCCATCTGAATGTCGACGATCGCACCCATCTCGCTGCGTTTCAGCCGGTGGAACAGAATGATCTCGTCGAGCCGATTGAGAAATTCGGGCCGGAAATGCCCGCGAACGACGTTCATCACGAGATCGCGGACGGCGTCGACGTCCTCGCCCTCGGGCTGGTTAGCCAGGAATTCGGCGCCGAGATTGGAGGTCATGACGATCAGGCTATTGCGGAAATCGACCGTGCGGCCCTGACCGTCGGTCAAACGGCCGTCGTCAAGCACCTGGAGGAGCACATTGAAGACGTCGTGGTGGGCCTTTTCCACCTCGTCGAACAGAATGACCTGATAAGGCCGCCGCCGCACGGCCTCGGTCAGCGTGCCGCCTTCCTCGTATCCGACATAGCCGGGAGGCGCTCCGATCAGCCGGGCGACGGAATGTTTTTCCATGAACTCGGACATATCGATGCGAACCATTGCGCTCTCGTCGTCGAACAGGAACGCGGCCAGCGCCTTGGTCAGCTCGGTCTTACCGACGCCGGTCGGTCCGAGGAACATGAACGAGCCGATCGGCCGATTGGGATCCTGCAAGCCCGCGCGTGCGCGGCGGACGGCGGTGGAGACCGCATGGACGGCTTCGGCTTGGCCGACCACGCGCTTGGCGAGATCGTCCTCCATGCGCAGCAGCTTCTCGCGCTCGCCCTCGAGCATGCGATCGACCGGGACCCCGGTCCAGCGCGACACGACCTGCGCGACATGGTCGGAGGTCACTTCCTCCGGCACCATCGCTTCATCGGAATGCGCCTCGGCTTCCTTGACCTTCTTATCGAGATCGGGGATCACGCCATAGGCGAGTTCCCCCGCCTTGGCCCAATCGCCGCGACGTTGAGCTTGTTCCAGTTCGAGGCGCGCTTGATCCAGCGCCTCTTTCAGCTTGTTCGCGGACTGGAGCTTATCCTTTTCGCCCTGCCAGCGCGCGTTCAGCGCCGAGGCCTCTTCCTCCAGGCCGGCGAGATCTTTTTCCAAGCGCGTCAGACGATCGCGCGAGCCCTGATCGTTCTCCTTCTTCAGGGCCTCGCGCTCGATCTTCAGCTGGATCGCCTTGCGATCGAGTTCGTCGAGTTCCTCGGGCTTGGAATCCACCTGCATGCGCAGCCGCGCGCCGGCCTCGTCGACGAGGTCGATCGCCTT
>JBEINZ010000125.1:0-9044 GCA_040377825.1 Hyphomicrobiales bacterium | reverse complement strand
GCTTTCCGCGTGATGGTCGGCATGGGGCTCTTGATGCTCGCCGTCTCGTGGTTCGCCGTCTGGTCGATGCGGCGCGGGCGCGAGCCGCATCCGTGGCTTGCCCGCGTTCTCGTCGGCATGACCTTCGCCGGCTGGGTCGCCACCTTGGCGGGTTGGTACGTTACGGAAATCGGCCGCCAACCCTGGCTCGTCACCGGCGTGCTGTCGACGGCCGACGCCGCCTCCACGGTCCCCGCCGGCATGATCGCAACGACGCTCGCGGCCTATCTCGCGGTCTATGTCTTGCTGACCGCGGCCTATGTGACGACGCTGTTTCATCTCGCGGCGAAGGGCGGCAAGACGGGACTGCCGCGCACGCCCGCCGCCGTTCCAACTTCAATGGTTCCAGCGGAGTGACGAGCATGATCGCAACGCTCTTCGCCGAACCCGCGACGTGGCTGCCGGTCGTCTTTGCGGCGCTGATGGGGATCTCGATCCTCGTCTATGTCGTGCTTGATGGCTACGACCTCGGCGTCGGCTTGCTCCTGCCGCTCGCCGACGACACTGAAAAAGATCGCATGATCGCAGCGATCGGCCCGTTCTGGGACGCCAACGAAACCTGGCTTGTCCTGGCGGTCGGGCTCCTGCTGGTCGCCTTCCCGCTCGCGCACGGGATCATCTTGACCGCGCTCTATCTGCCGGTCGCGGTCATGTTGATCGGGCTGGTCATGCGCGGTGTCGCCTTCGAGTTCCGCGCTAAAGTGGCGCCTGAGAATAAGGCCTTGTGGAACAACGTCTTTTTCGTAGGCTCGCTGATGACGGCACTTTCGCAAGGCTACATGCTCGGGATCTATGTTCTGGGGCTCGCCGGCGGCCTTGGCGATATCGCCTTCGCCCTCATGACGGCGATCTGTCTCGCCTCCGCCTACGCGCTGATCGGCGCGACGTGGCTGATCCTCAAAACCGACGGCGATCTGCAAATCAAGGCCGTTGGCTGGGCGAAGAAGGCCCTGATCCTGACCGCGCTCGGCCTCGCGGCGATTTCGGTCGCGACACCGCTCGCCAGCCCGCGCATTCTGGACAAATGGTTCAAGATCCCCGAGATCATCCTGCTCGCGCCGCTGCCGATCACGTCCGCGATCCTGATCGCCGCGCTCGCCATCGCTCTCAAGCATCTGCCGGCGCGCGAGGATCGGTTCGCCTGGCTCCCCTTTGCTGCCACGGTCGGCCTTTTTGCCTGCGGCTTCGCCGGCCTCGCCTACTCGTTCTACCCCTATGTCGTGCCCGATCGACTGACGATCTACGAGGCGGCGTCCGCGCCGGAAAGTCTTGCGATCATCCTCGCGGGAACCTTCTTCGTCCTGCCGGTGATCGTGGCCTATACGGCCTTCGCCTATCGCGTCTTCGGGGGCAAGGCAGCCGACCTACGTTATGATTAGGATCGCCTTGATGAGAAATCAGTATCGTTGAACCAACCCCTCATCCGCCCGTCGGGCTCCTTCTCCCTCACGGGGAAAAGGTGGCCGAAGGCCGGATGAGGGGTCCCTTGCCACGAGTACCAAGCCGCAAACTACTCGTCCTCGGCCGATCCGTCGTCGACCACGGGGATCGCATAGGCGCCCGATAGCCAGCGATGCAGGTCGACCTGTCGGCAGCGGTCCGAACAAAAGGGAAAGCTCTTTTCCAAGGACATGCGCCCGCATGTCGGACATGGCCGCGCCGGGCGGCGCGGCCGCGCGTCCCGCGCTGTTTCGGGGATGCTCCCGCCGGCCTTCGGCGGCATTCCGGATGCGCGTTTTAGAGACTTCGCCATAAGCGGAGATACCTTATGCTGCTATTCGGCTAGAAGCCGCCCCCGGTCGAAAAGCCGCCGCCGCCCCGGTTATCCCCGCCGCCGAAGCCGCCGCCGGTTGAGAACCCGCCGCGATCGCCACGCGAATTGGAGGAGCCCGAACCGCCGCCGAAGGTCGGCCCCTGGCGGCGCGGTTGGCGCCCGTAGCCCTGGTTCAAAACCCGCCAGAGATCCGGGCTGCGGAGCGCGCCGCCAATGATGCCGCCGATCATCTGACCGATCATATGCTCGTTGCCAAAAACGACATCCGAGCGATCATAGCCCTTACGCCGGAAATCGTCTCGCACCCCTTCAAGCTCGCAGCGCCGGGCGGCGACTTCGCGTGCATTACGACGAATGTCGGCCAAGAGCCTGTCAGACCGCGCGATGGCGATGTTCAGATCCTCGATCCGGCGCAAGATTGCCTCGTCGCGCGGATCGGGCGTCGCATGCGCCTGCCGATAGAGGGTTTGCAGGTCTTCTCCCGCCAATTCGGCCGCGATCAGGTCAACGGCCTCGCCGACGCCGGTTTTCGTGGCCGGGGATAGGGCCTCGGCATGTTCGCGGTCGATAGTGTCCAATGCGGCGCGCGCCTCGGCAATGTGGTGATCGACGGCGTCGAGCGCGGCCTCCGCCGTCTTCAAGCGATCCTCAAGCGCGACGATCCCGTCGGCCTCCAGGAAGCGCCGCTCGATCGCGGCCAGCTCGGTCTTCGCCTCCTCGATCTCCGCAAGACGCCGCGCGGCATGGGCGCGCAACCGCGCGGGGATTTCGATCAGCATCGCGTAGTTCGGCCGCGCCTCGGAATAGCCGACCAGCGCCGCCACCCTGCGATCGAAAAACCGGGTCAAGCCCTCCGCCAAATAGGCACTCGTGCCGAAGTTTCGGCCCCAGAGATACATGAACAGACGGTCGCCTTCATAAGGCGCGCCCTTTACCTTACGGTCTTGATCGGCCTGTTCGGCCTTGCGCTGGGACTCCTCGGCAATGCGGGCTGCTTCTTCCGAGCGGGACTTGGCCGCGATCCAGCCCGGCTCGGCGCTGACACGCGCTTCTGTCGCCGCGATCAGCGTGTCGATTTCTTTCTCGACGGCTTCGACCGCCTCGGCCGCGGACATCCGCTCGGCCTCGATCGCCGCAATGGTCGCGGCTGCCGCGTCTCGGCGCCGGGCAATCTCCAGAATCCGGGTTTGCGCTTCCTTCATCAGCGCAAGCGCGCGGGTTTCGGTCTCATCCAGGCGGCTTGTGACGGTCGCGCTCGATATCTCATCCAGCCGCAACTTCGCGAGCGCGCGAAACGCATCGCCTAACGAACCGCGCAGCTGCGCGGCCTCCTCGGTCGCGGCGGTCAAGGTCGCATCCAGGCGGCTCTCCTCCGCCCGCGCATTGGAAATCGCCTGTTCCATGGTGCCAAGTGTGTCACGGCCGGAAATCATTGTGTCACCATCCCGAGGTGATGAAGCCGCCGGACACGGTCATGCCGTCGGTATAGCGGATGTCGAGTTCGCCCCTTCGTTTCTCGCCGAGAACGGCGCGCTGGATGATCCCGTCATCGGCCTTATCGCGGCGAACGCGGTCGAAGGTCTCCGGGCTCACCCGCACGCCGAAGCGATCGATGGTGACGGTCTTCTGGTCTTCCTCCGAGGTTATCGGCAGCTTCACCGGCCGACCATCGGGGCCGATTGGCTCGACGATTAGATAGTAGTTGCGGGAGGTCCGATTGGGCGGCAAGCGGAAGATGCCCGACTGCTCCCCCGGCCGCGAAACGATGCGCAACGTGAAGGTCTGACGAAGCTGCGCAAGGAGAGCCGAGAGATCGGCGATGGCCCTCCGCGCCGCGGAGCCGTCTTTCGCGGCCATGGCCTGCTCGGCCTCGGCAACCGAAGCCGCCGCGCGCCGGCGGGCTTCCTCGACCCGGGCTTCTGCATCGATCGCCTTGGACAAGCGCTCGACCTCCCGAGGCAGCGTCTCGGTGAATTCGATCCTTTGCGCGGCAGCTTCGCGTTCGGCGGCGCCGACCACGAAATACTGATAGGCGCCGAAGCCTATGCCAAGCGCCAGAGCCGCAACCAGCGCACCCGTTCCGATCCGCTTCCGATCAACCCAAACGAGCGCCAGTGTCCGCCCCAAGCCGGGGCGCGGCGGCGTATAGACGAAGCGGCTCTCCTTCAGCGCCTTGACGCCCTCGACGAGAATCGCATCGGTCACAACGATCCCCTGGCCGCGATAAATCAACCGCAGCCGTTCGATCAATTGTCGGTCACGCTCGTCTTCATCAAGCTCGCGCGCGACCTGGACGTCCTGATGACGTAGCGTATCGACAACGTCCATGGCGAGCATGACGTCGTCTAGTTTGGCCTCCGGCGGCGGCGCGGCCACAACCGGTTCGGCGGCGGCGGCGGTTGCGTCAGACATTCAGTTTCTGATTACCCTCGGCAACGAGACGCGCAAGCCGGCGCTTGCCGTCTTCAACGGCATCGCGGATTTCCGCCGAGTTCTTGGTCGACTGTTCACGCATCTCGGTGACGATCTCGGCCGATTTCTCTTGGAAGGTGATAACCGACTCCACCAGCTTTTTGACCGCATCCGCCCGGATCGTCGGCCCATAGCCGGCCCGCACCGCCGCCTCTTGAACCTTGTCGCCGATATCGGCCAACGTCTCCAAGCTCTTGGATACGCCTTCCTTCATCGCGTTCAGGCTTTCGGTCGCCTCATGGAGGCCGAACATGCCCGTGAATGATGCCTTGAGCGCGGTAAATACCGAGTCATTTGTTGAGAAGAAGCTGATCGACTGCTGGTACACTCGCTCTTTGGCGTTCGTCGACTGCATCATCCTAGCCATGATGACTTCGGAGGTATTGTAGCCGATCGTCAGATTGTCGGATAAATCCTTGGCGATCTGGTAGCGGCCCTCTTCGTTTTGGGTCGCGCGCAATTGTTCATCGCGGACAAGCTCAAGCTTGGCGCGCTCGGCCGGCTCGCCCTGGAAGCTCGAAACCGCGTCGGCAGCCGCCTTGAGCTTGACCTGTGAGTCGTTCAGCGCGGCCTCCGCCTTCTTCAAAACCTCAAGCGCGAGGATCTCGGCCTGCTTCAGCGCGCCGCGAAAATCCCGATACGCTTCCAGGATGATATGTTCGCGCTCGATCTGGACCTTTGTGGACTTCGTAACGTCCAAGTAAACCGCCCGAATTTTGTCGAACCGGTCGGCGATATCGCCGCGCGAAATCTTCATCCAAACATTCGTCGCCCGCTCGAATGCATTGAGCTTTCCGTCGGCGATCTGGTCCACCATCGCCTTGGCGTCGTCGCGGATCGAGTTGAAGCCGTCGGTGATGGACTTGTACCGCTCGCCGATCGTCATGGCGGCGATCTGGTCTCGAACGATTTCGTTGAAGACCGAGGTCTGGCCAAGCGTCCGCGCGATCACGACGATCCGATCGTTATCGAGGTCCGAAATTTTTTCGAGCAGCCCGACCACCGGCGCGTCGTCGGTCCGGGCCGGCGTTAGCCCCAAATCCTTGAGTGCACCCAAGGCCTTATCCAGATATTGCATCGGTGTCTTGAGGACGACGTTGTTCACGTTGGAGCTCCCTCGGGAAAGAAAACGCGTCGATTTATATGGGAACGAACTGAGCCGATTACAGATCCGGGATTCAACGATATCAGCTTAAGTCGCCGTTTTCGCGGGATTTTCAAAGGAACGAACCGCTTTGCTGGGCGATCAGGCTAATGAATTAATAAACGTTAATATATATTTTTAACAATCTACCACTCCGCTTCATATTGCATTAACGTTATCTCCAGATTTTGACAGACCAAGCAGTCGAAGGTGTTTTCTAATTCGAAAGTTCATATATATTCATTTTCATGAATACATACCCGCATTCAAACATTAACGAGGTTCAAAGTCATGCGTATCCTAACAGTTATTGTCCTCGTCGCCGCTGGCCTTGCATCCATGCCCGCCATGGCATTTGACGGCACTAGAAACGGCAATGGCAACACCGGTTCTGGTAACGGTAACGGCAACAATACCGGAAACGGGAACGGCAACAACAATGGCAGTTCGACGTCTGTTGTGACCCGGGTTCCACGCCAAACGCCCTCCGCCATTGCCCCCGGTTTGGCGGCCGCCGGTATCGAAACCTGCGCCGGCAGCGCCTCTTTTGGCGCGTCAGCTCCAGTTTTCGGCATCTCGTTCGGCACCACCACGGTCGACAAGGGGTGCAACCTAAGGCTTTATTCGCGGACCCTCTATTCGATGGGATATCGCACCGCCGCAACCCAGTTGCTTTGCAACGAGCCGGAAGTCGCCGCCGCCCTGGCCCTGCAAGGCGTCCGCTGCGCCAATGTCGCCGGCTACGCTGTCGCCTCCGCCGAAGTCGGCGAGCGCGTCGTGAAGCGCGCCCGCAAGGCGCAGAGGTAACTCATCGAAGTCATTGTTCTGGCTCGGTTATCCCGAACAGATCGTGTCGGTGCGACCAAGCTTGACAACCGAATGAGACCTGCGGCGGCCGCCAAGCGCCGTTTGTCTCACGGGCGGCCGATCCGCCTCCGTCAATGGCCGCCCCAACCGCTCCGGCTCAGGCCGGAGCGGTATTTCAGGTATTTAGTACAACGATGACGCCGATTACCAACAGCGCGATGCCGGTTCCCTCGCGCGGGCTCGTCACCTGAGCGAACAACTTTCGGGACACGGCGAGCGAGAATAGTATTTCAACCAAACCGAGTGTCCGCACATGTGCCACCGGCTCCAGGGCGAAGCCGAGAAACCACATCTGCGATGCAAAGGCACCGAGGAATCCCGCGGAAAGCGAAGGTTTCCAGGCCCGCGCCAGCTTGACCAATGCCGATCGATCGGTGACCAGAAGATACAACGTCAGGATGCTGGTTTGAATTGCTAGTGCGACAGCCAATGTCGTCGCAGCCGCCATGACGAAGCTCGGTAAGGCCAAGGACTGGATCCCGCCCTTGAAACCAACCGCCGCCAGCCCGAAAAGGCCGCCGGCCGCGATCCCCATAAAGGCCGGTCGCCAGGATCGCACGGCCCCGGAAGCCGCGCCCTGCTTCGGCCAGCTCATGATCATGACGCCAATCGTGGCCACCGCGACCGCCGCCAGTAGCGGCGCAGTCGGAACCTCTCCTAAAAATATCAATCCGAACACGACGATAAGGACGGTTTCGGTCTTGGTATAGGCGATTGTCACCAAGAACGATCTCGACTTCATAGCCGCCAACATCAGGGCGGTCGCAAGGATCTGCGCGACGGCGCCCAACGTCGTCCAGGCCAAGAAGGCGAGGCTTGGGAAAAAGGCTTTTGTATCCGTCGCTTGAGCGATGATGCCGAGAAACAGCAGACCGAAGGGCATCCCGTAAAGGAACCGCGCGTGCGTGGCCCCGACCGTGCCCACCACGCCGACCAAATCACGCTGCAAGGCATTTCGCATCGTCTGCGAGGCAGCGGCAATGATCGTGAATACCACCCAGAGATGTTCTAACATCGGCGAAGATCCCTCGCGAACAACACCTTATCCGTCCGCCAAGCCACCGCTGTAAACCCGCCCATGGCCTTCGCCGCGCGTTTCGGCTAAGTCCCGCCCATGGCTGCACCACTCCTGACCCTCCGCAATGTCCACCTGACCTTCGGCGGCGCCCCCGTCCTCGCCGGCGCCGACCTCGCCGTATTCGAAAACGAACGCCTCTGCCTCGTCGGGCGCAACGGCTCGGGCAAATCCACGCTGTTGAAGATCGCGGCGGGCCTCGTCGAGGCCGATCGCGGCGAGCGGGTAGTGACGCAGGGCACGACAATCCGATATCTGCCGCAGGAGCCAGACCTTACAACCTACGCCTCGACGCTTGCCTATGTGGAAGACGGGCTCGGACCGGCCGACGACGCCTATCGCGCCCGTTATCTCATTGAGGAATTAGGCCTTACCGGCAACGAGGATCCAAAGCGGATTTCCGGCGGCGAGGCCCGGCGCGCCGCGCTCGCACGCGCTCTGGCGCCCTCCCCGGATGTGCTTCTCCTCGATGAGCCGACGAACCATTTGGATCTTCCAGTCATTGAATGGCTGGAAAGCGAATTGAAGACGATCCGCTCGGCGCTCGTCCTGATCAGCCACGACCGCCGTTTCCTGGAAAATCTCTCGCGATCGACCGTCTGGCTCGATCGCGGCACGGCGCGCCGAATGGATCGCGGATTCAGCCACTTCGAGGCTTGGCGCGATGATGTATTCGCCGAAGAGGAACGCGAGGCCCATAAGCTCGACCGCAAAATTGTTGCCGAGCTAGACTGGCTTCGTTACGGTGTGACTGCCCGACGGAAACGCAACGTGCGTCGACTCGGGGACCTTCATGCCATGCGCAGCAAGAAAACGGAGCTTCGGCGACCGGTTGGCGACGTGAAAATGACTGTCAGCGAAGCAGACGCGTCCGGGAAACTTGTCGTTGAGGCAATCGGGGCGTCCAAAAGCTGGGGCGAACGACCCATCGTGACTGATTTCTCAGTTCGCATCGCTCGCGGCGATCGTCTCGGCCTGATTGGACCGAACGGCGCCGGAAAGACCACATTGGTCGGGCTCCTCACCGGGACAGTCGCCCCCGATTCCGGAACAGTTCGGCACGGCGCCAATGTTGAGATGGTCACGCTCGATCAAAAACGCGAGGGACTGGATCCGACGCAATCCCTTCGCGAGGCCATGAGCGGCGGGCGCGGAGACACTATTGTCATTGGTGGTCAGCCTCGACATATCATGAGTTATCTCAAGGACTTCCTGTTCGGCCCGGATCAGGCGGGCACGCCGGTCTCCGTCTTATCCGGCGGCGAACGCGGGCGCCTCATGTTGGCCCGTGCCTTGGCCAAGCCCTCCAATCTTATCGTGTTGGATGAACCAACCAACGATCTCGACCTGGAAACCCTTGATCTACTTGAAGAAACGATCGCCGACTACCCAGGAACCGTCATTTTGGTATCCCATGACCGAGACTTCCTTGACCGGATCGCGACTTCGGTTGTCGTGTCTGATGGTAACGGAATCTGGACGGAATATGCGGGCGGTTACTCGGATATGGTCTCGCAGCGCGGTTACGGTGTGAAGCCCCGCATGACGGAAAAGCTGGCCGCTCCGGCTTCGCTTTCCCAAGCGAAGGACCTATCGAGAGCAACAAGCCCGAAGCGCAGACTCTCCTTTAATGAGAAGCATGCTTTGGAACGCTTACCAAAAACAATTGAAGT
>JBEINZ010000053.1:0-13884 GCA_040377825.1 Hyphomicrobiales bacterium | reverse complement strand
GAGCCAGTCTTCTTCGTTCGGATCGCTTCGATCCGAACGGGACAGGCTCTGGTGTTCAGTTACGGCGCGCAACATCTCGGACGTCTTGGCCGCTTGCTACGGCTGAGCGTATGACGGTCAAGGCCTTGAGCAGCTCCACGGCGGCGGCATTGGCGACGTAAATGATGTCCTTGTCGCGAACCTGGAACCCGCTTGTTAGGAAAAACGATCGATCGGCGCGCAGATCGAAGCTGTAGATGACCGGAACGCGTTCGCCCGGGAACGGTTTCGGATCAAAGCCGAGGTCGATCGCCGTTTGGCGCGGCTCCAGCCGGTAGATGTAGACCGCGCCCGGATTGGCGCGCTCGTCGAGCAAACCGCCGCCCTTGCCGAGGGCTTCGGAGACGGTGAGCGTCTCCTGCTCGAAATTGTACTTTCCGTTGAGCCCGGTCGCGCCGAGCACCACGAAGGACCGGTTCTCGCGGAAGACGTAGATCGTGTCGCCCGGCTGAACAAAAATGTTGTTGCTTGGCTCATTCACCAATCGATTGAAATAAATGGTTCGCTTCTGGTCGCCGCGCGTCAGCGTGAGGTAAGTCTCGTATCCCGGATAGCGAGGGCCGCCGGCCTGCGAGATCGCGTCGAGCACGCGCTCTCCGGCCGGGTTGATCGGAGCGCGGAGCGGCGTGTTGACTTCGCCGAGCACGCTGACCAGCGACGACAGCTGCTGCTTGACCGTGATGATCGCCTGCGGCTCGATCGCGCGATTGCGCAGACGTTCCTCGATGGTTGCCTGTACTTCCGGGATCATCCGCCCCGCGGCTCCGACAGCACCCGCATACGGAATGGAGATATTGCCGTTCTTGTCGATCTGCTGATCGGGGAAGGTTACGAAGTTGCCAGAGCGCGACCCCGCCTCGGCTGGGATGAACAACCCACCCGCCGACGCTTCGAAGATCGTCACCGCTACGACATCGCCGACGCCGAGCCGCACGTCGTATTTGCCGCGCCGCGCCGCCGAAAGCTCGCCGAGCGACGTCCGATCGAGCGACTTGGAGGCAAGATCAACAACACGCGTCGTAACCGGGACGAAGATATGCGGCAGCGTCTCCTCGCTCTCCACCAGCGGGACCGTCGGTGGCCGTGGCCCCCCCGAGGGAAGACTCTCGCAGCCAACGAGGGCAAGAAGCCCAACGAGAACGGCCGCCGATCGGGACAAGGACAAAACGAGCAACGCTGACACTCCCAACAGATTCGTCATGCCTTATCACTTAATATTCAATTTCATGCAATCATTGACATTGAAAAAGACAATTCAACCGGACTTCGAATCACTTATGTGCTTTTCAAACAACATCGATCTATCCACGATGCATTATGACTGTATTTGTAAAATCTTGCTCATGAATTTCTCAAATTAACTGATTTATCCAAAAATATAACTTTATTTATTTATGTATTAATGAATCGCTAACCATATTCCTGTTAATTTATACAACGACAGTGAAATAATAATTTGCGAATTTCTAAGACAAAATTGTAATGCGTCGGTCTCGTTTGATCCGTTTTGCGGTGCGAGATCATCGTCCAAGTCGGATATCGCCGCGCATCGTCGGCGGCAGGTGACGGCTCTCGGTCAGTCCGGCCCGCATCCCAACGATCAGCGAAAGCATAAGCCAAGCTGTTCCCCAATAGTGGACCGTGAAGGCGAGGAGGCCGAGGATCAGCATGATCGTGGTCACGCCGACCCGTGCCCTCGCATGCCGAGCGGTGTCGAACCGATGGATCCGTCGCGTCGGGAGGATCACGAAGGCCGAGATCAACGACAGCGCCAGGAGCACCGCGGCTGGATAGCCATAGCGCAGGGCTTGAACGAGCCAGAGCGAGTCGATGCTCGCCGGCATCGCGTCCGGCCGGATCCAATCGTCAAAGCCAATGCCGAGAAACGGGTTATGCGACAGGTTCAGCCCGACCCAGCGCCAAATGAGCAGTCGAAATAGCCCGGTCTGCGGATCAAGCGTTAGGTTCTCAATCACGAAACGCAGGGGATCATCGAAAAACAGGAGGATCAGCATGGCGGCGTAGCAGATGCCGAACCAAAGCAGCAGCCAGCCCCACGAAAATCGCTTGAAGGCCGCGCCGAAGGCAAAGACGCCCGTGAACACGATTAATCCCAGGAACGGCGCTGAAGAAAGACTGAGGAACGTCCCGAATATCGTTATCGCCGCCCATTTCATGCGCTCGATTTCGGACTCGAGCATGGTCCAAAACAGCATCAAGGCGACCGAGAAGAATATTCCGAGCAAGATCGGATGCTCGATCGGGCCACGAGCTCGGACAAGCCCCATGCGGTAGGCGACCGTGCCCGCCTGCATCGGATCGACGTTACCCCTTGGGAAAATCGACGCCGCAAAGTTCCCGACGATGTTGCTACCGGACGCTGTCTCCAAGAGCGCAAGCCCAAGCACCACAAGCACGACCGGCTTCAGCACACCGACAAAGACGCCGAGTCCGGCGGGCGAACCGAAGAAGACACGCGCGGTCAAATAGCCGAGGAGGAACTGGATGGCTCCAAGTCCGCCATTCCCCACAAGCCCTGCCGGACCAAGATGGACATAACAGCTCCAGAAGATCCATATCGTCGAGGCGATGACGAAAAAGTCAGACGCGACGAACTGTCCGCCACCTGACACGAACTTTCCCACGAGTGCACGGAGCATCATCGGAGCGGCGAGGCAAAGGCCGATCGTGACGAACGTGATCGCGCCGCCGATCGGCAGCACAAGATCCGTGGGAACCACGAAGCCGAGCATCACGACTAAAGCCGCGATCCGCGCAAGCCGCGCGTCGAACCGATAGGACTGATCGGCGAAACTCCGGTCAATCCGGCGGCGTCGCGGAGAGGCGCGCTCGATATTCTCGGCGGCGCCGCGTGGATAGGCCATCGTCATGCGGATCTGCTTTTCACCTCATCTTAAGGCGCGCCCGCGGCCGCCATCATTCCACCTCTGTCTTGACCCATATAATTCTACGAATATAACCACGGCGACAAGAGGAAATGAGTTCATCCTTGGGATCTATCGTCAGGACTGAAGCCGAAGGAGGGCAACGCGTGTCGCATGACCTCGTCCACGCGCCGAATGTCGTCATGAGCGACTTCACGCCGGATTCCCGGATTGCGCGTCCCGGATCGGAGGCCGGCGCATCGGCGAGCCTGCAAAACGAGCTGGGCGCCATCCTCAGGATTGTGACGCGTCACGCCCGACTGATCCTGATCATGGGCGCGGTCTCGTTGCTCGTCGCGGTCGGCTACGCCTATACCCAGCCGGTGATCTATCGCGCCACCGCCCAGATCAATCTGGACCCGCGCCGCATGGCCTTGTCGACGCCAGTCAATACGCAGGGAATGCGTCGCGACGAGCCAATGATCGATTCCGGGCGCGCCGACAGCGAAGCAGAGGTTATAAAGTCGGAACGGATCATTCGTTCGGTCGTCCTCACGCTCGATCTCGTGAACGCGCCGGAGTTCAACCGCCCGCCGTCCGGCCTCAGTTTCCGCCGGCTTTTGGCGGGCTCGCAGACCACAACGAAGCCAACGGAGGAGGATCGAATCCTTGATGTGGTCGCCACGGTCGGTCTGGGCTTAAGTGTCAATCGGATCGACAAAAGCTATGTGATCAACGTCTCCTACGACGCGGAGAACCCGGTCTTTGCCGCCCGCGTCGCCAACGGCTTCATCGAGGCCTACATTCGGGACCAATTCGACTCCAATGCCGAGACCGGTCAATTGGCCGCGAACTGGCTCAAGAGCCGTCTGAAGCAGCTTGGCGAACAGGCCCGCGCGGCCGATGCGGAGGCCGTGAATTTCCGACGAGATAACAATATCGCGCTTGTCGGCGGCGCTTCTATCGACGAGCAACAGCTTTCGACGCTCTCAACGCAGCTCGCCGAAGCCGTCGCCAAGAAGGCCGACGCCAAGGCGCATCTGGACCGGATGGCCGAGCTCGATCCGAAATCGGAAGACGTTTTGCTGTCGGATGCCTTCAAAAATGACGTCGTTACGCGGCTTCGGCAGAAGTATCTGGAAAATGCCGGCCGAGTGAACGCACTCGCCGAACGGTATGGTGCCAATCACAACGCCGTCGTTAAAATGCGAAGCGAGAACGACGCGCTTGCCGAAGCCATCCGCAACGAAATGCGCCGCTACGAAGAAAGTTATCGCAGCGACTACGAAATCGCGGTCAGCCGCGAAAACGCCATCCGCGCCAGCCTCGCGCAGCAATTCGAAAAGACACTTGCGATCGGCGACAAGCAGGTCAAGCTCAACGAGCTGGACAGTACCGTCAAGACGCTGCGCACGTCCTATGAAGCCGCGCTGCAACGCTTCACCGACTCCGTACAAAAAATGAGCTTTCCCGTCAGCGAGGCGCGGATCATATCCAACGCCCTCCCGCCGACCGGAAAGTTCAAGCCAAAGCGCGGCGTCATTGCCGTCGTCGGCGGAGCCGGCGGTCTTGCGCTCGGGCTCATTCTCGCATTCGCCTTCGAACTGACCAGCAAGCGCATTCGCACACGCCAGGAAGCCGAAGCCGTCACCGGCGTCGCTTGCTTGGCCTATGTTCCGCGCCTGACGGTCAACACCACAGCCAACTCGATCATCGAACCGGGCACCGCGCGAGACCCAACCAAGCCAATATCCATCCGGCCCGGCGGACCGGGGTCATCGATCCTCGATTATGTCGCACGCAATCCGTTCTCGGTCACGGCCGAGGCGATGCGCTCGATCAAAACCGCGATCGACGTCATGCCGAAACGCCAGCGTGCAAGGGTGGTCGGCGTCGTCTCGGCGCTTCCCAATGAGGGCAAGACCAGCGTCGCGGGGAACTTGGCGCATTTGCTCGCGATCGGCCGCTCGCGCGTGCTTCTTATCGATTGCGATCTTCGCAACCCGAGCCTTAGCCGCACGCTCGGTTTGCGCAAGCAAAGCGGCCTTCTCGACGTGTTGATGAAGGGTACGCGCATCAACGAGGTGGCTGTAAGCATGCCGCGCGTCAATCTTGACATCATCCCGATGAACCCAACCGGGATCGGCGCACAGAGCGTGGAGGTTCTCGGGTCTGACCCGATGCAGGCGCTACTGGGCGCCGCGGGCCGCCTCTATGACTATGTCATCCTTGACCTTCCGCCGCTACTGCCGGTTGTCGACGCCAAAACGGTCGAGCCGATGGTCGACTCCTTCGTGATGGTCATCGACTGGGGCACGACCTCGAGCGACGTCGTGAAAGATGCCCTCGGCTCCGCGCCGCGCGTCTGGGACAAGCTCGCGGGCACAATCTTGAACCGCACCAATTTCAAAATCCTTCGTCGATATGGCGAGCATGTTGATTCCTACTACAACCAAAATTACTTCTCGGATATGGAACTGCGGTAAGGTAGAGATCAACTTCGCCGCGAATTAGTGAGAGTAAGGTAGCTTCCATGGTAGATCTATTTGTGAGATCAATCCGGCCCTCTTCGTCATGCCGAAAGCCTTCCGCATGACCGAAGTGATCGAGACCGCTATTCCCGCTGTCAAAATAATCAAGCCAACGCGTATCGGCGACAGTCGCGGATTTTTTTCCGAAGTCTATTCCAGCCGTGTCCTGGCCGGACGCGGCATAGACACATTGTTTGTGCAGGATAATCACTCCCGCTCAAGCGACGCCGGCACAATCCGCGGTCTGCACTTTCAGACCGGCGCGAATGCACAAACCAAACTGATCCGCGTCGTGCGTGGTCGCATTCTTGATATCGCGGTCGACATCCGACGCTCGTCGCCCACCTACGGGCACCACGTTGCGGTCGAATTGTCGGCGGAAAATTGGGCGCAGCTGCTCGTACCGATCGGCTTCGCGCACGGGTTCTGCACGCTTGAGCCGGACGTCGAGGTCATCTACAAGGTCTCCGCCTATTACGACGCGGAGAATGATCGCGGCCTCGCCTTCGACGACCCCGCGCTCGGCATTCAATGGCCGGTTGATCCCGCCGCCGCCATCCTATCCGCCAAGGACCGGGCCCATCCTACGCTTGCGGCCCTACCGGCCTATTTCGACTGAGGCTTCAGAGCATTTGCCGATCGGGTGGGTACATCCGACCTAAGGAATTGCTTCAGATTCGGGAACTTGAGCCGGCTCTCGGCCATACAAGGATCAATACGCATGAAGGGCATCATTCTCGCCGGCGGTTCCGGCACGCGGCTGCATCCGATGACGCAGGTTATCTCAAAGCAGCTGCTACCGGTCTACGACAAGCCGATGATCTACTATCCGCTGACAACCCTGATGATGGCGGGCATAAAGGACATCCTGGTCATTTCCACCCCGCATGACTTGCCGCTCTTTCAACGGCTCCTGGAAGACGGCAGCCAATGGGGCGTGAGGCTTAGCTACGCCGCGCAGCCACGCCCGGAAGGCCTCGCGCAAGCCTTCATCATCGGCGCGGATTTCGTCGCCGGCGGATCCTCCGCGCTGATCCTCGGAGACAATCTCTACTACGGCCACGGGCTGCCCAAAATGTTGCGCGCGGCCTCCAATCGGACGGACGGCGCGACCGTTTTCGCCTACCATGTGAACGATCCCGAGCGTTACGGCGTGGTCGCCTTTGACGCCGACGGCACCGCCCGCTCGATCGAGGAAAAGCCGGCCAAGCCTCGCTCCAATTGGGCGGTAACGGGACTTTACTTCTACGATCAACAGGTCGTGGAGATCGCGGCGAACCTGAAGCCCTCGCCGCGCGGCGAGTTGGAGATCACCGATGTCAACAAGGTCTATCTGGAGCGCGGAAGTCTCAGGGTCGAGCTGATGGGCCGAGGTTTCGCCTGGCTCGATACGGGCACGCCGGATTCGCTTCTGGAAGCGGGCGAATTTGTACGCACCCTGGAAAAGCGCCAAGGCTTCCGCGTCGCCAGCCCGGAGGAGATCGCCTACGCGGCGGGATGGATCACGCGCGACCATCTTATCGGGCAGGCCACGCGCATCGAAAAAAGCGCATATGGTCAATATCTTCTCGGCCTCGCACGGGATCGAGACTCGAACTGACGCGTTGGCGCGAACGAGCTCGCGCCGACCAAGGCTTATCCGCGATGGGGCTGGGGCCGAACCATCAGGAGCATGCCTCGTGAAACGTTGCGTTATCATTGTTGAGAATTTGCCGGTCCCCTTCGACCGGCGCGTTTGGCAGGAAGCACGCGCACTCAACGCGGCCGGATGGGCCGTGTCAGTCATCTGTCCGCGTAACAAAGCCTATCCGCTCGCCGAAGAGACCATCGACGGGATCGAGATCCACCGTCATCCGCTACCGCTGGAAGCGCGCGGGGCGCTCGGCTTCGTTGCGGAATATGCGACCGCCCTGTTCCATCAAACGCGGCTTCTCTGGCGCATCCACCGTACCGGCGGGTTCGACGTCGTGCAGGCCTGCAATCCGCCGGATCTGATGTTCCTGGTCGCCGCACCCTATAAGCTTCTGGGCAAGCGGTTCGTTTTCGATCACCACGACATCGCCCCGGAGCTGTTCGAGGCGAAATTCAACCGCAAGGGCCCATTCCACGCGCTTTTGAGGCTCGCCGAATGGTTGACCTTCAAATGTGCCGACGCCGTCATCTCGGCAAATGACACGTTCCGCCAAATCGCCATCGAGCGCGGTGGCGTCGCGCCGGCGGCGGTCACCGCGGTCTATAGCGTGCCCGATCGTTCGCGCCTCGTCAGGGTCGAGCCGGCCCCGGACGCGCGCAAGGGCCGCCGACACGTGCTCGGCTATATCGGCATTATCGGCGATCAAGACGGCGTCGACCAACTCGTCCACGCGGTGCACGACCTCAAAACCCGGCTTGGCCAGGATGACTTCCACACGATTGTCGTCGGCGATGGGCCAGCCCTGGAAAGCGTCAAGGCGCTTGCGCATAAACTCGGCGTGGACGAGGACATGACCTTCACCGGTTATCTTTCAGGCCAAGCGCTGCTCGCGCATCTGAGCGCCTTCGACATCGGCGTCATCCCAGACCCGGTCAATCCCTACAACGACAAGATCTCCATGAATAAGGTCTTCGAGTACAGCGCGCTGGGCATACCTTCGGTCGCCTATCGCCTAGGCGAAACCATGCGGCTGCTCGGCGACGCCGGTACCTATGCCGAGCGCCCTGATTCGATCGGCTTGGCCGAGGCCTGCCAGACCTTGATGAACGACGATCCGCTGCGCGCGAGCCTCGGCGCGCGCGCCAAGCAATTGGCCGATGTCGCCTTTCTCTGGGAGCGCGAGGCAAACAAATACGTCGCGGTCTTCGAGAGCTTATTGCCAGCGCCCGAAACAGTGTCGATCGAGCGTCGTATCTGACCTATCAAGATCCAATACATATTCTAGATATTTTATTCGTAGTCGGGCAAACTTGAACGTGGCGCTTCGCGGGCCGCGCTCTTGTGTCAGCCCGCGCCCGCTTCGCTCATGGAGGATGCGTGCACCAGGATCGGATTCAGCCGGCATCGCGCGTGCGCATGCAGGAAAGTCGCCAATCATTGGGAGAAGATCGCGGCGCGGTCTTCTTCTTCGAGGTGCTGCGCAATCGACGCATGCTGATCCTTGCCGCGTCCTTCATGGGGCTCGTCCTTGGCGCGATGGTGCTCGCGATCGCACCGCGGGGTTATCGCGCAAGCGCCTCCGTCTTGGTCGACTTCAAGCGCCTCGCGCCGGTCGATCAGGACTTTTCCAACGGCGCCGGCCGGATCGACGCGTCGGTCGTGCAGAGCCAGATAACGGTCATTCGTTCCGACAGCGTGCTTCGCCGCGCGATTGAGGCGGAGAAGCTGCACGAAGACCCTGAATTCAACGGCGAGAGCCCCCTGCTGACGCGATTGAACGCTCTCTTACGCTTCGGGGATGGCGGCAATCTCGTCGACGACGGCCGCATGCAGCTCGCCATGGAGGCCCTGACCGCGCGTCTGGAGGTCGACCGCATCGACGTGTCCTATGCCATCTACCTCGCCGTCACCGCGAGCACCGCCGATAAGTCCGCGCGGATCGCCAACGCCATCGCCGCCGCCTATATCGCCGATCAACTCGACGCCAAACGTGTCGCCTCCACTCAGGCGAGCCAATGGTTCTCAAGCCGCCTCGCGGACATCCAGAAGGATGTCATCGCCGCCGATGGCGCCGTTGTGCGCTATCGCATGTCGCACAATATCGTGCTCGCCGACGGCAAATTCATCGACGAGGAACAGGTCAACAATCTGAGCGAAAAGCTGGCGGACGCTCGATTGCAACGCGGCGAGGCGGCCGCCAAGGTGGCCCGGCTCACGACGATCGTGGAGACCGGAAACCTGCAAGGCGGGCTCGTCGACGAGTTTACCAACCAGATCATTATCGCGCTGCGCACGAAGTATCTCGATACACAGCGCTTAATCGCCGAATTGACCGTCCGCTCCGGCGCAAACCACGAGTCCGTCGTCAAGATGCGCGCGCAGCTTGGCGAATTGCAAAAAAGCATTCTCGACGAGTTCAAGCGGATCCGCGACGGCTCCAAGAGCGACCTTGAGATCGCCAAGAGCCGCGAGGCGACGTTGGAGGCTGAACTGACCGAACTCGGTAGTCGCTCATCCACCGCGCAGGAAGCCCGCATCCAGCTTCAGCAGCTGCAAAGCGTCGCGGATTCGGTCAAGACGATTCGCGATGCCTTCATGGAGAAATATCTGGAGGAGGTGAACAAACAGAGCTTCCCCATGACCGAAGCCCGCGTCATCTCCGAAGCGCGACCGCCAAGCCAGCCAACCTTTCCCCGCACGACGCGCTCGCTCCTTGGCGGCGCGATCCTCGGGTTCGGCGCCGGCTTCTTCGCTGCGATCGTGCTCGAAGCCTTTTCCCGTCGCCTGCGCACGCGCCGCCAGATCGAGGCGGCGACCGACGTGCCGTGTCTCGGTTTCTTGCCGACAATCGATCCGACAGAGACCACCGCGGCCGTCGCGGCCGCGCGCTTGCAAGCAGGGCGACCGGGCATCGAGCTGCCACGTGAGTTCGCCGTGGTCATGCATGCGCCGTCAAGCGTCTTCGCCGAAACGCTGCGTCGGATTAAATTCGCCGCCGACGAATACCGCCCACCGCGCGGTGGCTTGGTCATTGGTGTCGTATCCGCACTTCCGGGCGAAGGGGCGAGCCTCGTCGCGGCGAATCTCGCGGTCCTATGCGCGCGGGCCGGCCATCGCGCGCTGCTCGTCGACGCGGATTTGCGGCGCGCGAGCCTGACACGGCGATTGGGGGCCGATGACGGGATCGGGCTACAGGATCTGGTGTCCACCCCGGAGTTTCAGGCCTCGGCCTTCCGCGCCGCGGCGGGCCTGCCGCTGTCAATTCTCACCACTGGGCCGGGGCGCCCCATGGAGCCGGCCGAAGTGCTGGCGTCCTCCGGCATGCAGCGCTGCTTCGCGGAGTTCCGACAGCGCTTTGATACTGTCATCGTGGACTTGCCGCCCATCGCGATCACCTCGGATGCGCGCTCGCTCGCCGAGTTCGTCGACCGCTTCCTGTTGGTCGCGCGCTGGCGGCAAGCCGATGCCTCGCTCATTCTGGAAGCACTGAGGCTCAATCGTCCAGTGCAGGAAAAGCTGTTTGCAAGCGTGCTGAACCAAGCGGAACTTGCCGAACTCCGTCCGGAAGACGGCAGCTTCGGATCTTACGCGGCCTACTTCGATCAAACCCGCCAGACGGCCAATCCCAGCGCGGCCGCCTCCGTCTTCACTGCCCCGCACGCAACGCAACAGGTCACGCGGCGCGAGAAGGTGCTACCTTTCAAATGACCAGGATATCCGTCGCGTGGATGGTCGACGCCATGTTGAAGCTTGCAATCTTTACGGCCGCACCCATTCCGGCCCCATCCGCGTCCCAATAAAGCGAACGCTGCGCGGCATCGGTAAAGAATTGTCCATGCCCGGAAAGCGTGGCGCGTCCGGCATTCGAGAAATACGCCGCGTCGAGCGCGCCGATATCCAAACCGATGAATGCCTGATGATCGACCGCGATGGTGTCGCCGGCCGAGAATTTGGTCAGCGACTGCTTGTTCAATGATAAGAACGTGAACTGATCGGCAGCTCCATTGAGAATGACGGTTACGTCCTGTTTGACCAGCCCGCCCTTGCCATCGCCGATCGACACTGAATAGGTCTGCGTTATCGGCTGCCCATCCGCGAGTGCGTCGAGGGCCTTATCGGCGACGGAGAAGGTCCAGGCAACCACACCCTTGCCGTTTCCTGTGGTATCGGTCTGGAGCGTGGGTGTGAATGTCCCGACATAGCCGCCGGCTTTGGCCACGGCCTTGACCACATGGGTGTCGCTCAAATCCGCGTCGGCAAACCGAAACCTGCCTTCGGCGACATGAAGCGTCGCGTCCCCGGCAAGACCGTAACTCTCGGCGACCGTGCCAGTCGTCACAGTGTCGCCGCCAGCCGACAAAGTGGGTGCATCATTCACACCCTTCATGGTGATAATGACATCGCGCGTCGCCACGCTGCCGTGATCGTCCGCGATAAGCACCTTGGTGGTGACCTTCAGCGTCTCGTTTTGGCCGAGAAAATCAATCGCTTTATCGGCGACCGCGTAGGTCCAGTTTGCGGCGGCGCGGTTCGACCCGAGTCCGCTCGTCGTCATCGAAAATGAGTTCTGAAAGGCCGCGATCTGGCCGATCGTGAGGTTCGGTGTCATGTCGAGGCCCCGGGCTGACTGAAGCGTGACGGATTGCCCCAGCGTCACGACCGATAGCGCGTCGCCGGCATCGGCATCGGCGATCCGCAGCACGCCGGATTTCGCATAGTCCCCGGCCGTGCCCTCAAACCATGAGGACGCGGCGGGTCCAGTGATCACCGGCGCGCGGTTTGGAGGCGCGACCGAACCGAGCACCCCACTCGCGGCACCATAGGGCAGACTTGCCAGGTCAAGCAGCACGAAATCGGCCGATGTCAGAGCGTAAACGCCCTTCAACTGCACCTCGAAATCCGGCCGCAGGTTTCCGTCGACGTCCAGCTGCACGATGGTCGTGCCGTTGGCATATTGATAGCGAAGCTGCCACGTGTTGCCGGTGAACGTCTCCGTGCCGAGCCATTGCCAGCCGGTCAGCGTCTGTGGCGCCCCCTCGAGGCTCGCCAGATAGATCTTGTCCAGTCCCTGCTGGAAGTCCGCGATCCAATCCTTGCCGGAGTGCGCGAGCGAGCGATACACGAACGTGTCGGCCCCGCCGCCGGCGGCGATATAGTCGCGACCGGCGCCGCCCTCGATCACGTCGTTACCGTCGCCGGCCAGGATCAGGTTCGATCCTTCGCCACCGACGATATAGTCCGCTCCCGCCGTACCGTTCACGGTGGCGGTTGCATTGATCGCGACGAACGAGCGAAGCGTCGCGAGATCCGGCAGCGAACCGATCGCCGCCAAACTCGGAGATGGCGCTTGTCCGAAGGCATGGGCGTTATTCGAGTAGACCATGTCGGCCGGGCGCCAAGTTTGCTCCAGAGAGCCGAATTTGCCGAAATCGATCACGTTGTCGATGACCCGCACATTGGTCACCGAGCCAACTTGTTCGGCCGTATGCGTCCAGGTCGCGCCATCGGAAACGAGGACCGTGTTGGTCCCGCCGAGAATGATATTGTTGCGCACCAGCACATCATTGACGTCGCCGCCCTCGCCGGTGACCCGAATGGCGTTGTTGGTTCCGGTTCGCGCATCCGAAGGCGTCCGCCAGTCGATGATGTTGTCTTCGATCAGTACCGGACCGATTGAGCGCGATACCCAGATTGCGTCGGCATGGGCGTCCGTTGCGTAGCCCGAGCCGGAGAACAGATTTCCGCGGACAATGCCGCTCCACAATCCGATCGCGTCGCTTGGCGTGTCGATGAAGATATTGTTGGTAATCATGGTGCCGAGGCCGCGCGAGGCGATAAAGTCGACGTAGCTATGCTTGTCCAGCTTCAAACCGTCGAAGGTTGAGTGATCGACCGTCAATCCAGCCGTGCCGGGCAATCCGTTGATTGCGTAGTTTCCAGCCGATGCGTCGAAGTAGCAGTTCCTGAATGTAACGTCATTGGCGAGAATGTTTAGCGAAACGCCGCTGAAATCATAGCCGTCGAGGGTGGCGAATGATTTCGTGATAACAATGACATTGTATGTCGAACTATAGAAAAATCCGTCTGCGGGCTTCAGCGTTGTATAGCTCTTCATCGCCTCACGCGGAATGCCAGACCCAACGAAGCCGCTCAGAGCTGGTAAGTTGCTGAGGTCGTTTGCTGTGGCAATCTTTGCAATATCGCTCGCAACTGGCATCGTTTGGCTCCTGTCCAACTGAAATGCCTCACACGAGGCACTTGGTGTTGGATGAGACCGTAGTTTCATCTCTCTAACGTAAGGTGAGGAGCAGTATTAAACTTGTACAGATTCGAATATTAATATGCTTTTTACCGCCAAAACCTCGACCGCACCCCGCGTGATAGACCCTCATCGCCGATCGATTTTGTAAGCCGGCGATATGTTATCACGCAGTTCGATCCCGCTTGACGGACGTCCGGTCTTTGACGCCGTGACCATGATCCAACTGCGCTGCTTGGGATCTGCCGCGATGACCCTATTCCCGGCGATCAGGCCGCCGGTCACGCCAAAAAACGCGATGCCGTGCCAGGCCCGCGTTTCGATCGTATTGTTTGTCACGCGGACGTTTTCCCAGCGCCCGTCGAAAATCGTGATGCCCTGCATGTAGTCACCGCTTGGACCCGCCTCGATCCGGTTGCCGTCGATCAGAACGTCACGGTTGACGCCGTCGTCGCGCGCCGGAAATCCCTGGATGCCGTCGGCATGCAGGGGCTCGGCCGGCGTATGCCTCCCGGCGCGGATCGTGTTGTTGAGGAT
>JBEINZ010000004.1:0-37760 GCA_040377825.1 Hyphomicrobiales bacterium | reverse complement strand
CGGTCGAACCTCAGGCCCGGATTGGTTTCGAAGAAGTGATAGTGGCTGCCGACCTGCACCGGCCGATCGCCGGTATTGGCGACCTCGATCGTTATGGTCGGCAGGCCGGCGTTCAGTTCGATATCGCCGGCGGCGGGGAAGATTTCTCCGGGGATCATCATTGCCTCCTCAGCGGATCGGTTCGTGGACGGTGACGAGCTTCACGCCGTCGGGGAATGTCGCCTCCACCTGGACATCGTGGATCATTTCGGCGATGCCGGCCATAACCTGCTCGCGCGTGACGACATGCGCGCCGGCTTCCATCAGATCGGCCACGGTACGGCCGTCACGGGCGCCTTCCATGACGAAGTCGGAAATCAGCGCGATCGCTTCAGGATGATTGAGCTTGACGCCGCGCTCGAGCCGCTTGCGGGCGACGATCGCCGCCATGGCGATGAGGAGCTTGTCTTTTTCCCGCGGTGTAAGGTTCATGCGAAAGGGTCCTTGTCGGTCAACAGTACCAGGGGCGCGGCAAGGCGCGGCCGCGAAAGGCTTCCAAAATACGCACTAGGTCGGCCCTGACGTCGCGCGCCGACGGCGCCAGGAGCCGGGCAACGAGAATGCCATCGAACGCGCTCGCGCCCGCTTCCGAAACGGCATTGTCGAGTGTTGCACGCAATCTGTCGAGATGGCGCTCGGCGTCCGGCGCCGCCAGAAGCAACGTGGCCACCGCCACCGCATTCGCGCCAATCGCCGGGCGCGCCAAAATCGCGCTCGCATCGCCCTGCAGCCGAACACTGTCGGCGAAGACGAGACGCCCGTCCCGCCGGATGCGCCAATGGTCGGCCAATGCGCAGTCGCGCACCGTTTCCCCCATGGCCGTGCGGCCAAAAACCAGCATCTCCACCATCAGGAGCCGACCATCCCCGCTCATTTCAACATCGGTTCGCCGATTGAGGCGCGAGCCGTTGAACAGGATCGTTTCCTGTGGAAGCCACGCGGCATCCGCGCCCGCGCCGACTGTTAGGCGGATATCGATGTTTCCTGGGCCCGTGCTTGATTTGTAAATCCGCTCGGCCGCTTGGCCGGTGACGGTCGCCTTGGCCGCGGGCGCCCATTCGGCCGCAAGGACAAGCCGATCGCCGCCGGTGACGCCGCCGGCGGTATTGATGAAAACGGCGACAGGCTCATCGGTTCCATGGACTTTCGGCAGCCGAATCTTGGCTTGGCCCTCCTGATAGAGCCGTTTGAGTACGGTGCGGCCGTCGCGCGCGATGAAGCCGACATCCGCGCGGCCATAGGCGCGCTGAAGGCGTTGGTCGTTCGCGGTTTCGAGCGGGCGGTCCAACATGGCGTGTTCAGGATCCCCGCTGGACCAGTGGGGCATGGCGACCGAAGGCGGCTGTTAACGCTGTCATAACGTTGGGTTGAACTTCTCGGCCGCCGGCCGCGTTGCAATCGCATTGGGTCCCGACCATTTAGCAAGAGCGGTGCCACGACCACAGGCCCTATTCTAGACCGAAATCCTCGCCATCTTTAAGTAAGCCCGAGCGAATTCGGCATCGCCCGAAAGGGCGCCAAGAGAAAGTTTGGGCTCCAGCCTCGCGGCATTTTAAAGCCGGGGCTTGGCCATGCGAGGGCAAATCGCTTATGGAGGAACAGTGGCGATCGGTGGCGACACCGAACCACGATCGGACAAGCCGGAGCCGCGATGCGATCGACCGACACCTGCCTGAAGTCCGAGGGAATAGTGCAGCCGCGCCGTCGTGAACGCAGGTACCTCGCCTTCGCGCTTGGCCTGCTTGCACTGTTTGCCGCAAGCCCTGCCGCCGCGCAGTCACATGCCTATCTTTTGTTCGACGTTAAGACCGGCGAGGTTCTTGCGCGGAGCAACGCGCACCGCGCTTGGTATCCGGCCTCCGTTACGAAGCTGATGACGACATATGTTGCGTTCAAGGCCATCCGGGCCGGTCGACTGACATTGACGTCGCCCGTCGTGATGACACCGGAAGCCGCGGCGCAGCCGCCGAGCAAAATGGGATTTCCGGTCGGCACGGTGCTCACAGTCGACAATGCCTTGAAAATCATCATGGTGAAGTCCGCGAACGACGTCGCCTGGGCGCTCGGCGATGCGATCGCCGGGTCCGAGCCGGCCTTTGTCGCCGAAATGAACGACGAGGCACGTCGGCTCGGCATGATCAACACGACCTGGGGTAACCCGAACGGCCTACCCGACCCATCCCAAGTGACCAACGCGCATGATCTCGCGCTTCTTGCCCGCGCCTTGATTCGCGAGTTCCCCGACTATGAAGGATACTTCCGACTTCCCGCCGTGCAGTTCGGCAAGCGACGGATTGCCAACCATAATCATCTCCTGACGCGGTTTCCGGGCACGACCGGAATGAAGACCGGCTTTATCTGTGCCTCGGGATTCAACGTTGTGGCGAGTGCGACGCGCGACGGCAGGCAACTTGTCGCGATCGTGCTCGGTTCGCCCAATCCGTTGGTGCGGGCTGAGAAGGCGGCCGAGCTGTTCACAAAGGGATTTGAAGGCGGCTCGCTGCTCGATGGACTGTTCGGCGGCGCGAAAGACACCATCGACTCCATGCGGCCCGGCCCAGAGGCAGCGCTGCCGCCCGACGACATCCGCGACGAGGTCTGCGGTCGCAAACGCAAGGCGCCGGTGCAGGAGGATAGCGAGGACAGCACGACCGCATCCAACCAGCCACGGGATGGCGGTGCAGTAACTTTCGCGGGTAAAGTGCCGAGCCGGGTCGCCGGCAGCTATTTGGCGGCTCAATTCGATATCGGGCCGGCCGTTAAGGTTTGGACCGGCGGCGCGGACGCGAGCCTGCCGTCACGGAACGCATCAACGGTCGCATCCGCATCCGGCCAAGTGTTGAGCATGCTCCCCGGGGCGCCGGATCCGAAGCCCTCCCTCGTGGTCGGCGCGGTGCCGAACAACGCGCCAGCCCAATCTGTCTCCAAACCGCAAGCCCCCGGCTCCATTTACCCCGGCACACAGCGAACGGCCGCGGCCCCGCTCGTCATGCCTCAGCAGCCCCAATCCTTCGTCTCCACGACATTCGGCTTGTTTTCAACGACACCGCCGGGTTCGGTTGGTCAAAATGCGCCCGTGCCGGCACGCGCCAACCCGCCGACTGGCCCGGAAGCGGGCGCCGGCGTGTTGGAGAGCCTAGCGCCGACTAACGGCGCGCCGATGGTGATCACAGTGACCCGCGCCGATCCGGCGACGGCCGCACAGCCGCGCGAGGCGAGCGCGGTGGCAACTCTACCCATGCCGCGACCGAAGCCGACAGGTCTCGCCGCCGCATCCAAACGGCTTCCGAAGCCGAATTAAGCGGCAACCCGCATTTCGTTAGGAGTTCGCGCGCATGACAAGCACCGCTTCGCTCGACCCGATCCCGGTCAGCGTCATCACCGGGTACCTCGGCGCCGGCAAAACGACGCTGCTTAACCGACTGTTGCGCGATCCCGCGATGGCCGACACAGCGGTCATCATCAATGAGTTCGGCGAGATTGGCATCGATCACGTGCTCGTGGAGCATGCGGACGATGGGATCGTTGAACTGTCATCGGGGTGCCTATGCTGCACGATTCGGGGCGATCTCGTCGCCACGCTTGAGGATCTCATCGCGCGGCTCGATCAGGGTCGCATCCCGCGCCTCGCGCGCGTTGTGATCGAAACGACCGGCCTCGCCGATCCGGCTCCGATCCTGCACACGATCATGCGTCACCCCTATCTCGTTCGCCGCTATCGGCTCGACGGTGTCGTGACATTGGTCGACGCGATCAACGGCATGGCGACGCTCGATGCAAGCGAGGAGGCCGTCAAGCAGGCCGCCGTCGCGGACCGCATCGTTCTCACCAAGTCGGATCTTGTCGACACGCCGTACCGCCAACGCGATCTGGTCGCGCTGACGGCGCGGCTAAGGGCGCTCAACCCTGCCGCACGCATCTTGGACGCGGCAAAGGACGAGGCCACCCCGCGTGACGTGCTCGAGGCCGGCCTCTGGGATGCGACAAGCAAGACCGCCGATGTCGGGCGTTGGCTCGCGGAAGAGGCGTATCGCGATCGCGAGGCCGAGCGAAAGCGGCTGGAGAGCCGCGGCGGCGATCATGATCACCATGATGGACATGAGCATGGCGACCACCATGATCATCACGGGCATGACCATCACGGGCATGATCATCACGGCCATGACCATCACGGCCATGACCATGGCCATCACCACGACCCGAACCGACATGACGAACGGATCCGCGCCTTTTGCCTGTCGACGGATCGGGCGATTTCGGCCGGCGCCATCGATCTTTTCCTCGAGCTTTTGCGCGCGGCGCATGGGCCGAAGCTTTTGCGAATGAAGGGCGTTGTCCGACTGCTGGAAGATCCCGATCGTCCGCTCGTTCTGCATGTGGTGCAGCACGTCATGCATCCGCCCGCCCGACTTCCGGCTTGGCCGGACGCCGACCGGCGGACGCGGCTTGTCTTCATCACGCGGGATCTGGGGGAGGACTTTGTAAGGCGGCTATTCGACGCTTTCGTCGGGCATACGGCCACGGATACTCCGGATCAAGCGGCTATGACCGACAATCCGCTTCATATTTCCGGCTTTTCAGGCAGCTTCGGCTGATTGCCGCCGCCTGCCTCGATCAAGAAGACCAACACACGACCATCGCGGCGGCTGTCCAGTAAAACGTGCCCGTCCTCCTGGCACATATGCGGTACGTCGATCGCGGCCATCGGATCGGTCGCCTCCAAAAACAACCGTGTTCCCGCAGTGGCGGCTTGCAGCAAACGCCGAGCCTTCATCACCGGTAGCGGACACTTCAAACCCTTCAAGTCCAGCCGAATAATGTCGTCCGCAATCAATGCCGACGTAAGGTCAGGACTTGCGGGCGGACACACCTTGGTTTCTCCTGTTGCGAACGATAATGAACGACAATACGGGAGGCGTCGATGGATATGCCGTTTGCCAAGAGGCTGACGAGCGACTTTGCCTATGCCAAAGGCGCCCTCGGCGTCCTGCGGCGCGTGACGCCGATCGCCAAATCGGCGGACAAAACCCTGTTGGATGCCCTTCCAGAATGGGCAGATCGATGGAGCAACCGGCCAGCGCTCGTTTCGGAGCGGGAAACCCTGACATATGCGGCCTTGATTTCCCGCTCCTATCGGTACACGCGCTGGGCGCTCGAGCAAGGGCTGAAAAAGGGCGATTGCGTCGCGTTGCTCATGCCAAACCGGCCCGAATACATGGCGATCTGGTTTGGACTTGCCCGCGCCGGCATCGTGACAGCGCTCGTGAATACCAACCTCATCGGTCGCGGTCTTGCTCATTCGGTGGATCTCGTGACCCCCAAGGCCGTGATTGTTGAGGCTCGTCTTCTCACCGCGTTCGAGGGCGCGGTCGAGCATCTTCGCCATCTCGCGCCGGTCTGGGTCCACGGTAGCCCGAACCAAGCCTATCTGCGCATCGACGAGACCGTCGCAGATCTGTCGGACGCGCCCATCGCCAAGCGGGATTTGCCGAGACTCTCCATCGAGGACCGCTGCCTCTACATCTATACCAGCGGCACCACGGGACACCCGAAAGCCGCGGTGATCAATCACTACCGCGTTCAAGCGGTGATGCATGCCTATTCCGCTGCGACCGAGGCAACCCGCGACGACCGAAACTATGTTGCCCAGCCGATGTATCACACCGCCGGCGGCGTCATCGCGCCAGGTATCGTCCTGACGGTCGGCGGTACTTGCGTGATCAGCGAGACGTTTTCCGCGACGCGGTTCTGGGACGACGTCGTCAAGAACGACTGCACGATGTTCCAATACATTGGTGAGATGTGCCGATATTTGGTCAACGCACCGCCGAGCGAGGCCGAACGGCGACATCGCATTCGAATCTGCAATGGCAACGGCTTGCGACCGGATGTCTGGACGGCGTTCCAGGCCCGGTTTCGCATCCCACGTATCTTGGAATGGTTCGCGGCGACGGAAGGCAATGTCGTGCTCTTCAACTTCGATGGCAAGCCAGGATCGATCGGGCGCATTCCATGGTGGCTGAAGCACAAGTTCATGACCAAGCTTGTCCGTTTCGACCCGACCACGGAAAAGCCGATGCGGGACATCGACGGGCGTTGCGTGGAATGCGCGGTCGGCGAGGTCGGCGAGGCGATCGGCCGGATACTGATCGATCCGACAAAGCCTGGACAGCGCTTTGACGGCTATGCCGAAGAACGCGATACCGCCGCGAAGATCCTGACCGATGTTTTCGAGACGGGCGACCGCTGGTTTCGGACCGGCGATTTGATGCGTCAGGACAAGGACGGGTACTTTTATTTCATCGACCGGATCGGCGATACCTTCCGCTGGAAGTCGCAGAACGTTTCGACAATGGAAGTGGCCGAGGTCGTGACCGCCGTTCCGGGTGTGCGCGAGTGCACGGTTTACGGCGTCCAGGTCCCGGGATACGAGGGTCGAGCCGGCATGGCCGCCATGGTGGTCGATGCTGATTTCGATATGGGCACCCTCGCGCAACGGCTGAAGGCGGATCTGCCGTGCTATGCCCGACCGCTCTTCTTGCGTCTTCGCACCGAACTCGATGTGACCGGGACGTTCAAGCAACGCAAGGTGACACTCACCGCCGAGGGCTTCGACCCCACACACATCGCCGAGCCGCTTTATGTCGCCGACGACAACGCCTTCATTCGCATCGATTTGGATTGCCACGGCCGAATTGTGAGCGGCGCGCTCCGGCTCTAATTCATGACGCCGTTTAGGAGAATAGCCGGAAGCGCCTGTTGGGGTCGTCAGCCTCGGGACTGCCACCATCTGGGCCTGGATCGTCGGGTGCCTTCCCGATGATATAGCTCGTCATAACGCTCGGCGGCGCCCCGACAACACGGCTCTCGCCGGACTTTGCCATTGGCACGACCTTGTCCGAAGTCCGGGAATCGCCGCTGCGTTCGGCGACGATGGAGGGCGGCGGGGCCGTTGACGCATTGGGCGGAACAAGCGCGTTGGACGCGGGCTGCATCGCTTCGTTGACCGCGCCGCCCGCCGGGGCTTGCGGCAGAGGTCCGGGCGGAGCGGCCGCCACAGGTTCGGTGCGACCGGCCCCGTTTATTTCCCCATTCGCGGAAGGGGTCGCGGCGCCAACCCCGATTGCCAAGGGTTCCGCAACGACGGCCGCCTCGACAACAGCTTCTTCGGCCACGCGGCTTGGCGGCAATACCTCGGCCGCGTCCGATTTCGCGGTGGTGTCCTCTGCGCCAAAATCCTTCACCGCGAACATCTTGCCGGGCGCGGAAAGCTCTTCCGGCGGCACTTTCCACTCGAAGGCATCGAGTTGACCGCTTACGGGCGAAATCGGCTCCCAATGATCCGATATTACGCCGTCGGCAACCCAGGTCGCGTCCCGCGGGGCGCGCACGGCACGGCCAAGCCATTCACGGACGCGACCGGTCGCGCCGTGTTCGCCATCCTCGATCTCGGCCATCAACAGGCAAGTCCGCTGGGTCGGTTGGCCGGCCAAAAGCGGCTTCAGGGCCGCGCGCGCACCGGTAAAGTTGCGCAGGTCCATTTCCGCCCGGGTCAGGGCTAGGCTGCACTCCGGATGGTGCGCGCGCACGCGGACCAGCTCTTTCACCCGCGCCAGACGATCGGCCGCGGAATCCCCCGGTCGAACATAGGCATAGGCTTCCGCGATCTCGGGATGGGGGGTCACCTTCCAGGTCGCCTCAAGCACGCGCGCCGCCCGCTTGATGTCGCCCGCCCGGGCGAGCAGCCGACCGGAAAGCACAGCGGCCGGCACGAGATCGGGCGCCAGCCCATGCGCCTCCATGGCGAGATTGCGCGCGCTATCCGGATTGCCAAGTTCGAGTTCCTGGGCGCGTGCGGTCAAAAGAACGGCGCGTTGACGTTTCGTCGCCGCGCGGTCCGTGACCTTGTTCCGCGCATTGCGCTCCAGCGTGGCGAGCGCGCCATCCCAGTCGCCGCCGCGCGTTTGGGCTTCGATCACGGCGTTGCCCGACCAGCCAAGCCACGGTGCGATGCGGTTTGCTTCGCCGGCAAAATGCCGCGCCGCATCGATATCGCCCTCGCGTTTAGCCTCCACGAAGAGACCGCGCAGGCCAAGAAGACGAGTCTGCGGATCCTGCACCATTCGTTCGAACGTGTCGCGCGCGGCTTGACGGTTGCCAGATAGCTGAGCGGATTGCGCTTCAAGCAGCAGTGCCAGCGGCTCGTTGCCGAGAATGCGCCGCGCCTCGGTTGCCGCGCGTGCCGATGCGCTGGGGTCGCCCGCGCCCACGGCGATCATGCCGTGGGAGAGCGCGCGCCAGCCCTTCTCTCGCCGCCGCCGCTCGAAGAAGGTTCCGAGAAAACCGGGCGTGCGCAAGATGGCGCGGACGATCGCGGAAACGACGAGTATGACCGCGACGAAGGCCAGAAGCCCGACCGCCAGCATCGTGGTGCTGAAACGCACCTCTCGATTGAGCCAAGTGAGAACAACGTCTCCGGGATGATCGGCGAGCCATGAGAAGCCGAAGGCAAGACCGAGCAGAACCGCGAGGAAGACGATCAGGCGAATCATGAGGTCCTCACTGGCCGCTCTCGGCGAGTCGGGCGATGGCGTTGGCCGTCACGGTGGAAATGGACTTGTCGGCGGCCACGCGTGCCTCGACGTCGGACGCCCAACTGGCGGAGACCGCGCGGGCCGGTTCGGGCAGCTCCCGCCAGGCGTCAAGCGCGCCGGCCAAATCACGCCCGGCGAGGCGCGCTTCTACTCGAGCGAGGATCGCATCCGGTCCTTCGCCGGCCGTGTCGCCAACGCGGCGCACCGAGACGGAGCCACCGGCGCTCGCCAAAAGCTTGTTGAAAACACCGTCAGCCGGAGGCGGGGCGGCAGCCTGCAGCATCTTCGACGCGGCGGTCTTGAACGCGGCGATCAAGGCCGCTTCGTTCGGAATACCCTGCGCGGCACGCGCTTCCAACAGCGTCAAAGCGCCCGGCTCGCGACCCGTCGCCTTCACGGTCGACAACTCGCCGGAAAACGGACGGCCGGAGTCGACGGCTGCCTTCAATCCGGCGAGCGATAGCGCGAACACCGCGTCCGTCCGGGTATCTAGCGCCTTGCGGGCATTGGCGTCGATTTCATTGACCCGAGCGTCGAAGGATGCGGCCTTCAGCGACGCCACCTTGACGGCCACGGCCAGCGCGTCGACGCCTTCGACCTTTCCTGCCATCGCCTCGAGCTTGCCGACGACCGCCTCCAGGCTTGCCCTATTGCCGTTCACGATGGTTTTCAGCTGGTCGAGTACGGCCAGCTGTTGGTTCGCGATGTTGATGTTGCGGCGCAGATCATCAAAGGTCGCAACACGGGCAAAGAGCACGTCGACCGTCTTGCCGAAATCCTCGTAGCCCGTGAGCCGCGCCGTCAGCGCGTCTAGGCTCTTTCGTGCCTCGCCAAGTCGCGCGGCCTGCTCGCTGACGCTTGCCGTGAGAGCGCCAGCTCCGGCCTCAACGGACTTCTCCAACGCATCAAGCCGCGCGGACACAAGCGCCAGACTTGACTGAAGCTCGGAACCGACCTTCGAAATCGTGGCCGCGCGCTCGTCGCGCTCCTGATCAAGCCTTTGCGAAAGGGTGCCGCGGAATGTCGCGAGATCGCCGAGCACTTTGTTTTCGATCTCGGCAAGGCGTGCATTCAACGTGTTGATCTGATCGTTCGCGGCCTTGCCGACACGCTCTGTTGCATCGGTCGTCCGTTGACGAAGGCCCGACTGTTCGCCAGCGAGCGCCTGTAGCCTTGAGCGTTGATCGTCAAAGGCCTTCGACAAGGCAGCGAAAGCAGCGGGGTCGACGAACGAGCCGAGCTTCGCCTCCGTTTGCTCCAGGCGCGCTTGAAGGCGATCGAGATTGGCCGGGGCGGCGGCGGCAAGCTTGCGTTCCAGTTCCACGATTTGGGCGCGTTGGGTCTCGACCGCCGTCAGCCCCGGCCAAGATCCGTTGAGCGCGATCATGTAGGATCCAGCGACGCCGACAGCGCCGCCGATCAGGCCTGCGGCGATAAGGGCCATGGCGTTCGAACGTCCCGTGCCGACGCCGAGGCCTTCACGGGTTTGAGCCGGCTCCGCCGCTTCGAGCGGAACGGCTTGTTCTGAAAAGGACTTGTCGGCAAGCGCGCCGATCACCGGGGTGTTCTCCCGCGCCATCAAATTTTCCTGCGCCAGTTGTGCTGCGGGTTGGTTAGACGCCTCTGTATCGTTCGCAACCTCGGTGGGTATCGGCTCTTTGCCCGGCAAATCCAGTGTCGTCGCCGGCGTCGCCCGCGCTTGCGCGCCGGCCGCCTCGGCCGAGGTTTCCGCACGCGAAACTTGAGCCGCCGCGGGCGGCAATCCCTGCTCCACGATCGGCTCTTGCCCCTGCCCTTCCACGACATCGGGCGACGTACCGGGCGCCGCATCGCGCTTGGACGTTGCCTCTAGATCGATCGTGACCTGGGGGCGGCGCTTGCCGCCTTTCCCGCCTCTTCGGCCGTCATTCTCGTTTGAGACCATGCGGCTTTCTCCTTGTCAGCGCGAGGCAACCGTTTCCGGTCCGCGAAGTCGGTATCATAAGTCGGATGGATTGCGTAAACGCCAACAGCGAGGCAATCAATTCCGTTCCATGCAAGCGAGCGTGGCGCAGAGATCATCCGCATTGGGACGCCGCGCCACGAAAATCCGTGTGTAGTTCGACCGCCGGAATGGCTCGGCGGCCGGCTCCGATAAAGCATGGATCGAAAGTTGTTCAGAAATATGGACGCCGCGCAACTCAGCCAGACGACGTAGCAGGAGCGTTCCGCCGGCTCTTGAAAACACCAGCGCCGCCTGGATCTCGCCACCCTCGAGTTGGTCGACCACGGTCTTGTGCCAATGAGGCGCCTCAACGACGCGGTAGACCTCAACCACGATTACCTTATGCCCCGACGCCGCCATCAAGGCCGCCAGATCGCCCGCGCGGTCACGACCGGCGAGATAAAGAATTGCGCCCGAAGCGGGATCGACAGTCCGGGCGAGGGTCAACGCGAGATCTTCAACGGTGCCGGCAGATGATTGAACCGCCGCGAACCCGGCCTCGCGCGCGACTGCCGCCGTCGCGTCGCCGACCGCGTAGAGCGGGAGACCGACCAGCGCTTCGATGTCGGAACGCCCAACAAGGGAACGCACCGCGTTGGCGCTGGTCACGGCCAAGGCGGCCGGTCGTCCAGGGCCTTGCGGGACCGGGATCGCAGCCTGCGTCTCGAACACCACTTGGCTCACCGGCGCGGCAATTGGCTCATGGCCGAGACGGCGCAGCATGTCGGCAGTCGCCTGAGCGTCTGGCTGTGGTCGAGTGACCAGAACGCGCATCGGCGCCTCAGGACGTGGGGTTGAAGAAATCGGCGCCGCCTAAAGTTCTCAAATGGTCGCCGGCTTCCGAGCCGATGGCAACGGCGCTGCCCGGCCGTCCGCGCCGTTGGACGGAATGCGTCATGCTGCCATCGGTTTTCAGGATCAAACCGTCGAAGATCAGTAAATCGCGGTCAAGGCGGGCATAGCCGGCAATGGGAGTACGGCAGGATCCATCGAGCCTGGCGAGAAAGGCGCGTTCGGCGGCCAAGGCAATCGCGGTGGTCGGGTCGTGGATCGCGCCGACAAGCGCGCGCGTTTCGGTGTCATCGGCGCGGGTCTCGATACAGATCGCGCCTTGGCCGACTGCGGGGAGGAACGTCTCGACGGGGAGGACATGGGTCGCCAAATGGGCGAGCCCGAGCCGCTTTAGCCCGGCATAGGCCAAAAGCGTGGCATCGGCGACGCCGGCCTCGAGCTTCGTAAGCCGGGTGTTCACGTTGCCACGAAACTGGACGATTTTCAGGTCTGGTCGCTTTCGCAACACTGTTGCCTGTCGGCGCAAGGACGAAGTGCCGACCACGGCGCCGCGCGGCAGATCCTCCAGGCTCGCATATGTTTTCGATACGAAGGCGTCGCGGACGTCCTCGCGCGGCAAGAAAGCCGTGATCGCGAGGCCGTCGGGCAACGCTGTCGGCATGTCCTTGGACGAATGAACGGCAAGATCGATGGCGCCGTCCAGCAGCGCCTCCTCGATCTCCTTGGTGAAAAGGCCCTTTCCGCCGATATCGGCCAGCGGCCGATCGAGAACGCGATCGCCCTCGGTCTTAATGACAATAATCTCGAAGCGCGGTTCGGGGACGCCATGGGCAGCGGCAAGGCGGGCGCGCGTTTCATGAGCCTGGGCAAGCGCCAGGGCGCTGCCGCGCGTTCCAATGCGCCACTGTTTCGTTTGCACGGAGGGACCACCGGGTGATAGGGCAGGATCGCCAATGCTGATCTAGAGCATTTCCCGATCGGATGGAAACGTCCGATCGACTAGGAATTGCTCCAGGGTCTAGACCTTGAGCCTCTCCCGTTCGGATTGTTTCGATCCGAACGGGAGAGGCTCAAAGGCAAGTCGAGGGCGCGGGAAAGGCGATGTTGAGCCGCACGCGCGCGCCGTCCACGCTAGCTGGAGGACACTCGGTGATCATTCTCGGCCTTGAGACGAGTTGCGACGAGACGGCCGCCGCCGTTATTGAGCGCGATACGGCCGGGCACGGGAGGATCCTGTCCGATCTCGTCCATTCGCAACTTGAGGAGCACGCGGCCTTCGGCGGCGTCGTTCCCGAGATCGCCGCGCGCGCTCATGTTGATCGGCTTGACGGCTTGATCCGGCGTGCAATGGACGAGGCCGGCGTCGGTTTTGCCGATCTCGATGGGGTCGCGGCAACCGCCGGGCCTGGGTTGATCGGCGGGGTCATCGTCGGCCTGATGACCGCCAAGGCCATCGCCCTGGTGCATGGGCTGCCGCTGCTGGCGATCAACCATCTGGAGGGACATGCGCTGACCGCCCGGCTGACCGACGGGCTCGCGTTCCCCTATCTCCTGCTGTTGGTTTCCGGCGGGCATACGCAAATCGTGGCGGTCGAGGGCCTCGGCCGATATCGCCGCCTTGGCACGACAATCGACGACGCGCTCGGCGAGGCCTTCGACAAGACGGCGAAGCTTCTCGGCCTTGGCTATCCGGGTGGGCCAGCCGTGGAGCGCGCGGCGCTTTCCGGCGATCCCACGCGTTTCGATCTGCCGCGCCCGCTGCTTGGGCGCGAAAGCCTAGATGTCTCGTTTTCCGGCCTGAAGACGGCCGTGCGCCATGCCGCCGAGAGAATAGCGCCGGTTTCGGATCGGGATGTGTCGGATATCGCCGCGTCTTTCCAAGCCGCCGTCTGTGATGTCATGGGCGAGAAAGTACGCCGGTCGTTGCGGCGGTTCATGGCCGAAACCGGCATCGATGCCCCGGTCCTGGTGGCGGCCGGCGGCGTTGCGGCGAACAAAGCCTTGCGCGCCGCGCTGCTCGCGGCCGTTCAATCCATCGGCGGACGTTTGGTTGTACCGCCTGCGCGCCTATGCACCGATAACGGCGTCATGATCGCCTGGGCCGGCGCGGAGCATCTTGCGGCGGGCCATGGCGACGGGATGGACGCGCCGGCGCGCGCGCGCTGGCCGCTCGACGGCGACGCGGCGCCCAAGCTCGGGTCCGGCCATCTTGGGGCCAAAGCGTGACAAGCACCCGCGCCATCGAAAACGTCGTGGTTTTCGGCGGCGGCGCGTGGGGCACCGCGCTTGCGCTTGTTGCCGCCCGCGCGGGCCGGCAGACGACACTTTGGCTGCGCGACCCCGACGTTGCGGCCGCGATCCGCGACCATGGCCGCAACGAACGCGCCTTGCCCGCAATCCGCCTGGATCGATCCTTCGCGGTCTCCACTGATCTCGCCGTCGCCGCCAAGGCCGATCTTGTGGTGGTGACGGTTCCCGCCCAATCAGCCGGCGGATTGCTTCGCGCGTTGGCCCCGTTTCTTTCAACGGCGACCCCGGTTCTCGTCGCCGCCAAGGGCCTCGAACACGGCACGCGCGCCTTGATGACCGAAGTCGTCGCGCGCGAGATCCCCGGCGCGATACCCGCCATTCTCTCCGGCCCGAGCTTCGCCGACGACGTTGCCCGGCTGCTACCGACGGCGGTGACGATCGCGGCGCACGCCATGACGCAGGCCGAGCGGATTGCCGCCGCGCTCGGTTCGGCCAGCTTTCGCCCCTATGCCAGTGACGATCCAACCGGCGTGCAGATCGGCGGCGCCTTGAAGAATGTGGTTGCGATTGCGGCGGGCATCGTGGCCGGGAAGGGGCTTGGCGCAAGCGCGCGGGCGGCGCTAACCGCACGCGGCTTCGCCGAACTCAATCGCCTTGGGCGAGCGCTCGGCGCGAACCCATCGACGCTGATGGGGCTCTCCGGCCTCGGCGATCTCGTGCTTTCGGCGACGTCGGCGAAGTCCCGCAATTACGCGCTCGGCGTCGGGATTGGCCAAGGCCAACCGATCGAAGCGTTAACGGGCGCAGGCGCGAAGCTTGCCGAAGGGGCCTATACGGCGAGTGTGGCGATCGAGCTCGCGGCCGCGCACGGGGTCGACATGCCAATCTCGACAGCCGTCGCGGCTGTGCTCGCGGGCCAACTCAACGTCGACGCCGCGGTGGAAAACCTCATGTCCCGGCCTTTGCGTCGCGAGGGGCCATAAGGCCTCGACCGTGGCGGTCGAGCGTCCTATGCTGACGTTACTTGCCGTGACTTATCCGGAGGTCTTCAATGCACTTCATCTTCATCGGGCGCGATAAGCTCGGCCATACCCATGTTCGCGTCGCCAACCGCGAGGCGCATCTGGCGTTTTTGAAGACCCATCATGACAAGATCCGGATTGCCGGCCCCTATCTCGACGAAACCGCCAGCGAGATGCGCGGCTCCCTCCTGATCATCGAGGCTGCCGACAAAAGCGCCGTCGAAGTCTTGCTCGATGCCGATCCCTACAAGCAAGCGGGCCTCTTCGCAGACGTGGAAATCCTGCCATGGCGCTGGACCATCGGCAATCCGGGTTGAGTGGCGCGTCATGGCTCATTGGCTTTACAAATCCGAACCCGGGGTTTGGTCCTGGGAGCAGCAAGTCGCCGCTGGGCCCAAGGGCACCTTTTGGGACGGCGTGCGCAACCATCTCGCCAACAATCACATGAAAGCCATGCGCGTCGGCGACAGGGGCTTTTTCTATCACTCCAACGAGGGCAAGGCCGTTGTTGGCATCGTCGAGGTCGTCCAGCCTTGGGCGCCGGATCCGAAAGATGCCGACGGCCGGTTCGGCGCGGTGACCGTGAAGGCCGTCGAGCCGCTGCCGAAACCGGTATCCCTTATGGATATCAAGACGACGCCCGCCTTGGCGGAGATGGTCCTGGTCAAGAATTCCCGCCTCTCCGTTCAGCCGGTCACCGACGAGGAATGGGGAACCATTATCGCGATGGGCGAATTGGCGGCGGTGTGACCGCGCGATCGAAACTTCAATCCGAATTCAACGACCTCATCCGGGCCAACACCCGCCTGTCGGCTCCGCCGCTCGTGCCCGAGATCCAGCTTCATCTCGCGGACGAGGCGCTGGATCTCTGGCGCCTGACGGAGGCCGACCTTGAGGCTTCCGGCTTACCCTTGCCGTTCTGGGCCTTCGCCTGGGCCGGTGGACAGGCGCTTGCGCGTTTCGTGCTCGACAACCGCGACATCGTCGCCGGCCGATCCGTCCTGGTCTTCGCCGCCGGTTCGGGGCTGGAGGCGATCGCGAGCGTCAAGGCCGGGGCCGCGCGTGTGCTGGCAACGGATATCGATCCTTATGCCCGCGCCGCGATGGCGCTAAACGCGGCGGCGAACGGCGTGAGTTTCGAGATGTCTGCAGCCGACATGCTGCTTGCGCCGCCGTCCGGGTTCGATGTGCTGCTGCTCGGCGACGTCTTCTACGAGCGCCCATTGGCGGACGCCGTTGTGGCTTGGGGTGGGGCCGCCGCGGCTGCGGGGCATGATGTGCTGTTGGGCGATCCAGGGCGAGACTATCTGCCTCACGGACTGCTCGAACGCGTCGCGGTCTACAGCGTAGCAACGCCTCGCGCGATTGAGGATGCGGACACCAAGGCGACGTCGGTCTGGCGGTTTAGGTTAATCAATTGTTTCAATCGCGTTACTAAGAAACAGATATGAAAGTCACTAATCTTCGTAGGGACCGTAAAAAATCACCATTAACCCAATTCTTTGGTATTCTTGCAAATTCAGTCTTGTAGTTATGAACGAAAATACCCTTGCGCGACTCTGGAATTACAGTGAATCCGCCCGACAATGCACCATTTGTCAGTAAATTATTGGTCTACACTTTGCTATAAAAGGTGAGCATCGTAACGAGGCCGTGCCGAAGTGGGACGACCGTGCGGTGGCAGGGGATCCATGCGGATCGAGCGCGGCACCGGAACGGGACGAGTGGCGGGTCGGCGAATTGCCGGGTCCGATGCCGCTCATCGCTCGGCCGGCGAGAATTCCCGCGAGGAACGCCAGATCTTGTCGCGGGCCCTCGTTGCGCCGGTGCCGCAGGAAAGGGCCGACTTCGACACGGGATCCGATGCGGGCGATTATGGTCCCTATGTGGCACAGCTGATCGCCGGCCGTTTCAAAACGGGGCGGGGCGAGCGCAAGCTTCGGCCGAGCGAAGTGCGTGACGCCTACGAAGAAGCCATGGACCGCGTTGAACCGCTGCAACCCGGGCACTTTGTTTCCGAGGTTTACTGATCGGTTTTCGCGCCCGTCAATAGCCGAGCGCCGATCCGTCCTTGCGCGGATCGGACGCGCCGATCAGCATGCCCTTATCCCAATCAATCAAAATTGCCTGCCCACCGCCAAGCGGCGCCGCGCGATAGTCCGGGGAATGGCCGCGTTGACGCAGCCCGTCGACCGCCGCGGCAGGAACCCCACGCTCCACGATCATCGCATTCGGTTCGTCATCGGACCAGAAGGCCCGCGGACTATCGAGCGCTTCCTGAAGATCCATGCCGAAATCCACGACGTTGGAAATGAAATGCGCGTGGCCGCAGGCTTGGTAACTGCCGCCCATCACACCGAACGGCATGATCGGCCGGCCCTTGCGCAGCGCGAAGCCGGGAATGATCGTGTGCATGGGTCGCTTGCGCGAGCCTATCGTATTCGGGTGGCCGGGTTCGACGACAAAACACGCGCCGCGATTTTGTAATGCGATGCCGGTCTTTTCGGTCGTAATGCCTGACCCGAAGGAATCGTACACGGAGTTGATAAAGGACACCGCCATGCGGTCCTTGTCGACGACGGTCAGATAGACCGTATCGGCCGCGGGGATCCGTTCGGGCGTGACATCGGCGAGACGATGCTCGCCGATACGATCGGCGAGCGAAGCCGCGAAGCCTTTGGAAATGAGCGTTTCGACCGGCACGCGCATGTGCTCGGGATCGGCGATGAAGGCATCGCGACAGGCATAGGCGAGGCGCGCCGCCTCATGCTCGAGATGAAAGCGCCGCTCGCCGTGCGGATCGATCCCCGAGAGTTCGAAACGCTCGAGGATGTTGAGCAGAATGAGCGCCGTGATGCCCTGCCCATTCGGCGGCAGTTCGGCAATCTCTAGATCGCGGTAGCCTGATATGACTGGTGCAACCGGCCCGACATCGACGCAGGCGAGGTCCTCCAGCGTCAGGTGCCCACCAAGGGCGCGGACGGTGTCGACGATGTCCTCCGCGATTTCGCCCTCGTAGAAGCTCAGCGGGTTCTCGCCGATACGGCGCATCGTCTGACCAAGCGCGGGGAACCGCATGACCTCGCCGGTCACGGGCGCCCGCCCGTCCAACAACAGATGCCGAGCGGCGCCGGGATTGCCAGCGAGCTTGCGCGCTACATTCGCCCAATCGAAGGCAACGCGCGGAGCGACCGGAAAACCTTCTTCCGCGTAACGGATTGCCGGCTCAAAAGCCCTGCGGAGGCTCCACGTTCCAAGATCAGTCAGCAGCGTCTGCCAAGCCGCGATGGCGCCGGGCACGGTAATCGAATGGACGGATTCATCCGGGATGTCTTGAAAGCCATGCTCGACATACCATTCGGTCGTCGCCGCCGACGCCGCGCGTCCCGAGCCGTTGAGGCCATAAAGCGGTTGTCCGGGCTTTGAGACGATCGCGAAGCAGTCGCCGCCGATACCGGTCGATTGCGGCTCGACGACCGACAGCACGGCGGACGCGACGACGGCGGCGTCCACCGCGTTGCCCCCGGCCTTCAAGCAATCGAGCGCCGCGCCCGTTGCCAGGGGATGCGACGTTGCGGCCATGCCGTTCAAGGCGAGCACGGGTGAGCGGCCGGGCAGTTGAAAATCGCGCATGTCGCCGCATCCTCTGTTTGCAGGCGAGCTGGACGGCCGCCGTCACAGGTCGCGCTGTATCATGGTTTCGCGGCGCGCGGTCCGCAATGAAATCGTGAAACCGGCGGCGACATCGATCAAGGCGATCAACAGGAGAAGGAAGAATATCCCATCCGCGCAATAGCTCACGGCGATGAACTGGACCAGATAGACGATGAAAACGATCAGCGACCCGGCATGATCGTAAAGGCTCGGCTCCGCGGAACGGGTCGCCTTCAACAGCTCGACGAAAAGGACGAGCAGGCCGGCAACGATCATCCAATGACCGAGCTCCAGCGTCAGCTTCATGCCGGAGATCATATCCACGCTGAAGACCGGATTGGTCCAAAAGCCGGGCGAATAGGCGCCGAACAGGCCGAGACCGACGAGATTGTAAATGATGAGGGGCGCGACGGTGAAAGGGATGTTCAAAATCATGGATTGGGGTCCGAGCAGCGGAGGACGGAGAGCCGCGAAGTGGAAATTCTATCCTCGCGCGGTTGGAAGATGAATACATGATTTTCGCATCGTGGCGCGGTCAACGCAAAAGGCCGGCGCGGGCCGGCCTTTGTAAGTCTCGATCGAACGGTCAGCGATCAGGAAGACCAGGGCTCAGGAAGACCAGGGCTCAGGCCCCGGTTTTCGGTTCCAGGACCTGCTTGCCACGATACATGCCGGTTTTCAGGTCGATGTGATGCGGACGGCGCAGTTCGCCGGAGTCCTTGTCCTCAACATAGGTCGAGGCCTTCAACGCGTCGGCGGAGCGGCGGAAACCGCGCTTCATCCGCGAGGTCTTTCGTTTCGGTACTGCCATTTTCAATACTCCGGACGGCTACGGCGCGGGGAACTCAAGTCCCCGGCCGGGAAAGTCTGTCACCGTCGCAACGCACCGTGACCCCGGGTATCGCCCGGGCCGTGGGCGTCGAATGCGGTGGAATTGGCGGGCTTATACAGAAGCTGGTCGCTCTTGACCAGTGGATCACCAGGGTTTTTTGCCGCCGAACCCTTAAGTCAGCGGAATACCGACATTGTCGTTTGCCCGGCATCAACGTGGCGTATAGGAAAACACGCCTCTAGCGACGACCTATCTGGTGCCTTAGTGTCCGAATCCATCCTCGACAGCTTCAACACCCGCCTCGCCGACACCGCCGCCGCGGTGGAGACCGAGATCGACAGGTTGACCTCGTCTACAGTCTTGCCGGGCGAAATCGCGCGGCCGCAAAGGCTGGTGGACGCGGTCCGCCATGGCGCGCTTGGCGGCGGCAAGCGGTTGAGGCCGTTCCTGATCGTGGAAACCGCGCGGCTTTTCGGGGCAACGGGTCCGGGTGTCCTGCGCGCCGCCGCCGCATTCGAGATGCTGCATTGCTATAGCCTTGTGCATGACGATCTGCCGGCGATGGACGATGACGACATGCGGCGCGGCCGTCCCACCGTGCACCGCGCGTTCGACGAGGCGACCGCGATCCTCGCCGGCGACGCATTGCTGACGCTCGCATTCGATACGCTTGCTGATCTGGCGACGGACCCCGACCCGGCCGTGCGCGCCGCGCTGGTCCTCGAACTTGCGCGCGCTGCGGGCATCGGCGGCATGGCCGGCGGACAAATGCTGGACCTGGAAGCCGAAGGCCGGGAAGCCGAAGGCCTGGAAGCCAAAAGTCGCGAAGCCGAAGGCCGAAACGGATCGCTGTCTCGTCCACTTGCGCTCGACGAACCGGCCATCCGTCGCTTGCAGGCGATGAAGACGGGTGCGCTTATCCGGGCGTCGGTCGTGGCGGGTGCGATCCTCGGCAGGGCCGATGAAGCGACGCGCGATCAGCTTGGCCGCTTCGGCGCGCTGATCGGCCTCGCCTTTCAGGTCGCCGACGATATTCTCGATGTGGAAGCAACCGCCGAAGCCGTTGGAAAGGCGACCGGCAAGGACGCCGCCAAGGGCAAGGCCACGCTCGTGGCGCTTTACGGCGTGGACGTCATGCGCGCCCGGCTGGAAGAGATTGTGAAGGAGGCCTCAGCCCTGCTGGCACCGCATGGCGAGCGCGGCGCCGTCCTTGCCGCGGCCGCCCAGTTCATCGCATTTCGCGGCCACTGACGAGGTTGTTTTGAAACCGAGAGCTTACTCCGCCGCCTTCGAACCGCCGGCGCCGAAACGCCGCTCAATATAATCTTCGACGATTTTCTTGAATTCGTCCGCGATGCCCGGTCCGCGAAGTGTCATCGCCTTTTGGCCGTCGATGAAGACCGGCGCGGTCGGCGTCTCGCCGGTTCCAGGCAGCGATATGCCGATGTCCGCGTGCTTGGATTCACCCGGCCCGTTGACGATGCAGCCCATGACCGCGAGGTTTAGTCCCTCCACGCCCGGATACTTTTCACGCCAAGCCGGCATCGAAACGCGGATGTGGTCCTGGATATCCCGGGCCAGCTCCTGGAAGACCGTCGATGTCGTCCGACCACACCCCGGACAGGCTGCAACGATCGGCACGAAGGATCGGAAGCCCATCGTCTGCAACAGTTCTTGCGAGGCGATGACCTCCTTGGTCCGATCCCCGCCCGGCTCCGGCGTCAGCGAATAGCGGATCGTATCGCCTATTCCTTGCTGCAAAAGGATGCCCATGGCAGCCGACGACGCAACGAGACCCTTAGACCCCATGCCGGCTTCGGTCAGCCCCAAATGCAGCGCATGGTCGCAGCGCGCGGCGAGCATCGTGTAGACCGCGATTAGATCTTGCACCTGGCTGACTTTGGCGGAAATGATGATCCGGTCGCGCGCGAGACCGATGTCCTCGGCTAGCGCGGCGGATTTCAAGCCCGATTGCACGATCGCCTCGTGCATGACCTCACGCGCGGTGACCGGCGCGGCCGAAGCCGCGTTCTGGTCCATCAGATGTGTCAATAGCGCCTGGTCGAGCGAGCCCCAGTTGACGCCGATGCGCACGGGCTTGCGATAGCGGATCGCCATTTCGACAATGGAGGCGAACTGCCGGTCGCGCTTGTCCTTGAAGCCGACATTGCCGGGATTGATGCGGTATTTGTCGAGCGCCTCCGCGCAAGCTGGATGGTCGGCCAGAAGCTTATGGCCGATATAGTGAAAGTCGCCGACGAGCGGGACCCGCACGTTCCATTTGGCGAGCCTATCTCGAATATGCGGCACGGCCGCGGCGGCCTCGTCGCGATCGACCGTGATGCGCACGATTTCCGAGCCCGCGCGCGCCAGATCCGCCACCTGACGGGCGGTCGCCTCGATATCGGCCGTGTCCGTATTGGTCATCGACTGGACAACAATCGGCGCATTGCCGCCGATGGTCACCGATCCGACTTGGACGGCAATGGAATGGCGGCGTGGATGCGGGGCGTGAGCAGCCATGGTCAAGCTTTCGGTCGTTCGTGACGCGGGTCAGAAGTGGGGACTGACAAGTCGCGGCGTCAAGGGCAGAAGCGGTATTGAGACGTGCATGGTGGTGAAGGGCGATGCGATCGTGCAAACTGACGTCGCCTGGCTTATCAAGCCCAGATTGGACTAAACCATGTTTACAACTTTTCATGACCGGCCGATCGCGGCGACGCCTAGGCGCGGGCTCGTCGGATGGGCCTTGTTCGATTGGGCCATGCAGCCGTTTTTCACGCTGGTGACGACCTTCGTTTTCGCGCCCTTCTTTGCCGCGCGGCTGGCGACCTCGCCCGCCGAAGGCCAGGCGCTATGGGGCTATGCCACGGCGGCGGCGGGTCTTGTGATCGCGCTGATGTCTCCCATTCTCGGCTCGATCGCGGATGCGGCGGGGCGCCGGAAGCCGTGGGTCATGGCTTTCGGTGTGTTGATGATGTTCGGTAGCGCCGCGCTTTGGTTCGCGGTGCCGGGCACGCCTTGGGCGATACCGCTCGCCCTCATGGCTTTCGCGATCGGAACAATCGGCGCGGAATTCGCGACCGTCTTCAACAATGCGATGATGCCCGGCCTCGTCAAACCCGAGCGTCTCGGGCGGCTGTCCGGCGCGGGCTGGGCCTGCGGCTATGTCGGCGGCCTCGTGAGTCTTGTTTTGACACTGGGGCTGCTTGCCGCCAATCCCGAGACTGGAAGGACGCTGCTTGGTTTCGCGGCGCTTTTCGGCCTCGATCCGGCGACGGGGGCCGGCGACCGCGCTAGCGGCCCCCTTTCCGCGATTTGGTTCCTGATCTTCGTCCTTCCGATGCTGCTCTTCACGCCCGACCAACGCGCGACGGGTCGCACTTGGAGCGAGGCGGCGTCGCATGGCCTGAGGGAGCTCCGCGGGACACTGAAGGGACTTGGCATGGATCGGAACCTGACCCGCTTCCTGATCGCCAACATGGTTTTCACCGACGGCCTCGTCGCGCTCTTTGCCTTCGGCGGGATCTATGCGGCGGGGATCTTCGGCTGGACGACGATCGAGATCGGCATCTTCGGAATTGTCTTGACGATTACCGGGACGATCGGCGCGGTGCTCGGCGGCGGTCTCGATGATCGCATCGGCTCCAAGGCCGTGGTTTCCGGCGCGCTGATCACGCTCATTGCCTGCGCGCTGGTCATCATCTCGATCGATGCATCGCATGTGTTGTTCGTGATCACCGCGGAAGGACCGGCCCCGGGCGACGGATTGTACGGCTCCACCCCCGAACGGCTTTATCTTGCAGCAGGCGCCGTCATCGGCCTTGCGGCCGGACCGTTGCAGGCCGCCTCCCGCACGCTGCTCGCGCGCCTCGCGCCGCGCCAGCAAATCGGCCAGTTTTTCGGGCTCTTCGCGCTTTCCGGCAAGGTGACCAGCTTCATGGGCCCGCTTGCGGTCGCCATTGTGACCGACGCCACGCAGAGCCAGCGCGGCGGAGCGGCCGTGCTGATCGCGTTCTTCGTGGTCGGGCTCGTTCTACTCGCCGGGGTTGAGGGCCACCGGCGAGACGTGTGATCGGATTTCAGATCACCGCGACGCGCAGGTTGTTGGTCGTGCCGGAATGGCCGAAGGGCACGCCGGCGACGATGACGATCGACTGCCCAGGTATGGCGAAGCCTGATTCGCGGGCCTTTTCCACCGCGACCTCGACCATCTGGCTGTAGCTCGAGACATCGTCGGACCGGATGTTCCACGCTCCCCAAAGCAGGGCAAGCCGACGGGCGGTCGCCTGGCTCGGCGTGATCGAAAGGATCGGCAGGCCGGGGCGTTGACGAGCGATGCGGGCGGCCGTGGTGCCCGAAGACGTGAAAGCCACGATGCCGGCCGCGCCAATCGTCTTGGCGACTTCCGCAGCCGCGGCCGCAACCGCATGCTGCGGCACCGGCTCGATATTGGGGTGAAGCGCTTCGATGATCGGCATGTAGGACTTGTGCCGTTCGGTCCGCGCGACGATGCGATCCATCGTGGAGACGGCTTCCAGCGGATATTGGCCCGACGCGGATTCGGCGGACAGCATGACCGCGTCCGCGCCGTCATAGATCGCGGTCGCGACGTCGGAGGCTTCCGCGCGGGTCGGCGAAGGGGACTGGATCATAGATTCCAGCATTTGTGTCGCGATGATCACGGGCTTGCCCGCGAGACGGCACAGCCGCACGAGATCCTTTTGCGCGCCCGGAACTTCCTCAGGCGGGATTTCGACGCCGAGATCGCCGCGCGCGACCATCACGCCGTCAGAGAGCGCGACGATGTCGTCGATGCTCTTCAGGGCCAGCGGCTTTTCCACCTTGGACATGATGGCCGCGCGGCCACCAACCAGTTGCTGCGCCTCCATTAAGTCAGCGCCGCGCTGTACGAAGGAGAAAGCCACCCAATCGACCCCGAGCGACAGGCCGAATTCGAGATCGGCCCGATCCTTGGGCGTAATCGGCGAGAGATCAAGCAACGTGTCGGGGAGGTTTACGCCCTTGCGGTCCGAAACCGGCCCACCGGTAATGACGCGCGCCTCGATAAAGTCGACCCCACAAGCGCCCGCCACCAGTCGAACCTTGCCGTCGTCGATCATCAATTGATGGCCGGGCTCCATGCCGCCGAAAACTTCGGGGTGAGGCAGCGGCAAAATGGCGGCGTCATTGGACGTGCGATCCAGTACGAAGCGGACCGTGGCGCCAGGTTCTAGATAGACCTTGCCGTCTTTCACGGTTCCCAAGCGGATCTTCGGACCCTGGAGATCCTGCAGGATCGCTATCGGGTGGTTCTTCTCGGCTTCCAGGGCGCGAATCGCATCGAAGCGCGCGCGATGGTCCTCATGGGAGCCGTGACTAAAGTTCAGTCGAAACACGTCGACGCCAGTCTCAAACAGGCGACGTATCATGTTGGGGTCCGAACTTGCTGGGCCTAAAGTCGCCACGATCTTCGCGCGTCTGTTTCTGATCATCTCGGTCTTCTCCCCCAGCATCCGCACCGCGTTGCCCCATGGGCAATATCAGGCGCGACGCGCGCCGTCATGACGGCAGTGCTGAAAAATTTTTACGTCAAGCATAACTTTGCAGGCGTGGCCGTTCGGCTGCACCTACCATATCGCACATGGGCGATGATGCGGTCAGCGCGGCTGACCGGCAAAAGTCGGATAGACGCCGGCAGTTCGTCCCATCTGTTGAACGAGCGCAAGAACGGCATCGATATACGGGGTCTCCACGCCCACGACACGGCCCATCTCTTGGACGCAGGTCAGAAGCGCGTCGATTTCGAGCGGCCGACCCTTGTCGAGATCCTGCAGCATCGATGTACGATGCGCGCCGACTTTAGCGGCCCCGTCGATCCGACGGTCGACATCGACGCGAAAGCGCACGCCGAGCTTCGTGGCGATCACCTCGGCTTCGACCATCATCGTGCGGGCCAGCGACCGCGTACCCGGATCCGTTGCGATGACATCGAGCGTCGCGCGCGTTAGGGCCGAAATTGGATTGAAGCACAGGTTCCCCCAAAGTTTCAGCCAGATATCGTCGCGGATATCCGGATAGATCTTCGCTTCGAGGCCGCTCGCCTCGATCGCCTTGACGAGGGCATGAAGCCTTGGGCTCTCGGTTCGATCCGGCTCGCCAAAGCCGAAACGCTTGCCGTAAATGTGCTTGATCACGCCCGGCTCAATGATCTCCGTTGCCGGATAGACCGTGCACCCGAGGGCCCGCCCTGGCCCGATCGCGGTCCATTGTCGATCGCCAGGGTCAATACTGGCAAGCCGCACATCGCGGAATGGCCCGTCGACGCCGTAAAAGTACCACCAGGGTAAACCATTCTGGGCGGTCGCGACGGCGGTTCCGTCATGAAAAAGCGGGGCGAATTGGTCCGCCGCTTCCCACGCTTGATGGGCCTTGAGCGCGACGATGACGTAATCCTGAGGCCCGAGCGTGGACGGATCGTCGGTCGCAGGCATTTGCTCGATGAATGTCTCGCCCTCAATGAGCAGCGCCAAACCATTGGAACGGATCGCCGCGAGGTGTGCGCCGCGGGCAACAATCGAGACGTCTAAACCCGCGCGCTTCAGCATGACGGCCATATACCCGCCGATCGCGCCGGCTCCGAAAACACAGATTTTCATCGAAATCTCCCGCTCGACGCGACCGCGCCTGACCGACGACGGCGAGTCCTATCGCAGGTGCGGTCCCAAGGTCTCCGAACATACTCTGCGTCGAAATGACGCATCATAGTTATTGAGCCATGATCTGAATTAATGGCTTAGCGCAGCGCCCGATCGGATGGAATCATCCGATCGATAAGGTATTGCTCAAGGGTCATTAGCTTTAGCCAGTCCTTTTCATTCGATCGCTTCGATCCGAACGGCACAGGCTCTAGCCAAGACGATGGGCAATCAGCGCGCGTAGCTTGTCGAGATCCTTGGCGAAGGCGCGGATGCCTTCCGCCAACTTTTCGGTCGCCATCGCATCTTCGTTCATCGCCCAGCGGAATGTACGCTCGTCCATTTGCATGCGCGCCACAGTCCCGCGCGGCGAGTCCGGCGAAAGGCGGCGAACAAGCAGACCATGATCTTCATCAAGCGCCTTCAGAATGGCCGGCGCCACGGTGACACGATCGCAGCCAGCCAGCGCTTCCACTTCTCCGGCCGAACGGAACGAAGCCGCCATGACCACGGTGCCGATACCTTGTGCCTTGTAGGTGTCGTAGATACGGCGCACCGACAAGACGCCTGGATCCTCCTCAGGTTCAAACGTACGGCCCTCGGCCTTGACATGCCAATCCAGAATTCGCCCGACAAACGGCGATATCAAGAACACGCCGGCATCGGCGCAGGCGATGGCCTGAGCGAGAGAGAACAGAAGGGTAAGATTGCAGTCGATGCCGTCTTTCTGGAGCGTTTCGGCGGCGCGAATGCCTTCAAAGGTTGAAGCGATCTTGACCAAGATGCGCTCGCGCCCAATCCCCCGCGCGGCGTAGGCCGCGATGATCTCTCGGGCTTTGGCCACGGTCGCGGCCGTATCAAAGGAGAGGTCCGCGTCTACCTCGGTTGACACCCTGCCCGGCACCAAGGCCGTAAGTTCGGCACCAACAGCCACGGCAAGACGGTCGGCTATCGCGCGGACGACGACCTCTCGAGAACCGGACCGCGCGCTGCCCCAACGGATCGCCTCTTCCACGACTGGTTGGTAAACCGGAAGCTCGACGGCCTTCAGCACCAATGTCGGATTGGTTGTGCAATCGACAGGTTTGAACTGCTTGATGGCTTCAATGTCGCCGGTATCGGCGACAACCGTGGTCATGGATCGCAATTGTTCGAGCTTCGAGGCCATGTCGCGCACTCCGCATTATCGTCTCGCAAATATGAGGGAGCGGTTCAGGATGCAACTCTTTCCTGCTCGCCTGGCCTGAAGTTCGAGCATCGCGGGCTTAGGCGGCGGGCGCACACGACCAAACTGGATCAGTGATCGAAAGTGAACTCTCGTCAAAAGCGACGCCGAAGACAAAACGCCGACCAATCAATCGCTATGAACTGATGTACATTTACATAACTACATAAATAGGCTATCGTAAAATTCAATAAAGATAAGACCCGCGCAGTTGGGCTCAGCCTATAAAAATATCCGTTTTTTTAAGGAGGCAAATCATGTCTACGGCTCTCGTCACCGAGGAACGGCCAAGGTCGTTCATTGAAGTAAACAGTTCTCCAACTGAACTGAATGGGTTTCCTGTTCGCTTGCGCGAGATTGTGAAGCTATTCGATATTTCTTCGAGCACTATCAAATTTTACGAATCCAAGGGCTTGCTAAATCCGCATCGGGTAAATGGTCAGCGCATTTACACGCAGGACCACTACAATGTCATAAGTTTTATTCTGAAATTGAAGACTTTCGATTTGTCGATCGGAGAGATTAGGGATGTCATAGTTTCAGCTAAGAATCATAGTCGCGAAGGATTGGATGCAGCACTGACCATGAAGCGTTGTGAAGATAAAATTGCAGCCCTAACTGAAGAACGAAAGAAAATTGATAGTATTCTTTCTGAACTTCAGTCCTACGTCGATTTAAAGCGGGCTAGATCGTAATTTGTGCTGTGCCGCTGTTTTTTTGCGGCATCATTGGAGAAGCTGGTCCGCATTAAAACTGTAGAGCGCAGTTTTTAATATATGAAGTGGGCCACTTTTTCATTTTGTTTTTCTTTTTTCGTTGATCGATGTCTTTTATATAAAAATTTACAGTGTTTTTGACTTGATATTTATTGATTCCGGATAACCAGTGAGCTTGATTTTGAGATTACTTACTTATTGAGATTAATATATTTATATCTTATTGCGGAGCGCAACGACGCTCGGCTCGTTGAGTCACTCGTTCTGGCAATCTGAGATAGAACCAAAAACGACTTTATCCAAAAATATGTACCGCTCATTCGCATAACTAGCGATTTTTTCGTTGAAACCTGCTCCTAAAAAGATAGTTTTTGTTAGCGGTTCGTGAATCGAGGGTTCGTCCCATCGATCAGTAAGGAGTCTCGGTTCGTGAGAATAGAGGAATTTCAATTCGAAGCCGTTTCCCGCCTGTTCCGTCTGCTAGGAGACACCACTCGGCTCCGTATCGTGAAAGCACTATGGGATAACCCCGCAACGGTCAGCAAAATCGTAGAAGCTTTGGAGATTCCGCAGACGGCTGTATCGCGTAACTTATCCGTTATGCATAGCGCCGGGCTTTTGGTTCGGCGGCGGGCGGGTGTTAACGTTATCTATTCAATCTCGTTTCCCGTCGTTAGGGATCTTTGTCAGGTCGCCATTAACAGCGAGCGCCAGATTTCGTCGTCGAGGCTCGGGCTTGCAACCGACTTGGTCGAGGAGACCAGTTGACGCGTCGCACGGCGTAACTGGCTGATGCACGCAATACCCATCTGCTAATCATCGGCTGCATAGTGGTTGACGATTGCGTGTGATGCCGCGCCAACCGCGACGTTCTCGCTCAGGGCATTCATGGCATATCCGAGAGCCACGACATTCGCCAAAACGCGCTCAAATCTGGCGTTCGCTCCGGTGTGATTGAGGCGCACGATGGGCGGCAAGTCGCTACCGACGCCTGCGGAAATCCCGACGCTGAACGGCGCGGCGGCCGTCAGCACGCCTCGGAGCGACACCCCCTTTGGTAGCGACACCCCCGTGACAAGATTGGAGCCGCGCGCATCGTGGGCCCAGGGCTCCACCCCGAGCGCCCGTAGACCTTCGCGTGTCGCCCGGGCCGCACGGCGATGTCGGTCGATCAAGGCTTGAATGCCTTCGGCTTCGACGCGGTCAAGCGCACCAGCGAGGGCATGGAACTCGAGCGCGGACGGCATACCTGGAAGACCGCCCCTGCCGGTTGCCAGCCAGCGGCGCTGAAGCCCGTTAAGCGACAGGACGGAGTGCGCCGGCCTGCCCGCATCGTCGAGCAATCCCCACGCGCGCTCGCTAATCGACAGCGCCGACAGTCCGGCGGATCCGCCTAATGCCTTCTGAAGTCCAACAATCGCGACATCGATGCCGAGCGCGTCCACATCGAGATCGTGGCCGCCGAAGGACGCGACCGCGTCCACGACCACGATTGCGCCGCGCGCCTTGGAAAGCGCGACGATCTCGGCGAGCGGATTCAGTATTCCCGTCGCCGACTCCGCATGGACCACCATGACGATATCGACCCGAGGCTGCGCGTCGAGCGCTTCGGCAAAGGCCGCAAGATCGATCGGCATGCCGGGTTCGGCCACGATATCCAAGGTCTGCGTGCCGCCATGACGCAGCCATTGCCCGTACCAGCGGCCGTAGTCGCTGGTCACGACATTGAGTGCCACGAGCCCTGGCCGCGCGAGTCCCGAGCAGACGGCCTCAAGCGCGATAATCGCCTCGCCTTGAATAAGCAGCACGTCGTTACGAGTACCGAGGAGAGCTGCGAGCCGATCGGCTAACTTCGCATATCCATCGGCGGGATAATCAGGCGCATCAAGGAGCGGACTCCATGGCGTCGGCACGGACATTCGGTCACCTATTCGTATGGCAAGAGATCTTGCTCGGTTAACAATCGGGGCACGGCCGCAACCAGCGACTGCCCAATGGCTGATCGTGGCGCGGCGACAACCGACGGGGTCGGGCCGGTTTCGACGATCGAGCCGGCATCCATGATGGCGATGCGGTGCGCCACGGCACGCACGACCGCGATGTCGTGGGAAACAAAAACATAGGCAATTCCGTCTTGTCGCTGGAGGTCAACAAGCAGGTCGAGGATTTTGCCGCGTATCGAGACGTCGAGTGCCGAAACGGCCTCGTCAAGCACGATTAGATCCGGCCGCGATGCCAAAGCCCTGGCAATCGCGACGCGCTGGCGTTGTCCGCCCGAAATCTCGCCGATGCCTCGATCCGCCAAGGATGATGAGAGCCCAACCCGGTTGAGGAGCCGGACGATTTCCGAGGGCCTTTCGCTTTCGCTGACGATCTTTTGCACCCGAAGCGGATCGGCCAGAGCGCCAGCGACCGTCGCGCGCGGATTGAACGCGGCCAGCGGGTCTTGAAAAACCATTTGGAAGCGGCGCCGCAAGCGACGCAAGCCCGCACCACGCTGGGCCAACAGATCCACGCCGTCAAAGGCAAGCGCGCCGCTTTCCGGTTCGATCAGGCGCACGAGGATCCTGGCCAAAGTCGATTTGCCGCTCCCCGATGGTCCAACAAGCCCGATTGTCTCGCCGCGCTTGAGCGTCAGGGAGACCCCGTTCAGCGCGACCACCCTGTTTCCGGCGCGACGGAAACTCTTCGTCAGGTTCGTCGCAACCAGAATGTCCTCGCTCATTGCCCGCTCCGCGAAATCAGGGGTGGGGTGGCAAGGTCGATATGGCTGACGAGCAATCCGATCGTATAGGCCTCCGCCGGCATCCCGATGACGCGACGCGTCGGTCCGACTTCGACCAGACGTCCGCCCTGAAAGACCGCGATTCGATCGGCAAAGGACGAGGCAAGCGCGATGTCATGGGTAATGAAGAGGAGCGTCATCCCATCGGTGCTGACGAGTTCGTCGAGGAGGCGGACCAACTCGGCCTGAACGACCGAATCGAGCGCGCTCGTTGCCTCGTCCGCGATGAGAAGCTTCGGACGTGCCGCAATGGCTGCCGCGACCGCCGCGCGCTGCCGCTGCCCGCCGGACAGTTGATGGGGATAGGCGCGATAGATCGCCGAGGGATCGGGCAGTCGCACGCGCCCAAGCAGATTGATGGCGTGGGTTTCGGCATCGCGCCAAGTCATTCCAAAATTAAATCGCACGACCTCCGCGATTTGCTTGCCGATCGACATCACCGGATCGAGACTTGCGTCCGGATTCTGAAAGACATAGCCGATGTCGCGACCCGGCCTTGGCTGTGACGCGAGCCCCGGCCAAGTGATGCGTCCCGTCAAAGCCGCGCCCGTGGGCAGCAGGCCGGAAAGCGCGAGCGCGAGCGTGCTCTTGCCGGACCCGCTTTCACCGATCACCGCGAGCCGCTCCCCGGCGACGATTTCAAGATCGACATCGACAAGGGCGGCAGTCCCGCCGGCATCGCTTGCATCGTAGCTTACAGCGAGCCCGCGGATTTCAGCTAGAACGCCGCTCACGCCTTAACCCTCCGACGCGCGAGCGCCTCGTTGAGGCCGTCCGTGAGCAGGTAGACGCCAACGACAGTTACCACCAAGGCAACGCCCGGGATGATCGAGAGGAACGGTGCCGTGCGCAGCACCGTCCGGCCTTCGGCGATCATTGTGCCCCAGGTGACGGTATTCGGATCACCGAGACCGAGGAACGAAAGCGCGGCTTCAACCAGGATCGCCGCCGCCACGATGACCGAACTCAGCGCCAAAACCGGCGCGATGGCCCCGGGCAGCACCTGCGCCAGCGCGATCTCCAGGGGATGCATGCCGATAACGCGCGCGGCCGCGACATAGTCGCGTTCGCGGATCGACAGAACCTCTGCCCGAACGAGCCGGGCCGGACCCGTCCAGGCGCCGAGCGCGATGGCGACGACCACGACGCCAAGCGACGGACCGGCCACGCTGACAAGGGCAAGCGCCAGCAGGAACGCCGGCACGATTTGAAAGGCATCGACCACGCGCATCAAGACCTCGTCGACAATCCCACCGATGAACCCGGCAAGCGTGCCGACCAACGAGCCGACAACGACCGCCGTCGCGGCAGCCGCCAAGCCGACCGAAAGCGAGGCGCGCGCCCCGTAAACGAGCGCCGTCAGCACGTCGCGGCCAAGGCGATCGGTTCCGAGCGGTACGGACCAATCGGACAAAGGCGGGATCAAGGGTCGTGCCACGATCGAGAGCGGATCCCTTGGAAAGACAAGCGGCGCCGACAGCGCGACGATGGCCAAGGTCGAGAGGATGACGACGCCGAAAAGGCCTTCGGGCTGGCGCATTAGACGCGACAGAACAGTCATTTCGCCCTCTCGGACGCGCCGACCCTCGGGTCGAGCAAGGCGTATGTCAGGTCGACGAGCAACGTCACCACGATCACCAGCACGGCGCTCGTCACGATGATGCCCATCAACAGCGGCGCGTCGCGGCCGGCCACCGCTTCCTGCGCCAATCGCCCGAAGCCCGGAATGGCAAAGACGCTCTCGATCACAACGCTGCCGCCGAGCATCGCCGCGGACTGCAGCCCAAGCAGCGTCACAAGCGGAAGCAGGGCATTGCGGGCGATATGGCTGAGGACAATGCGTCCCCTCGGAATGCCGCGGGCGCGCGCGGCGAGGACGAAGTCCTGCCGCCACGCTTCCACCATGCCGGCCCGCATCGTGCGCAAAAACAGCGCGAGATAGATCATGCCGAGCGCGGTCACCGGCAAAACAAGGTGCCGGGCGATATCCAGCGCGCGGTCAAGGCCGACTTTTCCGGAGGCGATGGTCTCCATGCCGGCGATCGGGAGCCAACGCAACTGCACGGAAAAAATCAGGCTGAGCACAAGCGCCAACCAAAAGCCCGGCACGGCGTAGAGCGTGAGCGAGCCGATCGACACGACCCGGTCGAGCCAGCCTTGCGGCCGCGCGCCAGCGACAATGCCGAAAAGCGATCCGACACCGAAAGCGAAGGTGGTCGCGGCGCCCATCAGGATCAACGTATTCGGAAGGCGTTCGGCAATCAGCGCCAGGATCGGCCGGCCGAAGGCAACCGACCAGCCCAAATCGAACCGGGCGAGCGCGGACAGATAGAGCCAAAGCCGCGACAGGATCGACTGATCGAGCCCATAGCTTGCCCGCAGGTCGCGCGCGAGCGCCGCGTCCCCTCCGCCCATCGAGAGGAGATACGCGTCCACCGCATCGCCGGGCGCGGCCTCCATCAAGAAAAACGTCCCGACAATGACGATCAGCAGCACCGGAATGGAGCTGATCGCGCGACGTCCGACAATGCCGAGCGAGCGCCTCACAGCTCCGTGTCGGCCCAATTGGAAACTGCCCAACGGGGATTGCTTGCGACATTTTTAACAGAGTTACGGGCAACCGTGATGAAGCCCCATTCGGCGACGTTGATGAACGGAAGATCGTCCACGACGAGTTTTTGGAAGTCCTTGTAAAGCTCGGTCCGCGCCGCGGTATCGACGGTTTCGGTCGCCTTGGCGATGATCGCGTCGAGCTTGGGGTTGGCATAGCCGCCCTGGTTTGAAAACGGCACGCCGGGCTTCTGGCCGGACTGCGCCAAGATCGTCGTCGAAATCGCCGGGTCGCCGCGGAAGACCGGGGGCGCGACGGCAAGATCGAACGCCTGATCGGTGTAAACCGCCTTGATATGGCCGGCGGAGTCGTTGGATACGATCGTCGCCTTGATCCCGATCGCGGTAAGAGCCTGCTTGAGATAGTCGCCGAACTGCTTCGTCTCATTGAAATAAGGCGCCGGCAGAAGCTTCAGTTCGAAGCGCGTCCCGTCCGCGCCACGCGGATATCCGGCCTCGTCCAACAGCGCGTTGGCCTTGGCGACGTCGAAATTATAGGCCGCCACGTCGGCGGTGTAGAATTCGGGCGCGTTCTTCGGCACCGGGCCGGTCGACGTCGCGGCATAGCCGAGAAAGACCGTATCGACCACGAATTGACGGTCGATCGCGTAGGAGATCGCCTGCCTAACCTTCTGGTTGGCGAGTTCCTTGCGGCGATGATTGATCTCGACGATCAGCTGATAGGTCAGCGCTTCATAGCCCTTGGCGATGACGGAGATACCATTCACCTTGCCTATCCGGGCGAGATCGGCGAGCGGGACCGCCGAGAAGGCCGCGAGGTGAATTTCCTCCGCCTCAAGCGCGCCGGCGGCGGCGGCCCGATCCGGCAGGACGCGGAAAATGATCTCGTCGACCTTCGGTTCACCCGCCGACCAATAGGTCGGGTTGCGGACGAGGCGATAGAATTCGCCCGGCTTATACTCGGCGAACTTGAACGGTCCCGTGCCGACCAGTTTGACATTCGCCGGATTGGTTGCGATGTCGGACCCATCGTAAATGTGCTTCGGCACGACGCTCGTGACGACCGGAAGCGCATTGCGGATCAGCTGGAACGGCGTCGGTTTGGAGAAGCGGAAAACCGCCGTCAGCGCGTCGGGCGTCTCGACATCGGCGAGGTTCGCGAATACCAGCCGTCCGAGATTTTGCAGCGGTTTCCAGATCTTGAGGGCTGAAAAAGCAACGTCGCCCGAGGTAAAGGGCGTTCCGTCATGCCAGGTCACGCCCGAACGCAGCTTGAAAGTGACCGAGAGCCCGTCGGCCGCGCCCTCCCAGCTCGTCGCAAGCCTCGGGGCAAGCCCATCCTTGGCGGTGAAGGAGGCCTCGGCCAGCGGCTCGATCACCTTGCTCGCGACAAAGAACACGCCATTGGAGGCGACCATCGCCGGATTGAGGTTCTTCGGCTCGGAATCCGCGGCCACGATCAACCGGCGAGATGCCTGGGCAAAGGCCTCAGTGACGAATGTCGTCGAGGCCAGCAGCGCGGCGGTACCCTGCAGCAGGGCGCGGCGGGAAAATGAGGCGTGGATCATGGCAAACCCTCGGGATAGGACCTTGCAAAGTTCTCGACGTAAGGCACGCTCAAGGGGATGAACATGTGCTCGCGACGTCTGCATTATGTTTCGCCGGAAGGACGGTCGGCAAGAAAATAGCGCGCCGAAATTCGGTCGATGTTGTGTACGCCGTGCCAAGAAAAAGTCAAAAAACAGAATGAGGCGGATCGCGAAATCACATTCATTTATGCCGGCGTTCCAGCGATCGGCTTTAAGGCGTCTCTCGCGTCCGGCAACGATTAAAGTTGGCGGTTGGCGGCGTACACGCGAACTTTGGGTTCGTAAGGACGGCTTTGTCCTGGGGCGGCAACGGTGACCGAACACCGGTTTTTTCTGATTCCGCCGGGCCTCTAACCGTGAAGTCGCCTCAAACGTCAGCCGGGCGTCCTCACTTCAACATGACGCGCAAATCGATCCAGAATGGACTGCCAACCTTACTGTTGCTGGTCAATCGGATGCGTTGACTCACTGTCACATGTCACGCGCACCACGACACCGGTTTGGGCGGGCATGAACTCTACTTGAGCACTGCGATCACCAAAAGCGTATTCGATCCGCTCACATTCAATGATCTTTGTATAGCTCCCAGCAAAATCAAATCCAAAGCTACCATCCTTCGCTTCCATCCGCGAACTGAAGGAGCCTCCAACGCGAAAATCCACCGTTACGCTTGTCGTATGCCAATCATCGGAAGCCGCGTTCCACTGCTTGATCTCGCTCGACGTGATATAGTCATGCCAAACTTGCGCGAGAGGCGCGTGGACGGTGGTTTCGACGGTGATTTTTGGGGATGGCATTTAGGGGGGCTCCGGTGAGCACGGGAACGCACGCGCGGCCGTGCTGAAAATCTCGCGGTAGTCTTCGGGCGCCGTGCCGAGTTCCCGGCGGAACACACGCCGCATGGTCTCGACATCGCGGAAACCGCATTGATTGGCCACCGCGACGATCCGATGCGTCGTGTTTTCGAGCATTTGACGCGCCCGTTCAAGCCGGATCTTTCGGATCATGTTGGCCGGTGTGTCGCCGACATGCTTGCCGAATAGCCTTGCGAAATTGCGCGGGCTCATCCCCATGCGAGCGGCAAGCGTATCGATGTCGAGCCGCTCGGCGATATTGTCGTTAATCCATACAAGCAGCGCATCGAAGGTCCCCGCTTGATCCCGGCTCTCCGCCAAGAGCGGCGCGCTGACCTGCGATTGGTTGCCCGGCCGGCGGAGGAAAACCACCAGCATCCGTGCGATCTTCAGAGCGAGCGAGCGCCCATGATCGGCCTCGATCATGGCGAGCGACATGTCGATCCCCGCCGTGACGCCCGCTGATGTCCAGACGTTGTTACTGCGAACATAGATCTGATCCGGCAGCACAGTCACGTTCGGAAACCGGGCGCGCAGCTGGTCGCACCAACGCCAATGGGTCACGGCCATCCCGCCATCCAGAAGCCCTGTCTCTGCCAGCAGGAACGCGCCGATGCAGATCGACCCGATCCGCCGCACGCGGGAATTCGCCGTCCGTAGCCAGTCCAGGAGTCGCGTATCGTTCAGGGCGGCGAAGCCGTCATCGGCGCCAGGCACGAGCAAGGTGTCGATGGCGTCGACATCGATGTCGTAAAGCCGGCACGAGACGATCACGGCACCACAATCCAGCGCCACTTCGCCTCCGGTCGGCGAGGCGAAAATGATGCTGTACAGACGCTGCCCGTCTGCGCCGCGAGCTTCGTGAAAGGCTTGAGCGGGGCCCATGGCATCGAGGCCGACGGTCCCATCGCACAGAAGGATCACGACCTTGCGCGGCTTACCGACGGCCGTGGCAGAAAGTGAGGTCAAATTGTCCTCCTATTCTCTTCTTAAATGAGTTTAAGTTGAGTTCGAGAAAAGTAAAGAATTGCTCCTACTAAAATCTTTATTAATAGGAAATGATCTATGGGCTTCGAAACAACAATTGCCCTCATCATCTTCTTGTTCCCGCTCGCCTACAGCCCCGGGCCGGGTAACGCTTTCTTCGCTTCGATCGGCGCCACCCATGGCTTGCAGGCAGCAATTCCCGCTCTTTTAGGTTATCATGTGGCGACCTTCGTTGTCACGGCCATGATCGGAATGGGTGCCGGACTTCTACTCCTATCGGAGCCACGCGTTGCACGCGTATTGACGATCCTCGGCGCGGCTTATGTCTTCTGGCTGGGCTACTTGTTCCTGAAGGCATCCATGCAGGCGCAAGCCAGCAGTCGAAGCGAAACGCCCGTGAGGATTGGATTCACCGACGGCGCGCTGATCCTCCTCTTCAACCCGAAGGCGTACTACATCATAGGGTTGCTGTTCACGCAGTTCCTCGTTCCGCCGAACGATGGGCTGGCGGCAGTATTGAACATCACGACGATCTTCACCTTGAACAATCTCGTCGCCTTCCTCGTATGGACCCTCGCCGGCGCCGCCATCGCGCGCTTGTTCATGAGCGAGACTGCCAACCGGCGCATCAACATCCTCTTCGCGCTCTGCCTAATCGGCGTCGGGATTTGGATGCTTGTACCGATTTTCACGACCTGAAACCGTCGCCGGTCCGCCGGCTCAGCGCTCAGACACGACGGGTTAGCGTTCTCGGAACCCTTCGCAATTCGGAGCTTAGGTGGGAATCGTGCGCTGGGTTGAATTCAGCAGAGAATGCGAAGTTTTTACCCGGAACCGAAAAATCGGGGTTTGTGCATGATGTCACAAAAGGTAAGGGGCTGACATAGATAGCTAGAGCGTTCGCCGATCATGTTGGATCATATCCAGCTGCGTTGAAGTCGTTTCGGCATTCCTGCGGCGGGAAGAGATCGAGGAAGCGGCCGATGGTGTCCCACAACCCGCCGATGGTTCGCGCCGAGGCCTTGCGCAGGAGCGCCTTCAGCTTCGAGAAGGCCATCTCGATGGGGTTGAAGTCGGGACTGTAGGGCGGGAGGTAGCGCAGCTCTGCGCCAGCTGCCTCGATCATTTCGCGGACCCTGACGCCCTTGTGGCTGGAGAGGTTGTCCAT
>JBEINZ010000201.1:0-5766 GCA_040377825.1 Hyphomicrobiales bacterium | reverse complement strand
GGGTGACGGGGCTTGAGAAGAATGTTTGCGCGGGGCCGGCTTCGACGATCTGGCCGCGATCAAGGAGGATGACGTCATCGGCAAGGCGGCGGGCTTGGCCGAGATCATGGGTGGTCATGACGAGCGTCACGCCCTCCGCGTGAAGCTGGGCGAGCATGACCTCGATCTCACGAACCGCACCGGGGTCGAGGGCAGATGTCGGTTCATCGAGAAAAACAAGCTCCGGGGAAAGGGCCCAAACCCGCGCGATCGCCAACCGTTGTTGCTCGCCGCCGGACAGCAAGCGCGCCGGCCTGTCGGCAAGCGAACCAAGGCCGAATCGGTCCAGCGCCTCCCTTGCCCTCGCGCGCCGAGCAAGAAATCCAAGGCCGGAAGCAGCAAGGGCGTGGGTTAGGTTGGCTAAGGCCGAACGTCGCAACATGACCGGTTTCTGGAAAACCATCGCATGTCGCTTGATCCGCCCGACGGGCAAATCGGCGGCGAACTGGATCGATCCGGAGGTCGGGTCCAATAGCCCATGGCATAGTTTCAGCAACATCGTCTTCCCGGACCCGTTTGGTCCGAGCACAAACAAACGCCGCCCGCGAAGCGCCTCGAAGCTGATGTTGGACAGGATCGTCCGGCCGCCAGTGGCGTAGCCCAGCCGGTCCACGATGAGCGGTAGGATGCTCGCCGTCTCACGCATGACAATCATCCGGCATAGCGCGATCCGATCAGACTCGCGCCGAAGGCGACGGCGTTTATGGCAAGGGTCAAGGCGATCAGGACCAGCCCGAGACCGAGCGCGAGCGGCAGATCACCCTTCGATGTCTCCAAGGCAATTGTTGTTGTCATTGTTCGCGTATAGCCGGCGATGTTGCCGCCGACGATCAGCACCGCGCCGACCTCGGCGCTTGCCCGGCCGAAGCCCGCGAGTAGCGCGGTCACGAGGCTAAAGCGAGCATCCCAGAGGAGTGTTGGAATTGCCCGGGTCGGCGTCAGGCCGATCGAGCGCAGTTGGTCGCGATACTCGCGCCAGAGTTCCTCGATGATCTGCCGCGTTAGCGCGATCACGATCGGGAGCACGAGCACCGTTTGGGCAAGGACCATGGCGGTCGGCGTGAACAAGACTCCGAGCGAGCCGAGTGGGCCAGAGCGCGAGACGAGCAGGAATAGCATCAAACCGACGACGACCGGGGGCAGGCCCATCAAGGCGTTGATCACCACAATGACGAGCGATCGTCCCGGAAACCGCGCCAACGCCAGCGCCGCGCCGAGCGGCAGTCCAACGACGGCGGCAATGGCAACCGCGGTCAGCGTAACCCCAAGCGACAGCGAAACGACCGCCACGAAAGCGGGGTCGCGCGTGAGAACGAGGTCAAAGGCCGACTGGAACGCGTATTGGTCCATAGAAGCTCCCTACTTGCGCATTCTAACGGAGGATGGTGAGATCAGGCAAATTCGGTACAAATTTCATGCTGGTGCAACTCAATGCAAGGCTATCTGACTCTTCCTGAGGCAGCGATCTACCTCCGGCTCAGCGAGCGCAAACTCTACGACCTCGTTGGGCGCGGCGCCGTCCCGTCGTCGAAGGCGTCCGGCCGCTGGCTGTTCAATCGTATTGATCTCGACCGATGGCTTGCAGTTGGTGCTGGCGGCGTAGTACCGACCGCTGTTCCGCCGATTCTCGGCGGCAGCAACGACCCGCTCTTGGATTGGGCGGTGCGGGAAAGCCGATCCGGTCTCGCGCTTCTCAGCGAAGGATCGATGGCCGGGCTCGACCGGCTCGCGGTCGACGAGATCGCCATCGCCGCGATCCATCTTCATCCGGCCGATCCCACGACCGGAGAGGCCGCAAACATCGTGGGCCTGCGTTCTGGTAGCGGCTTTCATGACGTGGTGCTGATTGGTTTTGTCCGGCGCGAACAAGGACTTCTAACGGCGCCTGGAAATCCGCGCGGGCTTTCCTCGTTGCGTGACGCCGTTGATCGTCGCGCGCGCTTCGCGCTTCGGCGCAAAGGGGCGGGGGCGGAGTTGCTCCTGACCACTTTGCTCGCGGCCGAAGGCCTTGCGCCCAGCCGTCTTGCTTCGACCGGCACGCCGGCTGCCACGGGCCAAGATCTCGCGCTTGCAATCCGCGCCGGGAATGCCGATTGCGGGGTCGCCACCCGCGCGGTGGCCGAGACCCATAGCCTCGGTTTCATTTCCTTGGCGTGGGAGGACTTCGATCTTGCCTTGCGCCGCCGCACCTATTTCGAGCAAGGCCCGCAACGCCTTTTTGACCTGATGCGCACCGAGCGCTTCCGCGCGCAAGCCGAAGGGTTCGGCGGTTATGACCTTTCCAATACTGGGGTCGTTCGGTTCAATGCTTAGAGCATTTCCCGATCGGATGGGCTCATCCGATCGATAGGGAATTGCTCTTCATTTAATAGCTTGAGCCGGTCCTTTTCGTTCGGATCGCTTCGATCCGAATGGGACAGACTCTGGCGACGATCCGCAATTACGCGTTCAGGTCGCCGCCGGCGCGCTCGTCTAGTGCGACTGCCTTGATCAAGGCGTACACGGGCTGACCCACACCTCGTCCGAGCGCGTCGAGGCCCATGCGTGTGGCGAAGGCGACCAGCCGGCCGCCACCGTCTATCGTGATGTCCACCTTCGCCAACGCGCCGTCCGCGTCGCGAAGCCGCAGAATTGTGCCCTTCAAGACCGTTTGAACCGTCATCCGCGTCGGCGGATCCGCGGCCAAGGTCACGTCCGAGGCACGTATAGCCACGTGGATTACCTCGCCTGTGCGGCCCACGCGACCGGGAAGATAAAGCGTGCCGGCGGGATGGGCGAGACGCGTCAAGCCGTACTGCGCATCAAATCCTTCCACCATGGCGGAAATGATGGACGCAAGTTGCAACCGGTCGACGCCGTCGGCATTATAAAGTACCGTGTCCGGAGGTCCGACGGCCGAAATCCCGCCCATCTCCATAACGACGACCGTCCCCGCGATCCGCGCGACTTCCTCCACCGCGTGGCTGACATAGACGATCGGGATCGCGAATTCGTCGCGTAATTGCTCGATCAAGGGCAAAATCTCAAGTTTGCGTGGTCGATCAAGCGAGGCGAGCGGTTCGTCCATCAGGAGCAGGCGCGGACTGGCAAGAAGCGCGCGTCCGATCGCCACCCGCTGCCGTTCGCCGCCAGACAGGCTCACCGGCCGCCGATCGAGTAGCGCGCCTATGCCGAGCGTCTCCACCACCGGGTCGAACGGTATTCTTCGTTCGCGACGCGGCGTGAATAGCCGCCCGAAAGCGAGATTTTGCCGCACGGTCATGTGCGGAAAGAGGTTCGCGTCCTGAAAGACCAGTCCAATTCGCCGCTTTGCCGAGGGCACGAAGACGCCTGCCTGCGTATCGACGAGGGTGCGGCCGGCAACAACGATCCGGCCGCGATCTGGTCGCGCAAGTCCGGCGATGAGGGCGATGACCGTTGACTTACCGGCGCCGGAGCGCCCAAAAAGAGCCGTAAGTCTCGCCGAGCTTTGAAAGGTCGTCTTGAGCCGGAAATCGCCGCGGGCGAAGTCAACGTCGATCTCGATCATGCGATCAGACCTGTCGCGCGGCGTGCGCGGCGTTCGAGCATCTCGGAAACGATCAGCGCACCGAATGCGATGACGACGGAGATCGCGGTCAGCCGTATGGCCTGAGCGTCGCCGCCGGGCACCTGGGTGGCGCCATAGATCGCCGCCGATATGGTTTGCGTCTGGCCGGGGATGTTCGAGACGAAGGTGATCGTCGCGCCGAACTCGCCGAGTGCCTTGGCGAAGGCGAGGATCGCGCCGACGACCACGCCTGGGAGCGCAAGTGGCAAAGTGACGAGCACAAAGACGGCAAGGCGGCCCGCGCCGAGCGTCCCGGCTGCCGCCTCCAGGCGTCGGTCTATCCCTTCGATGGACAGCCGGATCGCCCGGACCATCAAGGGAAAGCCCATGACGGCAGCAGCGAGCGCGGCGCCTGTCCAGCGAAACGAGAAGACAAGGCCGGTCGTTGCCTCTAGAAATGAGCCGATCGGACCTTTGCGACCGAACGATATCAACAGCAAGTATCCGGTGACCACCGGTGGCAGGACCAACGGCAAGTGTACGAGCCCGTCCAATAGGGCCTTTCCAGGGAAGCGGCCGCGCGCCAGCATGAGCGCGACACCGATCGCGATCGGCAAGCTGGCAAGCGTTGCGACGCTCGCAACCTTGAGGCTGAGCGTAATGGCGGTCCATTCTTCGGGGGTGGGTGCGAACATCGCAACATCCTGAAAATACAGTTTGAAATCGAGTCCACGGCGAGAACTGACTAGTCTGAAACCATGGGTGCAACGTTACGCGCGATCCAAGCGCTTTCGAAGGGAGATCGCAAGGCATGATCAATTATTGGTCCATTCTCGCCGCTGCCTTGGTTGCCGTATCGACAATGGTGATTGGTCCGGCGCGTGCCCAAGGGCAGGGGGATGTTGTTGTTTTCGCCGCCGCCAGCTTGAAAAACGCCCTTGACGAGATCGCGTCGACATGGACGACCAATACCGGCCGCAAAGTCACCATCTCCTATGCCGCGACCTCCGCGCTCGTCCGCCAGATCGAGCAAGGCGCGCCGGCGGAAGTCTTCATCTCCGCCGATCTGGAATGGATGGACTATGCTGAGAAAAAGTCGCTGATCCAGCCAAGTTCGCGGGTCAACATACTTGGAAATCGACTAGTCTTGGTTGGGCCGAAGGGCGCCACGCCGACCGCTGTCGGTCCGGATCTTTCTTCGATACTCGTTTCTCGTCTCGGGGATGGTCGATTGGCGACCGCTCAGGTCGCCTCCGTGCCTGCCGGTAAATATGCCAAGGCTGCGCTCCAATCGCTTCAGGCCTGGGATGCCGTTAAGGATCGGCTCGCCGAAGCCGAAAGCGTGCGCACCGCGTTGATCTTTGTTGCCCGTGGCGAGGCGCCGCTCGGCATCGTGTATTTGACTGACGCCAAGGTCGAGCCGAACGTGAGTGTCGTCGGCACCTTTCCTGCCTCTAGCCACCCTGACATCGTCTACCCCGCCGCTTTGACCGCAACCGCGACTGACGAAGGCCGCGCCTTCTTCACGTTCCTTGGGTCCAGCTCCGCCCGAGCGGCCTTCGAGCGGCAAGGCTTCACGTATCTGGCGGCACCAAGGACCAATTGATGCTTCACCCAGATGGCCGATCTATTGGGAGTAATTCAGTGATTCTGAATTCATCTGTCGAATTCATCAATTAACTGGATATACAAAGCACAGAATAATCGCTTACCATGAACGATTTCACGAGATTCAATAAATTTTTCACTATTTTGTGACTGACGAAACCTTTACTGGACGGACTGGCGCTGCACTGTTATCGATGTGACGCGTACTCGGGTGTTCGCGTTTAATCTTCCTTCAAGCATCGCGTTCGGTTGTAGGTCGGACCTCGGAGAATAGATTGATGTTGAGAGCCTTGGTGTGGCGTGCCGTTTTGATCATGTTGTTATTCAGTGCGTCTGCCACCGCCGAACCACAACTATCCAATTGGTCTGCAATTAAAGAATCTGCCAAAGGCCAAACCGTTTACTGGTACGCTTGGGCCGGCGAGCCAGCGATAAACGATTATATCGCTTGGGTCGGCGAGCAAGTAAAGCGCCGGTACGGTGTCACCTTGCAGCACGTTAAAATCTCGGATACTGCCGACGCTGTCTCGAAGGTCGTCGCCGAAAAGGCGGCCGGACGACTATCCGGTGGTGTGGTTGACCTGTTGTGG
>JBEINZ010000103.1:0-10394 GCA_040377825.1 Hyphomicrobiales bacterium | reverse complement strand
AGGGCGACACTGCGGCTTAAGGAACTCCGGCTTTTGAAGCGGGACGCATGGCTCGTCTCGCAGACGCTCATGCAGTTAATCTACCTTATCCCGCCGGCGGTGTTGCTCTGGCGCGACCATTCCATGGACGCCGGTTCGCTCGTGGTTGTCGCCCCGGTGCTGGTGATGGCGGCCGGCCAACTCGCGGGCGGACTTGCGTGGCTGACCATTTCCGGAGAAGACGCGCCGGATTTGGTGGCGACCGCGCCGCTCGCGCCTTCAACAATGATCTGGGCGAAGATCGACGCCGTTTTATTCGCGGTTGGGATTGTATCCGCACCAATTCTCGCCGCACTGCTTTTTATATCGCCAATCGTCGGCCTCATGGCAGGCATTGGCCTCGCAGCCGCGGCGGGTTCAGCGACGGCAATCCAACTCTTCTTCCGCGCTCAAGCGAAACGGACCCATTTCCGCCGCCGCCAGGTCTCGTCTCGCTTGGCGACGTTCGCGGAAGCGTTTTCATCCATTTCTTGGGCGGCGGCGACCGGCCTAGCGGCTGCCGGGACGGCCTTCGCCATCGCCCCGGCCGCAATTGCTTTGGGTGTCGTCGCGGTCGCCTGGGTTTTCAGCCCAATGCGCCTTCAGGGGGCTTGAGCCGCCTCGGCTTTCGGTTGCCGACCTCACCACACTCCGGTGTTCTTCATGCTGAGCCATGGCTCGGCCGGGGCAAGAGCGGCACCCTTTTGCAAGAGCTCGATCGAAATCAAATCGGGCGACCGGACGAAGGCCATTCGGCCGTCGCGCGGCGGGCGATTGATGGTGACGCCGGCTGCTTGAAGCCTTTCACAAAGCGCGTAGATGTCATCGACCTCGTAGGCGAGATGCCCGAAGTTACGAGCTGTGCCGTAGTCTTCGGAATCCCAATTATAAGTAAGTTCAACAAGCGGAGCTTTGTTTGCCTGTGCCGCCGATACATCCTCGGAAGCAGCAAGGAAAACCAGTGTGTAACGGCCGGATTCATAGTCGGTTCGACGGGTCAAAACGAGCCCCATCTTGTTAACCCAGAAATCGAGACTTTGCTCGAGGTCGCGAACGCGAATCATTGTATGAAGGTATCTCATGGATCGTTTCCCCTTCCAGCGAAGATGGCTACCCCGCACTCGCAGCCCAGGCATTTCTATCCTCGAAATCCTTGTCACCGGGAAGGGGCTGAGCGAGCTGGAGTGGCGATTGGCCTGTGCAAAGGCAATGTCAGCTTTCGTTTCCGCCGATATCGGCCCGCCACGATAAGGCACGGTGTTGACCCTTGGTCCGAGGGTTACGCGATTTAGCCGGCGTGTCATCGTGGACGCAACGCTGGAAAAAAGCCGTGTACGACCTAGCGAAAGCACTGGTGGGGGCTTTGCGCGATGTTATGCTTTTATTGAGAATCAACGCGACGGTTGCGGCCCGCTGCGTGATGTTCGAACAGGACCGACGATCGGTTCTTTCAGCGATTGATGTGAAAGATTTTAGGGGGTGTTTAGGTATGGGGGCCAAATTCACACCGGACGCCCGTCCAATCGAGGCGGCGACTGACGACGCCGCCGTCGATATCATCGAGGTCAGCGGATCCATAAAGTGGTTCGATGTCGCAAAGGGCTATGGCTTTATTGTTCCGGATAATGGTCTACCCGATATTCTACTCCACGTCACATGCCTGCGTCGGGACGGATATCAGACCGCGTATGAGGGCGCTCGCGTCGTGGTCGAAGTATTGGACCGGCCACGCGGATTGCAGGCGCTTCGTATCGTCCACATGGATGAATCCGCCGCTGTGCATCCCTCGCAGATGCCGCCGTCTCGCACCCATGTCCAGGTCGTGCCGACCAGCGGGATGGAACGCGCCATCGTAAAATGGTTCAACCGCGTCAAAGGGTTCGGCTTCATCACCTGCGGGGAAGGGACACCGGATATCTTCGTCCATATGGAAACATTGCGCCGCTTCGGGATTACGGAATTGCGTCCCGGACAGACGGTTCTCGTGCGCTTCGGGGAAGGCCCGAAAGGCCTGATGGCCGCTGAGATCCGTCCCGATGTCGGCGCGCACATTCCGTCGTCTCACTGATACGTTCGCGCCTCGGCCGCATGATCGTGGCTGGCTTCCTCCGACGGACCGTCAGCTTTTCTAAGGCGACCGAATGAGGTAATACGAGCTTGATCCGGTCGCGGGCTGCCTTAAGGTCGCCTGCGGTTGATCGGGGCAGCCTTTATCGCGATCGTTGAAGCCGAGGTCGGGTCATATGAAGCTCGTTTTCATGGGTCGCCGGGCTGCGCTTGCCGTCATCACCGCGGTCTTGATCGCCGGGATGGCCGCGATCGGCTATCTGCTTTCGGGCTCGATCGGCGGCATCGCGGGCGCCGAACAGGCGACCGACGCTCATCGGCTCGCCATCGTGACTGCATCGGGCGCCCGGCACAATTTCCGCATCGAGATCGCCGCGGATGACGACAAGCGCGCCGAAGGCTTGATGTACCGGGCCAAGCTCGATCCTGACTACGGGATGCTGTTCGACTTCAAGCGCGAGCAGACCGTCTATTTCTGGATGAAGAACACTTACGTGTCGCTCGATATGATTTTCGTCCGGGCCGACGGCACAATCGCCAAGATCGCGGAGAATACGACGCCGCTTTCGGAAGCGACCGTTCCGTCCGAGTTTCCCGTTCGCTTCGTTTTCGAGGTCATGGCGGGAACGACAAAGCGCCTTGGTGTCAAGGCGGGGGACAAACTCGTCCACCCCCTCATCAAGCCGACCGCCGGCTGAACACCGACGCCATTTGGTGCGATCCGCCTTTGACGCGCGCGCCCCCGCCGTGTATTCCCTCTCCAATCATGAAGTCCGGCGTTTATCCGCCGATCGGGGCATAGCGCAGTCTGGTAGCGCGGAAGTTTTGGGTACTTCAGGTCGCAGGTTCGAATCCTGCTGCCCCGACCATCCGCCTTGTTGTCCATACCGGACACATAGGTAACGTTTGCGCCGGTCACATGGGTAACTCCCTGGTGCCGAACGGGTTGTCGGGTGGCTGAAGGGTCCTCTGTTCGAGGTCGTCCCGGATCCCATAGCCCGAGTGAGCCGGCGAGTTTGTCACGACGATCAACGCTGGGTCAGCGCACAAAAAGCGGCCCGAACATTCCAGACTCCACCATCGCCGTGTAGACGCGCTTTATCGCCATCGCGGTCTCTTGGGTCACAAAAAGCGAAGAGCGTGAGCCATAGGGCTCACCGAGGAGGTAGGGGCGCATTGTGTCCCAACGCTCCCCAAACTCACCGCGCTGCCACATCCGCATTTCTTGCTGGATCATCAGAGGCACGGCGAGCTTCTTGGGCACCATGTGCCGCTCGGGGAAGGCGTCTTCCCAGTCGCAGCGAACGAGGATCGGCGTGGTGCGCAAACTATAAAGAGGCAAGTCCAGCCGTTCGGCTGTGATCGTAGCGCAGGAATGAGATTTCATCGCCTCGACCGACTCGATGATCTTCAATCCATCGCCATAGAGGCATGAAACGAACGCGTGGGCGAAATAGACGGTGTGATCCTGTCCCCTGTAGCCGCAACGGCTGCTGGGACGCGTCGCTGGCATCTGGGGGTCGTGCTGCGGCACCAACGGGTGCCAGGTCGGATAACCACGCACGACAGGACCATGCTCTTCAATCAGATTTTGCAGCGCTTGGTCTGCCTTCTCGCGCTGCTCGGCTTCAATCCCAGGGGACTGAACCAGAAATAGCCGTGCCTGTTCGAAGCAGTCCTGTGCCGCTTCGTTAGCTCGAAATGCAATGGGCGACTTCGTTTCATTAACTTCTGCATGAATTATGTTCATCGCGCACGAAATGTCACTTCGTGCGCGTTTTTAAGATTCCATGCGCAACTCCGATGCTTCGCGCCCGCCGACGTCTCCGTCGAACGAAAAAGCCGCCGCCCCGGGCTGGACGTCGGCAATGTGCCACTCATCTGCTTTACAATTACGGAGCAGGCAGCCTGTAGATCCTTCCGCGCCCCCTCGATCTCGAGGGTCACGTCGCCCCCGAGTTTATATCCGATCCAGACACGTGTTTAAGCTCGTGTCGCACTCATCGACGAAATGCTCGCTCGGAATGGGTTGTCACGCGGCTGGTGCGAGCTTATGCAAGCAGCCAGAACGTCAGCCGAAGCCTTCGGCGTCCACGAGGCAATTCATGGATCACGCCGTTACGCATTCGCAAACATTAGAACGCGCGCGGCTGGCCGTTTGCGGGGCGTTCTTGGCCAATGGCGGGATGATCGGCGGATGGGCGGTGGTGATACCCTCGGTCGAGGCGAAGCTGGCGGTGGGGCACGCGACGTTTGGGCTCGCCCTGCTATTCATGGCGGCGGGCGCGATCTTGGCGATGCCGATCGCCGGCGGGCTCGTGGCGCGCTTCGGCAGCCGCGTGGTGCTGGTTGTTTCGGCGCTTTGCCTCTTCCCGACCGCGCTCGGGCCGGTGCTTGCGCCGAACCTTGCCGCTCTCGCCGCCGCTCTATTCTTGTTCGGGGCCGCGAACGGGGCGATGGACGTGGCCATGAACGCGCATGGCGTCGCGGTGGAAAATCGGCTGGGCCGGCCGGTTATGTCATTCTTCCACGGGCTTTATAGCGTCGGCGGTCTGATCGGCGCGGTTGCCGGCGCGCTGTTTCTGGTCAGTCAGGGGCCGCTCGCGTTCAACGCCGTGCTCGCGGCCGTCCTTCTCGTTGTCTTCATCGTCTCATCGCGCGGCTTGCTGCATGGTTCGGTCGATACGCAAGACGGCGGAGCGACGTTTGCCTGGCCGACGCGTCCGGTCATGGGTCTCGCCATCCTTTCCTTCCTCGCCCTCATGTCCGAAGGCGCGATCGTGGACTGGTGCGGGATTTATTTACGGACCGTCCTTGGCGCGGGTCCTTCGCTGTCGGCGACCGGCTTTGCGGTGTTTGCCGGAACCATGGCGATTGCTCGGCTGACCGGCGATCGACTGCGTGCGCGGTTTGGCACCGAGCCGCTCGTGATCGTCAGCGGCACGATCGCGGCCTTCGGCGTGGCAATGACGATCGCGACCTCGAACCCGATCGTGGCGCTGGTAGGGCTGGGTTTCTCCGGTTTGGGGATCGCCAATCTGATCCCGGTCATCTTCGGCGCGGCCGGTCGCATGCAGGGCCTGTCGGCCGGTTCGGGTATCGCGGCGGTCACGACGCTCGGCTATACCGGCTTTCTGGTTGGTCCGCCGCTCATCGGCCAAGTGGCGCAATTCGCCGGGCTCGATCGCGCGCTCGCCATCGTCGCCGTCGCCCTCGCGATTTGCGCGCTCGGCGCCCGGGCGACCCGCGCGCGCTGAGTCTCAAGGTCTAGAATGTGGAGCAATTCCTTATCGTTCGGATGAGTCCATCCGATCGGGACATGCTCAAGAGAAACTTCGCGAAAATCTGCCCTCGCTTGCAAAAGATGCCGGCCACGGCTATATGAACGGTTATTCCACACGCGGGATGGGGTGTTCGATCGAGGATCTTCCTCGGCCGCGGCGCCCTTCCGGTGTTTCCAGTCGTCGCTTCGGCGCGGACTAGGAAAGACAAATCCCGCGGAGGCACAAACCGGAAAACAGGAGTTCGGTAGGCCATGTCCCTGCCAGATTTTTCTATGCGCTCGTTGCTAGAGGCCGGCGTTCACTTCGGCCATCAAAAGCATCGCTGGAACCCGAAGATGGCGCAGTACATTTTCGGCGTCCGCAACAACATCCACATCATCGATCTCGCCCAGTCCGTGCCGATGCTTCATCAGGCACTGAAGGCGGTGTCAGATACGGTCGCCCGTGGCGGCCGCGTGCTGATCGTTGGCACCAAGCGGCAGGCTCAAGAGTCCGTCGCGGACTCCGCCAAGCGCTCGGCGCAGTACTTCGTGAACTCGCGTTGGCTCGGCGGCATGCTGACCAACTGGAAGACCATTTCCCAGTCGATCCAGCGCCTGCGCAAGGTCGAGGAATTGCTCTCCAGCGAGTCGCAGGGCTTCACGAAGAAAGAGCGCCTCACGCTCGATCGCGAGCGTGAAAAACTCGAGAAGGCGCTCGGCGGGATCAAGGACATGGGCGGCCTGCCCGACCTGATCTTCGTGATCGACACGAATCGCGAAGCGATCGCCATCCAGGAAGCCCGCCGGCTGAACATCCCGGTCGCGGCGATCCTTGACTCCAATTGCGATCCCGATGGCATCACCTATCCGATCCCCGGCAACGACGACGCCGGCCGCGCGATCGCATTTTATTGCGATCTCGTCGCCCGCGCCGCGATCGACGGCATTTCCCGTGCATCGGGTGATATCGGCGTGGACGTCGGCGCGGCCGAAGTCCCCCCGGAAGACCCCGCCGTGGTAACCGAAGCCGCCGCGGAGTGAATGACGCTTCCGGCACTAGAGCCTGTCCCGTTCGGATCGACGCGATCCGAACGGGACAGGCTCATGCTATTGAATTTAGAGCAATTCCCTGTCGCTTGGATAAGTTCATCCGGGTGGGAAATGCCCTAGATGCCGACGGTGTCATGATAGCGTCGCGCGAAACGTCCGAGATGGTCAGGGCCGCGCGGCCTGATCGCAGTTTGAGTCCCGGCCCGGTTCCTCAACGCGCCTCGTCTTGAAGCTGCCGCGAGCGGGATTGTTGGGCCGAGATGTTAGGGCCTGTCCCGTTCGGATCGGCGCGATCCGAACGAAAAGGACTGGCTCAAGTTATTGAAATTCGTGCAATTCCTTATCGATCGGTTGAGTCCATCCGATTGGGAAATGCTCTAGAGGCGCAGCGGCCGCGTACACCGGCCATTTCGAACGGCCGAACCATCGGCAAACCCTAACGGCCGCAGCGGGTCCGGCCCGCGGGCGGAGCCATCGAGAGAGACCTATGACGATTTCGGCGACCCAGGTTAAAGAGCTTCGCGACAAAACCGGCGCGGGCATGATGGATTGCAAGGCGGCGCTAACGGAAACGGTCGGCGACATTGAATCCGCCGTCGATTGGCTGCGCAAGAAAGGTCTTGCCAAGGCCGCGAAGAAGTCCGGGCGCACCGCCGCCGAGGGGCTGATCGGCGTAGCCGCTGGCGGTACCAGTGCCGCGCTGGTCGAGGTTAATTCCGAAACCGACTTTGTCGCTCGAAATGAACAGTTTCAGGTCCTGGTGCGCACGATCGCCGAACTCGCGCTTGATGCCGGCGGCGACGTGGAGAAGCTCGGCGCCCTGCCGGTCCCCGGCGCCGGCAAGTCGGTAACCGAGCGTCTCGCCGAGGCGGTCGCGACGATCGGCGAAAACATGCAGCTGCGTCGGACAGCCTATCTGGCGGTTGCCGACGGCGTGGTCGCAAACTACGTGCATAATTCGGTGGCCGACAGCCTCGGCAAGATCGGCGTCATCGTGGCGCTGGAATCAACCGGCGACAAGGCGATGCTGGCCGCGCTCGGCAAGCAGATCGCCATGCACGTCGCCGCCCATGACCCGACCCCGGCGGCCGTGCTGACTGAAGACGTCGATCCTGCGCTGGTGGAACGCGAACGCGCGATTTTCCTTGATCAAGCCAGACAATCCGGCAAGCCGGAGGCGGTGATCGAGAAGATGGTCGAGGGGCGGATTCGGAAGTACTACGAGGAAGTAACGCTCCTCAAGCAGCACTTCGTCGTCAATCCTGACCTGACCGTCGAGGCGGCCGTCAAGGCTGCCGAAAAAGACGTGGGCGCTCCGATCGCCTTGAAGGCCTTCGTGCGCTACGTGATTGGCGAAGGCATCGACAAGGGCGAGTCCGATTTCGCTGCGGAAGTCGCCGCGGCTGCCGGGCAGCGCTGACACTCTCACAGTGTTAGCCGAATACGGCAAAGGCGCGGAGAACAATCCCCGCGCCTTTTCCTTACTTGCTTGAGCGTTTAAGCCTGAACTCGGGAGGCAGCTATTTGCCGCCACCCGTTCTGCGGAATGCGCGAATAGTCGATACCCGTATCACCGGCGCTTGCACTTGCATGACCGGCTCATTCATGCCGGCCACAGTATTTGGCGTGGTTGCCAAGTCCGGTATATTGTCCTTCGTGGGTAGCTCCATCGCGGTGAAGGTCATTTTGTTTGTATGTGCCGCTGAGTTCACCTTGAATGCGCTTTGCTTGTTCACGACAGGTGACTTCGAAACCGTAATCATGTTGCCTCTGAACGGCTGCTTGAGCAAACGCCGGGTCAGTTGGAGCGTACTGGGCATCGGGTTTTTGATATCCACAGGCAATTCTGGCGGCTTGGAAACAACCGTATTGATCGTGACCTTGGAAGTGTCCGATTTATCTCCAACAAGTGTCGGGCCCTTCGTTTTGCCATCCTTCGGACTTGCGCCGGTTGCGGAACCGTTGTTCGTTCCCGCACTCGTGTTGGTTTCGCCGGCCATGCCGGGCTTGGTTTCCGGGTCGCTCGGCGTTCCGGCTTCGGGTGTCGATCCCGAACCCGTGGTGCTGCCGGTGCCAGTCTTAGTAACGATCGGATTGATACTCGGATCCGTATCGGGGGCCTTCGGAATTAAGTCGCAGACTATCATCATTTCGGGCTCTGCCACGAGCCCGCTCAACGCCGGAACGTTCGCGCTTTCAGGGAAGATCGTGCTGTTCAGGACTGTGGTCGATACGCCAAGGTGCTCATGAAGCAGACCCTTGAAGACTGAGCGCAAGTCAACGCTCGCTTGCAGGTCACGTCCTTGATAAAGATCCTTGATCGCAAGGCCCGGCCAATCGCCAAATACCTTACCGCCCTTGACCTTGCCGCCGGCGAGAAGCGCAACCGTGCCGACACCATGATCGGTGCCCGATGATCCGTTATATGCCAAAGTTCGGCCGAACTCGGTGACGCAAACCACGATGGTGTTCTTCCAAGCCTCGGCTCCAAGTTCGGCTTTGAAGTCACCGAGCCCTGAATCGACCTGGGAGAGAAGTGTCGCGAGTTTGCCCGATACGCCGCCTTGGTCAAAATGGGTATCAAAGCCACCGACCGATAGGACGGAAATGCGCGGTCCGCTGTCGGCTTTCATGAGGCGACCAGCGCCTCGGAACGCCTTCAACAGATCCGAAACACTTTCCGTCTGGGTGCCCGGGCTCACGCCGAGGGCAAACTCATTGGCCTTGAGGCCAAGGGAAAGAACCTCCCCAAGTTGCTTGTCGCTTTTGCTATAGAGCCGCAGCAATGAATCGCGGTTTGCTTCCGGTACCCGCGATATGGTGCTTGGCGACCAGCCTAGGACTGGAGCGGCTCCGCGAAGGATGACGGGGGCGGCGCCGATTTGAATGCCGCCGCCTTCACGAACGGCATTGCCCGCCGGGAGGTAGCCCAAAAGGCGGTTCAGCCAACCTGAGGCATTGGTCGGCGGTTGGTTGGGCATGCCCGTTTCTAAATTGTCCTGCGCATCGAAGTGGGAGCGGGTACGCAAAGGCGGCGCCACGGCGTGAATGACCGAAGCTTCACCGTCCTTGTACATCTTTCCAAAATTGACGAGGGCCGGGTGCAAGCCGAAGAATGAATCGAGCTTGATCATCGAAGCTTGCGGGATCGCGATCGAGCCGCGCATGGCGTAGTAGTTCGGATCGCCGTGCGGCACGACGGTGTTCACGCCATCCATGCCGCCGCGGAGGATGACGAACAACATCCGCGGATCATTCGCTGTGCCCGCTTCTGCGAATTTGGGCATGTATGCCCAGGAGAAGAAGCCCGCTGTGACGCCAAGCATATGGCGGCGGCTGATTAGAAGACGTGACTCCTTGCAACCATCGTTTTCTAACGTGTTCATTGCAGGAACGACGCCCGCATGTTGATGATCGTGAGACAACGGGTTCAGCTCCTTTGAAACTCAGGGGACATCAAGAGTATTGTCAGTCCATCGAAAATTGTTTTCTGCGCGGCTATTTCGTCACTAGTGGCTTTCGACAAGGCCTTGTCAAAGACGTTTTGAGCTAGTTCTGTCGCCTTGAGTGGAACCTTTGATGCTTTCCAAGCAAGAAATCCCGATGGGCGTGTCGCTTCTAGCCGCAAGCGCATCGCATCGGGAGATAGCCACCAACTGTTTTCGTCCGGATAGCCATCTGGCGTGGACCAGTTGAACGGTCGATGTTGCATCAGGTCGAGGGGTTTGAAGATGCCAGTATTCCAGCTGCTCTCGACGTAATCGGGTATATTGTAGGCCCGAACCCAGCTCGTCATCATCTCGTAGGGGCGGCGTATTCTCGGGGCAAACTTGTCAGAGAGTGCGTTTTCCAGACGCAGCAATGCGGTCGCCGTTGCCTTAAGGTCGCCCTTTGTACGCAAGAACTCCTTCTTCACCGCATCCACCATGGCCTTGGTTGGATCGTCCGTGATGAAGTGAAGCACGAGCTTGTAGGCGATGTGTTCGGCGGTCTT
>JBEINZ010000299.1:0-3187 GCA_040377825.1 Hyphomicrobiales bacterium | reverse complement strand
CTGGCGCTCGATGGCATGTGGCCGACGCTAAACCGGCGGACGCCCGAACGCCAGCCGCTCCAGCGACTCAGAACGACAGCGATTTGCTATGAGTTTAATGGTCTGAGCCAGAGGAGTAGAACCTCCGGCCTGTCGTCGGTTTCGTGGACACCAAGAGCAGCTTGAGATCGAGCGACTGAGAGCCTGTCTCGGAAGCACCGGCTATGGGTGCTTCCGAGACAGGCTCTTATGCGCCCGAACGGCTTGCGTACGCAGCTGGCGACTGACGCCCTCATGTGCGTTCGATTACGTCGAACGAATTTACGGCCTAGTCCGCAGACGCTCGACCACAGGTTACTTCAGCCCGGTTGAGTTCAAACCCAAGGTCAGATTAGCTTAACTGCATGTCCATGAGACCGGCGGCAGGCCAGTATCAGGTCGCGTTGTCGCCGGACATGGTTCGGCTAAAGAATCACCTTTGGGGGGAGTAGATGGCGGCAAGGCGATCGACGGGTAGGAAACCGTTGACCATCATGGTTTCGTCGACCGTGTATGGCGTTGAAGAGCTGCTTGAACGGATTTATGCGCTTCTTACGCAATATGGCTATGAAGTCTGGTGCTCGCACAAAGGCACCGTGCCGGTTATTCCCACCAAGAGCGCCTTCGATAATTGCCTTCTCGCCGTTGAAAATTGTGATCTTTTTCTGGGCATGATCACGCCAGCTTATGGTTCTGGACGCGATGGGGCAGGCCTTTCCATCACCCATCAGGAGTTGCTCGAGGCGATCGAGCTTAAGAAGCCGCGTTGGTTTTTGGCCCACGATCATGTCGTGTTCGCCCGCAACCTTCTTGGGAATCTGGGCGATGACACGGCCGAAAAGCGGGAGCGTTTGACGCATAGGAAGTCCCGGATCCTGGATGATCTGCGCGTGATCGACATGTACAACGCTGCGGTGCTCAACGATGTTGAATTGAAGGACCGCGAAGGGAATTGGGTTCAGACCTATATCGATTCGGTCGATGCGCTACGCTTCACCTCGGCGCAGTTCAACCGCTTTCAGGAGGTTGAACGCTTCTTGGCCGAGCAGCTCGCCAAGCCCGATACTGTCTTGGCCAAGGTCAAGGAGCGGTCGGCATGATATCGGACGACGTCCGCCGCCAAATCGCTGCCGGCGAATCATATCTAACCGCGTTTATCGCAGACGCGGCTGATATCGATCATATTGCTGCAACGGTTACGGGCTTTCTGAACGCAAGCGGCGGCATCCTGTTCATCGGCGTTTCCGAATCCGGTAAGATTATCGGGGTTGGATCTGATCTTGAGGCGGAAGAGCGCCGCAGGAAAATAGAGCATCATCTCCGCAATCGAATCTCACCCGAGGCGCATTTTACGGTAAGCGTCGATGTGGAGAAGGGCGGGCCGGTCATCACGATCGAGGCGCCTCGGGGCCGCGATGGGCCTTACGCGGTCAATCAAGCGTTTTATGTGCGGCGTGGTGCGTCCACCGTGCAGTTCGACGACGAAACTCTCGGCGAGTTTATTCGCAAGCGTGCGATTGAAACCCAACGCTGGGAGCGCCGCCCTTCTGTCGGCATGCTTGATCGCGACATCTTGGTTCCCGAGATCGACCGCCTGATGGCTGACGCACAGCGATCGGGTCGCTTTGATTTCGTGGAGCGCGAGGATGGCATGTCCCTTCTCGGTCGCCTTGGCCTCCTATCTGGCGGCGATCCTACGCAAGCCGCCGATGTATTGTTCGGCAAAGAGCCGGAACGGCGTCATCCGCAATGCCGAGTGCGCTTCATCCGCTACGAGTCCGACAAAGTGGGCGACAGATTTGTGGACGATCGCTGGATTTCTGGACCCCTCGGCTTGGTCTTCGATCAGATTGTCGAACGATTAGCTGCGACCGTCCGTATCCAAGCGACTTTTGAGCCGGGCAACCCAGTCCGCCAAGATCGTCCGACCTACTCGATGGCAGCGCTCCGCGAGGGTGTCGTCAACGCGCTGGCGCATCGCGACTACGCGGATTTTTCGAGCGGCGCGTCTGTCTCGGTTTTTCCCGGTCGGATCGAGATTTGGAACTCGGGTAAACTGCCTGCGACGCTTAAAGTTGCTGACCTGAAGAGGGTTCACCCTTCGATCCCGACCAATCCCGATATCACATTCATCCTCTATCTGAGGGGCCTTATGGATCGTCTGGGACGAGGCACTCAAAAGATTCTCTTAGGGTGCAAGGAGCTAGGCGCGCGGACGCCTAAGTGGGAGAGCAAGGCCTCAGGGATTACGCTGACCATCTACTCGGCGGGCAATAGCGACGCTGATCCTGTTTTCCTGAATGAGCGTCAGCGTCGTCTCATCGAGAGGCTGCGCCCAGGTGACTTGGTGCGTGCTAATGACTACATGATTGAACAATCCGTCTCGGAGCGGCAAGCCCGACGGGACTTATCTGACCTTGACGCTGCGGGCTTACTCGAAAAGATCGGGTCAGCGAGGGCGACGGCTTATCGGCGGACCGAAATGGAGGTCTAATCGCTCGGGAGTATCCGGCCAAATCCGGACAGCCCACCGTCGGAAGGGGATCGGTCAATTTTCCTTGGATTTCCTCAACTATCCGCAGATCAATTGCGCCAGCGAATGGAGTATCCGGCCAAATCCGGCCACGTTTCGGCGGGGCCGAGGTTGCCGCACAGGCCTGATCCAGTTTGAAGTTCGCTTTGGCTGACATCAGGGCGACGTCACGTCTGGGGGGAGTTCGGAGCCGGGCTCTCGGGAGCGAAATAGCGCCCCTAGCTTTCGTGGGGGCGTCGAGCAAGCTCGTGCGGATCCCTTTTCGTAGAGCATTCCTCAGCATCAACGTTGAGAGAGCGAGAAGAGATTAGCAAGACGATTGGGTTCAACGGAACCTCTGGCCACTGTCCTCAGACGCTCAACTCTCGCGATAACCGCTTGAAAAGATTGGTCGGAGTGAGAGGATTCGAACCTCCGGCCCCTGCCTCCCGAAGACAGTGCTCTACCAGGCTGAGCTACACTCCGCCGACGCGAAGGTCTATAGCCGACGGGTTGGACGCCCGCAAGCGTTCTGGCCGATTTGTTTCGCGGAACTGACTTAAAGGACGCGGGCGAGGGTCAATCCATCGCCGATCGGCAGCATCACGGCGTCCACCCGAGGATCCGAAAACATCTTCTTGTTCAAGGCCTTGAGGG
>JBEINZ010000197.1:0-5898 GCA_040377825.1 Hyphomicrobiales bacterium | reverse complement strand
TCGCCTGCTCCGGGAATGGGCCGTGCACAGAAATGCCTCTAGCGCATTTCCCGATCGGATGGGTCCATCCGATCGATAAGGAATTGCTCCAGATTCTGGACCTTGAGCCAGTCCTTTCGTTCGGATCATTTCGATCCGAACGGGACGGGCCCTAGGCAGCAAAGGGGTTCAACCGCTTGACGAAGCTTGAGAAGCGATGACGGCGCTGTTCACGCGCGACGACCCCGGCGTCGGTGACCCAGTTCATCTGGATTGCCCGGCGACGCCCTTCGAAAGGTTCATGGCCGTGCCATGACGTGTCAGAACGCTTAAAGACCAACAAAGTACCGCCATCTGGTGGAACTTCGGCGGCGTAGTTTTCCAGATCTGTCCCGGAACGCAAAATACGAAGTCGACCGCCATCTGCATCCCAGCTCTGGTTCAGGTAAAGCAAGACCGTGATGATTTTTGTCGCGGAATCGGTATGGATCGAGCCGTCGGTGCGTCGGCAAATTCCGCGTACGGTATACATAGTCGGGCGTCCGGTCAGATCGAGATCGAATTTTGCTTCGATCAAGGAGCGAAACCGCGGTCCGTCTAGCTCGTCCATCAATTCTGCGAACGCTCCGCGGACTTTAAGAACATCCGGCGGATGGGAGCCTGGGCCGGGTACATCCGGATAATCGCCGACGACGGATGAAAGGCGCGCCGGCAGCACGAAGTTACGCACGATGAGATAGTCGAACGGATCGCGTTCCCGCCCAGTCCGTTCAAGAGCGTCATAATCGAGGTAGGAATTCATGGGCACTCCGACGTAATCAGTGAGCGGCTGCGATGACGTTCGCGGTCGTCACCGGATTCTGTGGGAATGCGAGTTGTTCACGCGCGCGCCATTCGCTTGTAACGTAATTCAGGATGAGTGATCGCCGCACACCCTTGATTGGCCGCTTCTCGAAGCCATGCCACGTGTTGTCGGCGGGCACAAAAACCATTGCTTTGTTCGGGGCGAAGGGCGAACGCCCAACATGCGTGATGGCATCAGAATAAATGTCAGTGCCCAAGGTATCGTGCCCCTCTCCATCGGACAGATACAGCAACAGCGTGAACCGCTTCACGCCGAGATCGGTGTGGGGTTCAAGCCAGAAGCCGTCGATATCTTGGGCGTATTCCAACCGCAGATAAGTTCCTTCCAAGTCAACTCCAAAGGCTTGCGATAGGCTCGCGACCGTATCCGACGCCTGCAGGAAGCTGGCCACTTCCATGGTGACCGGGAAGTTTTGAAAAGCCTCCGCATCGAAGTAACGCCGTGTTGCGTTATGAACTTCTCGCCGGCCAGATACGCCGCCATTATCCGGCGCGGGAATCGGCAGCGACTGAAGCTGCGCCAGTGCGCTTTCCGGGAGTAAGTTGCTCATGACCCAATGGCGGTACGGTACCGGAAAGGCCTCGGCATTCGCGAGCGATTGCGTCAAGACGGTCGTATAAGAGCGGCTAAATTGATGCATTCTGACTAGATCCTAGCTTGATCCGGCCGCCGCCCTCTGGCTCGATCCGGTACGACGGTCTCGTAACAACACAGCGGAAAGTGCCCGACTCACTTTTCCAACTTGCTGTCTTCTCTTGTTTTTTTCCAATCAGCGGCAAAAACGCCAAGCGGCGCACCGATCCGTAGGCTACATAACATCCAGGTAGTCCCATTCAAGCCGCTTTTATTTTTATCTTACCAACTTCGCCGACAGATGCATAGGGCAGACCAACTTCGATGCTACTCTTGGCGGTTCGCGTCCGTTGGACGGTGCGGGCCAATCGGCGGTACCCATTTCGTGTGAGGCCGTGTAGGTTTAGCAACGAAACCGATCGTGTACGCAATAGCCGCATTAGCATGGGACTTTCATATGATCTCCACCAAGCTTCTGATTATCGGTTCAGGACCGGCCGGCTACACCGCGGCGATTTACGGCGCCCGCGCCATGCTGGAGCCGGTGCTCGTTGCCGGCATTCAGCCCGGCGGGCAGCTGACCGTCACAACGGATGTCGAGAACTATCCCGGCTTTGCTCATGCGATCCAAGGCCCTTGGCTCATGGAACAAATGCGTGAGCAGGCAGAGCATATCGGCACGAAGATGATCTACGATCACATCGTGAAGGCTGATCTCAACGGTCCGCCTTTCACGCTCATCGGCGACTCCGGCGATACCTATCAGGGTGAAACCTTGGTGATCGCGACCGGCGCGCAGGCTCGCTGGCTTGGGCTACCGTCCGAAGAGAAGTATCGCGGATTTGGCGTCTCGGCATGCGCCACTTGCGACGGGTTCTTCTATCGGGGCAAGAATGTCGTGGTCGTGGGCGGCGGCAATACAGCGGTCGAGGAAGCCCTCTACCTTACCCATCACGCGGCCAAGGTAACGATTGTCCATCGGCGCGACGCATTTCGGGCCGAACGGATCCTCCAGCAGCGGCTTTTCGCCAATCCTAAGATCGAGGTTATCTGGGACAGCGCGGTCGAGGAAGTGGTGGGCGGTGGCGATCCGGCCGGCGTCACCGGTGTCCGCTTAATCAATCTGAAAACCGGACATATCAGCGAAGTTCAAACGGATGGGCTTTTTATCGCGATCGGGCATGCGCCCGCCGTGGAACTGTTTAAGCATCAAATCCGGCTCAAGCCTTCGGGTTACGTTTGGACGGCTCCCCATTCGACGGCAACGTCAATTCCCGGTGTGTTTGCGGCCGGCGATGTGGCGGATGACATCTTCCGTCAAGCCGTGACGGCGGCCGGCATGGGATGCATGGCCGCTCTCGAAGCTGAGAAGTTTTTGGCCGGGCTATCCCAGCTTCACCAAAATGCCGCTGAGTGAACAATTAGCACTTTAATCGTCGTTGTTGCCGTGGCATGTCGTTTGGCGACAACCTAGGGCGGTCAATCTTTTACTACGACAGGCCGCTAAAGTTCAAATCCTGTTGGACAGCTGTGTCCGCTGACTTTCGTTAGGACCGCTTCAATCCGAACGGGACGGGCTCTGGGACAGCGAATAGCAAGTAACGCTTGGCGGAATTGACGTTAAGGAGACGACGCTTGGACTGGGACAAGCTCCGTATTTTTCACGCGGCCGCGGAAGCCGGCAGTTTTACCCATGCCGGCGACAAGCTTGACATGAGCCAATCGGCTGTAAGCCGCCAAGTCGGCGCGCTTGAGCAGGATCTTGGCGTACCGCTGTTTCATCGGCATGCCCGAGGTCTCATTTTAACCGAGCAAGGCGAGTTGCTTTTTCGAACCGCGCGGGAGGTTTTGGTAAAGCTGGACCAAGTTCGCTCCAGACTGGTTGAGACGAAGGAGAAGCCATCCGGCAGCTTGCGTGTGACCACAACCGTGGGGTTGGGATCCTCCTGGCTCACGAAGCGGATTCATGAATTCGTCGATCTTTACCCCGAAGTTCAGCTAGAACTCATTCTCGACGACAATGAACTCGATCTCGGCATGCGCGAGGCGGACGTGGCTCTGCGCGTTCGCCTGCCGGTGCAGCCAGATTTGATTCAGCGTAAGCTGTTTACGGTGCACTTCCATCTTTACGCCGCCCCGACTTATCTGAAGCGTTACGGCAGCCCGGAGACGCTGGAAGACCTCGACGAACACCGGGTCGTCAGCTTCGGACCGACCACACCACCCTCTTTGCGGGATATGAATTGGCTTGAGAATGCAGGACGCCCTTCCGGTCAGCCTCGGAAGCCGACGCTGCGAATCAACAACCTGGTTGCAATGAAGCGGGCCGTGGAGCGCGGAACCGGAATTGCGCTGCTTCCCGACTACCTCATCGAGCCTGGCAGTGATTTGGTCCAACTGATTCCCGAGGCGGACGTACCGGCCTTCGACTGCTATTTTGTTTATCCTGAAGAAATGCGCAGCACAGCACGGGTGAAGGTGTTCCGGGATTTTCTGATCTCTAAAGCGGAACGCTGGACGTACTGATTCGCACTCGGAAGCGCCCAATAACCGCGGCCGAGGAAGGAACTGAGACGAACAGAGGCCTGTAATTTCAAGTTGATCTAAATGAAAATGCACGCATAACTCTTAGTGCCTCTGCTATACGTATTTGTCTCAACCATTGATGAGGAGTCTTATGAGAACTCAACTATGTATTCGAATGCGCGACTGAAAATGGGTTAACGCCTGTTCATGGACGGCGGCACGCCGACCACCTATATTTATTATCGAGATAGATGAACAGATGAATTCATTTTCTAGCCGACGCGTACTGTGATGCGAGAATTACGTTTCTATAATCTAACAACTGAAACTAAACATCATGAGTGCCAGATTATCAATTATTTTAGAGTTATTGTAGTCTTCAGCAAGCTTCGCAAGAACACTTTTAGAAAGCTCGAAACATATGTCATCGCACTAACCGTTGGCATTTCTACAAACACTCGACTTTGGCGCCGTGATCGGCCTAAAGGGCGCGCTTTTCATACATTTTTAAGCTAGATAGCTTCGTCAACGATTTTGTCATTGATGTTTTGTTAAGGAACTCGTTAGAGTATCCGTGTGTTGGCTAACCTGCCGATCTTGGTCGGTTTGCCAACGGTTCTCCCCTCTGGATCTATCCGCCTTTTAGGCCAACTCACCGGATCGAGCCTGCTCGGTCCGGTTTTTTCTTCCGAAACGTTTTGAGGACCGATCTGGAGCGTGCCCTCGTACAATTGCGTTGGCTCAAAGCGGGATTTCTTGCCAGTTTCCTCTCAGATAAACAGGTTTTCGCCCTTCATATCTTTGTAGAGGTGGCCTACCTGATCGCCGTAACCGTTGTAGATCAGCGTTGGGACGGTCTCACCGGAATGCAGTACCCGTTCTCGAGCTTGGCTCCACCTGGGATGATCGACCGCCGGGTTGACGTTTGCCCAGAAACCGTACTCTCCGCCTTGCAGACCCTGCCAGAAGCTTTCCGGACGCTGCGATACGAAGCTGAATTTGACGATCGACTTGATCGATTTGAAACCGTACTTCCAGGGCGTCGCAAGCCGCAGCGGAGCACCATGCTGCTTGGCCATGACCTTTCCGTAAGTGCCAACGACGAGGAATGAGAGCTCGTTCATCGCCTCTGGGATCGTTAGCCCTTCGACATAGGGCCACGGCCACATTGGCTGTTTCTGGCCAACGGCTACCGATGGGTCAAAAAACGTTTCCATCCGAAGATATTTCGCGTCTGACTTCGGCTCGGCAAGTTTGACGAGCTCAGCCAAAGAAAACCCGGTAAACGGAATGGTCATCGACCAAGCCTCTACACACCGATGACGATAAAGTCTTTCCTCTAAAGGCATCTTGGCTACGAGTTCTGCAACATCCATTTCGATTGGCTTTGCAACAAGCCCGTCGATCGTCACTTTCCAGGGCTGTGTTTTGAGCTTTTGGGCTGCGGCAGAGATCTGCTTGCTCGTTCCGAACTCGTAAAAGTTGTTATACTTTCCGTTGATCTCTTCCGGGGTCAACGAGCGGTCGAGCTTATAGGCTTCGTTCCGCGGAGCCGGAAAGTATCGTGCGAGTGGATCTTCGGCCGCTTCGGCGACCGAAAACGGCGACGCCGCGATGGCAGCAAACCCACCTAGTCCGGCGAGCACCGATCGACGATCAAGATAGACTTGCTCGGGCGTTGCAAGGCGTTCGGGTAAATCCCAGGGACGGCGGCGGATGATGTTCATGGCGGCGGCTCCATCCCGAAACATAATCGGGTATCCTTGAGATCGAGCAAATAATGGTTTTCGGCAACTCACGTCACTGTCAATCGCGCGTGAACCCGATCCATAGGGCAAAGAGAAAACGGCCGCGCTTAGGTTGCGCTGACGCCTAATGCCTTTTGATCGTGTTCGAATTGGGTGCGGAACGCAGAACCCAGTGCTTCTGGCGAAGCCGACAAAAATTTCGATTTA
>JBEINZ010000171.1:0-6954 GCA_040377825.1 Hyphomicrobiales bacterium | reverse complement strand
CGTAGGCGTCTTTGAGACACTCATGGAACCACCTCCTCGATTCAACAAATGGTCCCAGAGTGAGAACTACATGGAATGGATTTAGAAGCATTCGTTCGGGCAGGACGATTCGGTCGCCCCCGAACCGATGCGCACGGACATCATCGAAGCAGTCCTGTTCGAAGGCTGCGCGCCGGTGCTGGTTGTTCCGACCATTGCCAAGCCGGTCTTCTCTCCCAAGACGATCATGGTCGCCTGGGACGGCAGCCGCCCCGCGGCCCGGGCGGTTCACGCCGCCTTGCCGATCCTCGCGCTTGCCGAGCGCATCGAGATCATGATGGTCGGCGCGGCAACCGATGTACCCGGCGAACCCGGCGCCGATCTTGCGACGTGGCTGGCCCGTCATGATCTGAAGGTCAACATCGAGGCGATCCACAATCCCGGAATCGACGTTTCGAACGCGCTCCTCAATATCGCTTCGGACCGCGGCGTCGACCTTTTGGTCATGGGCGCCTATGGTCACAGTCGCGTTCGCGAGTTCCTGCTTGGCGGGGCCACGCGAGACATTCTTGCGACCATGACCGTGCCGACGCTCATGTTACATTAGCGAACGACCAATCCGACCCGACACGCCGAATGACCATCCGCAACCTTGATGCTCTCTTCGCGCCGCGCTCGATCGCGATCGTGGACGGACATCTGCTCGGCGATGCCGCGCTCGTCCTGCTCAAATCGAACCTTGCGCGCGGCGGCTTCTCCGGGCCGATAACCACGGTCGAAGCGCTTCGCGACGGCTCGGTCATCGCCGGCAAGGCGGATCTCGCGCTGGTTCTTTCCGGCCGAGAGGACGCGCCGGAATTTATCGCGGCGCTCGGGAAGGCCGGCACGCGGGCGGCGGTCTTTATCTCGCGCGGCTTTGACGAGTGGCCCGCCGACGCGCTCGCCCGCACGCTTGACGCCGCGCGTCCTTACACAATGCGGATCGTAGGCCCTGGTAGTCTCGGCGTTATCGCGCCGCATGGCGGCGTCAATGCCTGCCTTGCGGCGCGGCCGGCGGCGAAGGGCGATCTCGCGGTTGTCTCCCGCTCGGCCGCGGTCGTCAACGCGACGCTCGCCTGGGGCGCGGCGCATGGCGTTGGCTTTTCCGCGGTCGTGTCGCTCGGCCGCGAGGCCGATGTCGACATTGCCGACCTGCTCGATGCCTTCACGCAGGACCATCGAACCCGCGCCGTGCTCGTGCACCTGGAGACGGTCGCCGAACCCATGAAGTTCGTTTCCGCGGCTCGCGCTTGTGCCCGCGCGAAGCCGGTGATCGTGATCCGCACCGGGGCGAGCCGCGACCACCGCATGATCGGGGAGACCCATTCGAGCCGGCTGGCGACTGTCGATGCGGTCTATGACGCCGTCTTCGCGCGGGCGGGGCTGCTGCGCGTCGATTCCATCGACGAACTATTCGATGCGGCGGAGACGATCACGCGGGTGAAGCCTTCGCCGTCTCGGCAGGTCGCGATTCTCGCCAATGGCCGATCACTTGCGACGCTCGCGGCCGATCGGCTTGAGGCGCTCGGCGGGCATCTGGCGGCCGTTTCACCGCCGCTGAGCGAGGCCCTGGCCGCGTTCGCCCGCCCCGGTTTCGCGACAACGGGTCCGCTGACGCTCGCCGATGATGCGTCGGCGGAGACCCATGCCGTCGCCATCGAGCGGCTTCTGGATGACGCGGCTGTCGATGCCGTGATCGCGATCCATGCGCCGAACGCCTTTGTGCCGTCCCGGTCGATTGCCCAAGCAATCGCGACGCTTGCGACCGCGCGTGCGCGGCGCGACGGGCGACGCAAGCCGATCGTGACGGCTTTTCTCGACGAAAGCGCGGAGACGCGCGCGATCCTGCAGGCCGCGCGGGTCCCTTGCCATCCGACGCCAGAAGAGGCGGTTGCCAGTGTGATGCACCTTGCCCGCCACGCTATCGCGCAAGAGCGATTGATGGCGACGCCGCCGAGCCTGCCGAAGGATTTTACGCCCGAACCGGCACTCGCCCGCGCAATCGTCGCCGATGCGCTCGCCAAAGGCGCGACATGGCTTTCGCCGATTGATGTCGCTGCCATCCTGACCGCCTATGACGTCAACGTTGCTCCCTTGACGCTTGCTGCCACGCCCGAGGCAGCCGCGGAAGCGGCGCGACCTCATCTGGCGGCGGGCGGGCGCGTGGCCGTGAAGATTGCCTCGCCGGATATCGCCTTCAAATCCGATGTCGACGGTGTTCGCCTCGGCCTATCCGACGAAGGTGAAGTGGAGGCAGCGGCCGCCGCCATGATCGCGCGCATCAAAGCGGCACATCCGCGGATGCGCGTCGAGGGCGTGATCGTCATGCCGATGATCGAACGGCCTGCCGGCATCGAACTGATCCTCGGCATCGCCGATGACCCGGTTTTCGGCCCCGTCGCCGTCTTCGGGCGCGGCGGTACGGCCGTCGAGGTGCTCGCCGACCGGGCGCTCGATCTCGTGCCGCTCGACATGAACCTCGCCCGCGCGATGATCGCCGAGACCCGCGTCGCACGCCTTCTCGCCGGCTATCGCAACCGCCCGCCGGTCGATGTCGAAGCGGTCGCGTTGACGCTGGTGAAGCTCAGCCAGCTCGTCCAGGACATCCCCGAAATCCACGAACTCGACCTAAATCCGCTCGTCGCGGATTGCGACGGCGTCATCGTGCTTGATGCACGCATGAAAGTCGCCCCGCTTGCCGCACGCTCGTGCGGCCGGCTCGGCCATCCGCGTCTGGCGATCCGGCCCTACCCCAAGGAGTGGGAACAGGAGACGACGCTGAAAGACGGGCGCGGCGTGCTGGTGCGTCCGGTGCGGCCGGAGGACCAAGCGCTTTACGGCGACTTCTTCGCCCATGTGACGCCCGAGGACCTGCGGCTGCGCTTTTTCGCGCCAATCAAGGAGTTCAGCCACGCCTTCCTCGCCAAGCTGACGCAGCTCGACTACGCCCGCGCCATGGCCTTCGCCGCGATCGAAAAAGACACCGGCGGGCTCCTCGGCGTCGTCCGCCTGCACGCCGACCCCGACCACCACACCGGCGAATACGCCATACTCCTGCGCTCCGACCTTAAGGGCCAAGGCCTTGGCTGGTACCTCATGCAACGCATCATCGACTATGCACGCGCGGACGGGATCGAAACCATCGAGGGCGAGATCCTGCGGGAAAACACGACGATGATCGCCATGTGCGAGGCCCTCGGCTTCGACGTGCGCGCGTCGGCCGAGGAGGGCGTGGTGACGGTGCGGTTGGCGGTAGGGTGAGGATTTGCCATTTGGCGGATTTAAGCTTATCTTGTGCCGAATTGCATGAGGTTACCGTGGCTCAGCTCATACCTCTACCGTCAGGCGTCGTGCCCTTTTTTACGGATTCGATCAGCGACGCGGAAGCGGCAGCGATGTTTCGCGCGACGATGAATCTCTTTCGCCTGTGGGGCATCAGCGACGCGGAAGGCGCCGTGCTGCTCGATCTTCCGCCGCGCAGCTTCGCGCGCTGGAAAGCCGGCGCGATCGGCCGGATCGACCGAGACGGCAAGGCGCGTCTGTCCAACCTCATGGGCATCCACAAGGCGCTCAAGATCATCTTCCGCGAGCCCGAGCGCGGCTATGCCTGGATCAAGGCCCCCAACGCCGTCTTCGCCGGCCGTTCGGCGCTTGAGATCATGCTCGGCGGCGAATTGACCGATCTCATGCGCGTGCGCCGCCTGCTCGATGCCGAGCGGGGCGGTTGGTGATCGATCCGATGCGATTGCCGATCGCTGACATCGCGTGGCCGAGCGCTGTGCGCATCATTCGGTCCCGACATCCGCCGATCGATCTTTTCGAGGATATCGCCGACCCGGTCGATTGGCCGCTGCTGCTTTCTGCTGAACAAAAAACGAATCCGCGTCTGATGGAGACGATCGGAGTGCTCGACGCCGTTCCGCCCGCCCGGCGCGTCGGCGGGCCTGGCGCCACATACTTGATGGCGCCGTTTACACATGCGAGCCCAGACCGTCCGAGCCGCTTCAGCGATGGCCGCTTTGGCGTGCTCTATGCTGGCCGTACGTTCGAAGTCGCGCTATTTGAAACAATCCACCACCACGCGCGGTTCATGGCCGCCACCGCCGAACATGCCGGGTGGACGTCCGAATTCCGGGAAATCCTATTGGACATCGCCGCCCCGCTTCACGATCTGCGCGGACTTCGCCCAGGCGAAGGCGTCCTTCATCCGGAGGATTATGGGGACGCCCAGGGCTTAGCGACGCGGCTGCGTGCAGGTGGATCGGAAGGCGTGGTCTACCAGAGCGTGCGATACGCCGGCGATGACTGTGCGGGTCTATTCTATCCCGATCGTGCTCTGCGGCCGACGCAGGGTCGGCATTTGGATTATCACTGGGATGGAACGCGGGTCGACTATGTGCGGGAAGGGGGCGGCGGACGGGTTTGGCGGGTTGCGTGAGGCAAGAGGTGTGGCCTCGCGCGCGGCGCCCAAGTGCGCGCCGAAGCCCGCATACCCGCGTCCGAAAACCCTATTTCGTCCGCCACGTAATCACGGAGCTTGCCGCGTAGTTGAACACCGCGCCCATCACCGCGCCCGAGAGGCCCGCGATCCAGGCGACCGGGTGGAAGCCGTGGATCCAGCTGGCGACGCCGACATTGGCGATCGTGCCGAAACTGCACACGAGATAGAACGTCACGAGGCCGGTGAAGAACGGGATGCCGGTCAGGCGGCGGTCGCGATAGGTCAGCTGGTTGTTCAAGACGAAGTTCCAGGTCATGGCCACCATGACCGCGAAGAACTGGCTCCACTCGAAGGAATAGTCGAACCCTTCCATGAAGGTCGACAGCGAGGCCAAATGCACGAGGACGCCGCTCGCGCCGACCGCGGCGAACATCAGGAAACGCACAGGCAGCAGGCCGCCCGAGAGCTTGGAGAACAGTAAGCCGAGATATTCGGCGGTGACGAGGCTGTCGAGTTTGCTCTCGCCGGAATGCCGGCCGCGGAAGGTGAACGGCAGTTCCACAATCTTCATCGGCTCGACGGTGGCCGAGACGATATCGAGCAGGATCTTGAAGCCTTGGCTGGAGAGCTCGTCGGCGATGCCTTCGACCTTCTCCCGGCGGATCATGAAGAAGCCGGACATCGGATCGGACAGCGTGACACCGAGGATGCGTTTCGCCAGCTTGGTGGCCGTCTCGCTGCCCCAGCGCCGGATCGTGGAGAGCCCGTCGCCGGACGTGCCGCCCTCGGTGTAGCGGCTGCCGACGACCAGATCTGCGCCGTTGTGGACTTCGTCGAGCATGCGCGCCAGAAGCGCCTCGTCATGCTGAAGGTCAGCGTCCATGACCGCGACGACCGGGGCGGAACTCGACAGCATGCCCTCGATGCAGGCGCCGGCGAGCCCGCGGCGGCCTACGCGGCGGATGCAGCGCACCCGGGCGTTCTCGCCGGCGATCGTCTTCACGACATCGGCGGTCCCGTCAGGACTGTCGTCGTCGACGACGATTATTTCCCAAGTGATGCCATCAAGCACGGCGCCGAGCCGCTCGATCAAGACAGGGACGTTGTCACGCTCGTTATAGGTCGGAACGATGACGGATAATTCCGGCGCGGTTTGCACGGCCGGGACGACATGAATTCGCGGTTCCATTCCAACCTGCCGCCTGAACGTGAACCGAATACGACCGGTAAAGCCTCCGTAGCACCGGAGCTGAAACCCGGAGGGCGCCGCCGCATCGCGACCAAAATACGCTCGATCCATCCCACTGAATTGGCCCGTCGCGTGACCACGCTCGAGCTTTGTTGATTCGATCGATAACAGATGTCCCGCGCGTGGCCAAGTTATGGCGCGCGGAATTACGACGTCCGCTAAAGGCTTTGCCAATCTGGCTTGGTTGAGCGCTCTCCGCCGTCGCGCCTTGCCGATCTCGCCGCCATGGGCTAGAGCCTGAAGCCTATTACCCACCAATTTGGCGGGTTTAGCCGTTTGAAGCATGTCCAGTCCGGTCCGCGCGACAGTATTCCGCAAGGCCTGACAGCATAACGTAGATGGCCGCCCGCCGATCCGCTCGGGTCGCGACGTAGCCCAATCAGTCAGGATCCGAACGATGTCGTCGGCAATGAGGCTCAAGGCTCGACTTCCCCGCGGCTTCGGCGATCGCGATGCCGGCGATGTCGCCGCGACCGCGCGGATGATGGAGACGATCCGCAAGGTCTACGAGCTCTATGGCTTCGAGGCGGTGGAAACACCGTTCATCGAGTTCACCGACGCGCTCGGCAAGTTCCTGCCCGACCAGGACCGCCCGAACGAGGGCGTGTTTTCGTTCCAGGACGAAGACGAGCAGTGGTTGAGCCTGCGCTACGACCTGACCGCGCCGCTCGCGCGCTATGTCGCGGAGAATTACGAGCGCCTGCCCAAACCCTACCGCAGCTATCGCGCCGGCTGGGTCTTCCGCAACGAGAAGCCGGGGCCGGGCCGTTTCCGCCAGTTCATGCAATTCGACGCCGACACGGTCGGCGCGCCGAGCATCGCGGCGGACGCCGAGATCTGCATGATGGCGGCGGATACGCTGGAGGCGGTCGGAATCCCGCGCGGGCAGTATGTGATCAAGGTGAATAACCGGAAGATCCTTGATGGGATCATGGAGATGATTGGGCTCCGGGGCGAGGAAAACTCCGCCAGAAGGCTCATTGTACTTAGGGCAATAGATAAGCTCGATCGATTTGGCGTCGAAGGCTTTAAGCAGCTTTTGGGTAGAGGTCGAATGGATGAAAGCGGAGACTTCACAAAGGGTGCCGAACTTGAACAAGCTCAAATCGATATGGCAAGTCAGCTGTTGGCTTTTGGTCTAACAGGAGGTCGATTTCCATCTCCCTATTACGAAGACGATACTCGACCGATGGGTGATATGGACGTTCTTGAAAGTGAAGGCCGAAGGCTATTTTTTGATAATTCT
>JBEINZ010000227.1:0-4965 GCA_040377825.1 Hyphomicrobiales bacterium | reverse complement strand
TCCGCTTGCTGCGGCGTCCCCCAAAAGCGCTCATGGCCGGCAACGCACCGTCGTTCGCTCGATTTTCGACGAATCGACGGCTTGGCGCGGCCGTTCCTCGGGGGTAGAACGCCCAACCATCAGGCCTGTAACGCGCCTCCGCCCCGGGAGATCCCCATGACCGTTCAGATGCCGACAGCTTACCTGCATGCACCGCTGTTTCCGGTCGCCTCCGACGTGACTGAGTACCGCAAGCTTAGCGGTGATCATGTTGGCTTCGAGTCTTTTCGGGGCAGCGCGATGTTATGCGTCGAACGCGAGGGGCTTAGGCTTTTGGCCGAAGCGGCGATGGCTGATATCAACCACCTTCTACGTCCCGGGCACCTTGCGCAGCTTGCCAAGATCCTCGACGATCCGGAGGCAACTGAAAATGATCGCTTCGTCGCCTATGATCTCCTCAAGAATGCAAACATCTCCGCCGGCGGGGTTTTGCCGATGTGCCAGGATACCGGCACGGCGATCGTCATGGGCAAGAAAGGTCGGTTCGTTTGGACCGACGGCGAGGACGAATCCGCCATCGCCGAGGGCATCCGCGATGCATATCTGAAAAAAAACCTGCGCTATTCGCAGCTCGCGCCCATCTCGATGTTCGAGGAGAAAAACACTCGCTCGAACCTGCCGGCTCAGATCGAAATCTACTCAGAGGGTGACGAGGCCTACAAATTCCTGTTTGTCGCCAAGGGCGGCGGGTCGGCCAACAAGACCTTCCTTTATCAGGCAACCCCGTCGCTCCTCACCGAAGATCGGATGATCGCGTTCTTGAAGGAGAAGATCCTGACGCTCGGAACGTCGGCCTGCCCACCTTACCACCTCGCCATTGTCATCGGCGGCACGTCGGCCGAGCAGGTGTTGAAGACGGTCAAGCTCGCCTCCGCGCGCTACCTCGACGGACTTCCGACCCAAGGTTCGGAGTTGGGCCAAGCCTTCCGTGACCTGGATATGGAAGCAAAGATCCACGTGCTGACCCAGCAACTCGGCGTCGGCGCGCAGTTTGGCGGCAAATACTTCTGCCACGATGTGCGGGTGGTTCGCCTGCCGCGCCATGGCGCCTCCCTACCGATCGGGCTTGGGGTCTCCTGTTCGGCCGACCGCCAAGCGCTCGGCAAGATCACGCGCGATGGCATCTTTCTGGAGGCGTTGGAGCAAAATCCGGTGCGCTTCATGCCTGATGTCGACGAGGCCAAGTTGGCCGAGGGCGTGGTCCATGTCGATTTGAACCGCCCCATGCCAGAGGTACTCGCCGAACTCAGCCGGCATCCGATCAAGACGCGGCTCAGCCTCACCGGTTCGCTCATTGTCGCGCGCGATCTGGCGCATGCGAAGATCCGCGAGCGGCTCGAGACGGGCCAGGGCATGCCCGACACCTTCAAAAACCATCCGATTTACTATGCCGGCCCAGCCAAGACGCCGGAGGGTCATGCATCCGGGTCGTTCGGCCCGACGACAGCGGGTCGGATGGATTCCTACGTCGATCAGTTCCAGTCTTTCGGCGGGTCCATGATCATGCTTGCCAAGGGCAACCGCTCCGCCGCGGTGCGCGAAGCCTGCAAGCGACATGGCGGCTTTTATCTCGGCTCGATCGGCGGTCCGGCGGCTCGGCTGGCACAAGATTGCATTAAGAAAGTGGAAGTCGTCGACTATCCCGAACTCGGGATGGAGGCGATCTGGAAGATCGAGGTCGTTGACTTTCCGGCATTCATCGTCATCGACGACAAGGGTAACGATTTTTTCCAAGCGCTTAACTTGGGTTGATTGTATTTCGTCCGGGTCCAAAAAGTTTACGACAAAAATCTGCCGATCAAATCGGAAATGAGAGGGCCTTCGGATCCCTTCGAATGCACTCTCAACTCTGACAATGCCCTGAAAAAGAATTCATCGACCCGCCTCCTTCGATCAATTCCTTATCGATCGGATGGTCCCATCCGATCGGGACATGCTCGAGCCGGATTATCTCGGTCGCCCAGCGGAAAGCCGGCGATTGTCGAATTGCGATACAAGCTTGATCGCGCTCTCCACGGTCATTTTGAGATAATCCTCTCGCTCGAGCCTGAATTGCGTTTGCGAAAGCCGCAGTCGGCGCATGCGGAACTTGGCGACTTCATTCCAGGTTTGCGGGCTTACGCCGAGCGACCGCAGCACTACAATGATCCCGTTGCAATCGGCGCGGACCAAGACCTTAAGGACGGCGAATTCATCGAGGTGGGAAATCGCGGCAATGAGGCCGGCCAGTTCATTGTAGCGGTCAGCGCGCGCAAGCGTGACAATTGCTTCGTCGAGCGACAAGGACTTGGCCCGAACCGACCGGATCATTTCCGTTAACGGCAGTTTCCCCCGGCGTGATTTTTCCGCCTGGATCGGCTCGGGCTCGAATGTCACCGAATCGACGATGGGCGCGCGGCGCCCAAGCCGGAGTTTCAGCCGGTGGACGACGATCGTGCCCAAGCGTTCGGCCTCGACTTGAGGCAGGTCGCCGCGCAGCGTCAGAATACGGCAAAGATCCTCGTCCCATTCCGCCTCGTCGACGAGCTTAAGGATGGATTCCTGCGAGATCCGCGCCCTGGCGTTTTCGGCGATCGTGCGGTGCACCGCGATATCACCGCGACGCACGAGGGCATTGGTGATTCGCAGCGTCACAACCTTGCGTGTGGCGATCGCCTGCAAATGTGCGTTCGAAAGCGTCTCCGCAAGGACGAGAAGATCGCTTTCCTGCAAGACCGGCGAACGGGACAAGATCGGCTCGGCCACGAGGATCACGTCGCCGGCAAGTCGGAGAATGAGGTCGCGCGGTGCCGCGTCGTTTTCGCAGACGCTCTGCGCGAGAGAGGCGCGCGACATGACCGACGCGGTGTTGAGCAGTCGATGCGCGATATCGACGAAAATGACGATTTCGGCGTCGCTGGCGCGACGGTCGGCGAACACGCATTCCGCCAATCTTCCCAGAAGGATGCCGCGCGCTTCCTGAGATTTGTCCAATGCGAGTGCTTGAAGGTGCTCGTGCAACGACCACCCCCCTTTGTTGGTCAGCGCCGCGGAAAACCGCCTTGGTTCGAAGTATACGGATCGATCGGTAATTCATTCATTAAGAACTATCCTAACGGCACTGGAGTTGTGTTAACCCGTGTCGTCAATCCGTCAGATCCGATTCCCAACGAGATCAAGCCATGATCGAGGCCATCACATCGAACGTTGCACCGTCACCACAACAGGTAGGAATGTGAGCGACATTGGGACCCTTGACGTTAGGTGTTGTTGCGTTGGAAACCGGCGGGAAAGAATATCCATCGACCATTCGTCTATAGAGCGATCCGCTTGGATCGTGTCACTCATTCCAGCGAAAGTTCGACCGAGAGAGGGCGCAGCATGCGTTTATCTGTGATGTTTGCCGGGGCATTATCGACGGGGCTCGTTGCCCTATCGACCATTGCCATGGCGGAATACAATCCGGGTGTCCAAATCCGCTACGACGCGATGGGCAACGCCGTCGAGGGCCCGGGAATCACCTCCCCGAATGGTAACAGCTCCCCGGCTTACACGCCGATCCCGCGCGAAGTCGTCACGATGGACGGCAAATACGGCAAGGGCACCATCATCATCAACACCGCCGAACGGCGCTTGTATCTGGCGCTCGGCGACGGCAAGGCGCTGCGCTACGGCATCGGCGTCGGCCGGCCCGGCTTCACCTGGGTCGGCGTGCATTCGGTGACCCAGAAGGCGGAATGGCCCGGCTGGACCCCGCCGCCGCAGATGCGCAAGCGCGTTCCCGATCTGCCGGCCTATATGCCCGGCGGACCGGATAATCCGCTCGGCGCGCGGGCGATGTATTTGGGCTCGACCTATTATCGCATCCATGGGTCCAACGAACCTTGGTCGATCGGTCAGGCCGTGTCGTCGGGCTGCTTCCGCATGACCAATGATGACGTGACAGACCTCTACGAGCGCGTCAGCGTCGGCGCGAAGGTCGTCGTCATCAACTGATCGATGGTTCAATCGATATGTGAAGGGTCGGCCGGTGCCGGCCCTTTTCTTTTGGATTAGCTCAGCGCGCGCGATCGCGGGTCAGGCCCTTGACCTCGAGCTCGGCGAGATAATCGCCCCAAATCCGGTCGCGTTCCCGGCCCAGTTTCAGGAAATAGTCCCAGCCGTAAAGCCCGGTTGAATGCATGTCGTCGAAGGTCAGGCGGACGGCGTAGTTCCCAACCGGTTCGATTCCGAGGATCTCGACATCGCGCTTGCCCGGCACCGTTTTGCGTTCGGCCGGCGAATGGCCCTGAACCTCGGCGGATGGGCTGACCACGCGCAGGTATTCCGCCTCCAGGGCATGGCGCTCGCCGTTCTCGAAGGTCACCGTAAGCGTCCGCTTGTCAGGCGAAAGCCGAATTTCGGTCGGCCAGGCATTCGTTGTCCAAGCGGTGCTCATGGAGGGTCCTCGTGGCGTCGTTGGCGGTCACATACGGAAGTCGACGCTTTCGAGCAAGGTTGAGGCGGCGAATTCCGCGACCGCGAAAGGCGACCGTCGCGCTCGTCTTGCATTCGTGGTCGCGCAAACTAATATCATAAGTGTTTGGGATAGGCCTTTCGCTGAGGGGCTCCAAGCATCCGTGCCCGCTCAAGGGGCCGAAGGATTGTGCGTATGTCACCCCTTGCCGCATCGAATGTGGGGACGGTCGAGCCCAACACGCCGCTCGTCGATCCCTTCGGTCGCGCCATCAGCTATGTGCGCGTTTCGGTGACCGATCGCTGCGATTTCCGCTGCGTTTATTGCATGGCGGAAGACATGACGTTCTTGCCCAAGAAGGACATCTTGAGCCTGGAAGAGTTGGACCGGCTTTGCTCGGCCTTCGTAACGCGCGGCACCAGGAAGCTCCGTTTGACCGGCGGCGAGCCACTGGTGCGCAAGGACATCATGACGCTTTTCCGCTCGCTATC
>JBEINZ010000318.1:0-2735 GCA_040377825.1 Hyphomicrobiales bacterium | reverse complement strand
CCGGTATCACAACGTCGACCGGCGCGGGCTTTTCACGCGCCAGTTCCGCGCCGATACGCTTTCTGATCGAGTAAATGCTGGTCCCCGCGACCAAAGAGTCCGGGCGCGCGAAGTAGACATACTCGAAAATGCAGAAGCGCGGCGGCACCGCCACGAAGGGCCGCAATGATTCGATGCCGTCTTCGGTGATCACCACCATCTCGCCCGGCTCGATCTCCCGGATGAAGTGACCGCCGATGATATCGAGCGCGCAGGTCTCCGATGTCAGAACATAGGCGCCGTCGACCGCGCCGAGCACAAGCGGCCTAACACCGAGCGGGTCGCGCACGCCGATCAGCTTCTTTTCGGATAGCGCGACGAAGGCATAGGCCCCTTCCACCTGTCTGAGGGCTTCGGTGAACCGCTCCACGAGCGTGCTCTTGTCGGACGTCGCCGTCAGATGGATCACGGTCTCCGTGTCGGATGTCGACTGAAAGATCGAGCCGCGCTTCTGCAACATGCGCTGAAGCGTCATCGCATTCGTCAGGTTACCGTTATGGGCGACCGCGAAGCCCCCGCCATGGAACTCGGCGAAGAGGGGCTGCACATTTCGGATGGTTTGACCGCCGGTCGTCGCGTAACGCGTGTGGCCGATCGCGCGATTGCCCCTTAGGCGCGCAATGACCGCCGGTTTGGCGAAGTTATCGCCGACGAGGCCGAAATGCCGCTCAACATGGAATTGTTGACCGTCGAAGGCCACGATTCCGGCTGCTTCCTGGCCGCGATGCTGCAGGGCATGGAGACCGAGTGCGGTCAGCGCCGATGCTTCCGCATGGGCAAATATGCCAAAGACGCCGCATTCCTCATGCAGCGTGTCGTCATCGAGAGCATATTCTGATCGGATGGGATCATCTGATTGAAAAGGAATTGCTCCAGGTCCAAGAGCTTGAGCCGGTCCCTTTCGTTCGGATCGCTTCGATCCGAACGGGACAGGCTCAAAGCACAGGCCCGAACCTTCGTTCATGCTTTCGCTCATGATTGGTCATCCTTCACAAAGGCCGTCGTGCTGCGGTCGGCAGGCGTCCCGGATTTGTCATGGGCTCGCGCTCAATCGACCGGCGGATCTATAGGCCTAACCGCCAACGTGCTGCCCGAGAAGCGTACGATGGAACGCCTTACTGCCGCACGGTTCCCGTGATCAACTGATCGAGAGACTTCCGTTCGCCGGTCTTATAGCCCGGCGTCGCCTCGGTGCGCTGCTGGGGAACCACGTCCGGCTCCTGCGGCGTGTTCTCGTCACGGTTCCATTTGCGGAAGTTGAAGATCGTCTTTTCAATGTCTTCCGGCAGAACCGCCACCAGCCGTTGGCCGAGATAATCCAGGATTGGCTTGGACTTGGCGTTTGCGACCCAACGCGGCTGGTTCGTGGCGGTGACGAACCAATTGAAAAACAGCATCGCCACGACCAAAAGCAAAAGCCCCCGCGCCGCGCCGAACACGAACCCGGCCGAGCGATCGAGCGCGCCGAAGGCCGAATCAAGCACGAAGTCCGAGATCTTCATTGTGATGTAACTAACGATGAAGAGGGTCACGACGAAAATCGCGCCCGCGCTCACGCCGAGAGCCACACTATCGTTCGTGATATACTGCTTAGCGTAAGGCAGGACCGGCTTGTAGAGATAGTAGGCCGCCGCCGCCGCCGCCGCCCAAGACGCGATTGAGAACACTTCCCGCATAAAGCCGCGATACATGGCCAAAAGCGCGGAGACCAAGACCACGACGATCACGATGCCGTCGAGAAGGGTGATGAAATCCATCGCTCGAAATCTCGCGTCGTATTCGGAAGACCCACCGGACCGGGCAGGCGCCTCTGGTTACCTGATTCCAGGACGAGCCGCGACCCGTCTGCCTCGTCAAATTCACAAGCTCGGCGATTTCAGCGTCGGTCGCGATCGAAGGGAATGGCCGAACCGGCAGCCACCTTCGACGATCCCGACGCCGGCCTCTCGACCCGCCGTTCCATGCTCGCGGCCACCTTCGCCACGAGATCGGCGAGCACATCGACACCCGCGACAGGCATCTGTGTACCTTCCGAACCGCTCGCCACCGTCTCCGGCAGATTGCCGCGCGGGACGATCGCCGACGAAAATCCCAGCCGCTCCGCCTCTTTCAGCCGCTGATCCGATCGCGCAACCGGCCGGACAGCACCCGAAAGGCTGACCTCGCCGAAGTAAACACTATTGCAGGGCAGGGCAACCCCGCTCAGCGATGAAACCAACGCGGCGGCCACCGCCAAGTCCGCGGCGGGCTCCTGAATCCTGAGGCCACCAGCCACGTTCAGATAGACATCATGGCTGCCGAGCCGGACGCCGCAATGGGCGTCGAGCACGGCAAGGATCATCGAAAGCCGGTTGCCGTCCCAGCCGACCACGGCGCGGCGCGGCGTGCCGAGCGAGGTCGGCGCGACCAGCGCCTGGATTTCGACGAGCAGCGGCCGCGATCCCTCCATGCCGGCGAAAACCGCCGCGCCGGGCGAGCGGCCGTCGCGATCGCCGAGGAAGAGTTCAGATGGGTTCGGCACTTCGGCAAGTCCGAGGCCGGTCATTTCGAAGACACCGATTTCATCCGTCGGGCCGAACCGGTTTTTCACCGCGCGCAGCACACGGAAACGGTCGGCGCCGTCGCCTTCGAAATAGAGCACGGCGTCGACCATGTGCTCGACGACGCGCGGGCCCGCGATCTGCCCGTCCTTGGTG
>JBEINZ010000352.1:0-1518 GCA_040377825.1 Hyphomicrobiales bacterium | reverse complement strand
GAGAGAAGACCGGCTTGGCAATGGTCGGAACAACCAGCACCGGCGCGCAGCCTTCGAACAGGACCGCTTCGATGATGTCCGTGCGCATCGGTTCGGGGGCGACCGAATCGTCCTGCCCGACGACGATGAGATCAGTGACACGACTTTGCGCGATGAACCGCTCGGAGATCCCGCCCAAAAGCACTTCCGCCACGCGGGATTCGGCCAGAACGGCATAGCCCGCGGCCAGCTTCTCGAATTGCTCGATCGCGACGGACGCTGTTTTCAGTCCCTCCTCGCGCGCGGCCTCGATCAGTTGGATTGGGATCGGCCCGGCGATGAAGCCGGGCACGAGCGGATCGATGGCGAGCGCGACGCCGGTCGCGCGCGCGCCGGTCTTTGCCGCAAGATCGAGCGCGAACTCCATTGCCGGGCCGACCTTTACGATATCGAGAAGAATCAGGATGTCCTTGATCGCCATGGAACGCGCCTCCGACGCCAGATTGCTTGCGCGTGTATTTCGCGCGCTCACGCCCTAACCCTGACGTGTTCCACCCTGTGCGTCGTTGATGCTGGTCAAAGCCCGGTCATGAGCGCGGACCGAGACCGACTTCACGCTCCAACCGCGATTTCGCGACGTGGGCGAGATCCTTGCTGCTCGTCTCCACAATCAGCGCGCTCAGCGCCTCCGGCGACTGCCGGCGGAATTCGCCGAGGGCTTTCGGTTCGGCGATGACGATAAGTCGATCGAAAGCCCCGATCTTGCGCCCGGCCTCGAGCTTATCGATGATCTCGCCGATGAATCGCCGCTCCATTTTCTCGCGTGGCGTGATGCGCGGTTCGATCCCGTGGCGCATTGTGCCGACACTCTCGAAACTCCGGCCGATTTCGCTGCTGGGCGTCAGGGTCCGGTAGGGTTCCGCCTCCAAGACACCGTCGGGAATCGCAATCAATCCCGCTCCGCTTGCCTCGTTTTCGAAGATGCAAGCCCGTCCACCATCGGCCACGAGCACCCAGGTCCGCTTCTGACGCATGATTTTACCTCCGTTCCCAGCCGATTACAGCCTCGCACCGTTCGCAAGCGCGTGCATTGACCGAGGGCAAAGTCCGGCCGGGACGGGCGGCGTTCAATACGTGCCCGGATACCGACCGCCGTCGAGCAGCAGGTTTTGGCCGACGATGAAGCTGGCTTGGGCGGAGCAAAGATAGGCGCAGTACTGGCCGAATTCCTCCGGCGTGCCGAAGCGGCCGGCCGGCGTCGCGGCGGCGAGGAACGCGCGCGCCTCGTCACGGCTGCGGCCGTCCTTCATGGCGCCGGAGATCAGCGCGTCGAGCCGATCCGTATCGAATTGGCCTGGCAGCAGATTGTTGATGGTGACGTTTTGGCGCGCGACCTGCCGGGCGAGGCCGGCGACAAAGCCGGTCAGGCCCGAACGCGCGCCATTGGAAAGACCGAGTGTCGGGATCGGCATCTTCACCGAGGACGAGGTGATGTTCACTATCCGGCCGAAGCCGCGCGCGGCCATGCCGTCGACGAAG
>JBEINZ010000228.1:0-4948 GCA_040377825.1 Hyphomicrobiales bacterium | reverse complement strand
GGCCAAACGCTCGCCATTGTGGGCGAATCCGGATCCGGCAAGTCGACGCTCGCGCGCATGCTCACCTTGATCGAGGAGCCGACCGACGGTCGCCTCATGATTGACGGCACGGATGTGACCGGAATATCCGGCGGGAAGCTCAAGGCCTTGCGCCGAAAGGTGCAAATGGTTTTCCAGAACCCTTACGGATCGCTCAATCCGCGCCAGACAGTCGGCGAGACGCTCCAGGAGCCGTTGCTGGTGAACACGGGCGCTTCGGCCGGGGAGCGGCGCGCGGCGGCCGCGGACATGCTTGAACGTGTCGGATTGCGCGCCGAGCATGTCGGGCGTTATCCGCATATGTTCTCCGGCGGACAGCGCCAGCGTATCGCGATCGCCCGCGCCTTGATGCTGCGCCCGAAAATCCTCGTCCTCGACGAGCCGGTATCCGCGCTCGACGTTTCCGTGCGCGCGCAGATTCTCAATCTCCTCGCCGATCTTCAAAGTGAATTCCGCCTTGCCTACGTCTTTATCAGCCATGATCTTTCGGTGGTGCGCCACATCGCGGACGAGGTGATGGTCCTCTATCTCGGGCGCGTCGCGGAATACGGGACGCGCGCGGTCATATTCGAGGATCCGCGCCACCCCTATACAAGCGCGCTTTTATCGGCGACGCCGGTTGCCGATCCCGCAGGGAAGAAAGAGCGCATCATCCTGAGAGGCGAGCTCCCCTCCCCCTTTTCGCCGCCCGCCGGCTGCGTTTTCAATCCACGCTGTCCGATTGCGTTCGATCGGTGTCGACGGGAGCGGCCGGAACTGACCGGGGCGCCAACGCATCGGGCCTCGTGTTTCGCGGTCGAGGCGCTCGCCGTGACGCCGGCGGCCTAAACATTTCGCTTAAGGGAACCGACCCCGATGCCGTCTTTCAATCTGCGCGACTGGCTGCGCCACGCCGCCGACTGGTCGACCGACTATCTCGCCGGCATCCGCGACCGGCCGGTCCGCGCGCGCGCCAAGCCCGGCTCGATCCACGCGGCGCTACCGGCCACCGCGCCTGAAGTCGGCGAAAGCATGGACGCTATCTTTGCCGATCTCGATCGGATCATCCTGCCCGGCATGACCCATTGGCAGCATCCGCGCTTCTTTGCTTACTTTCCCGCCAATTCCAGCCCGCCGTCGCTCGTTGCGGAATATGTCACGGCCGCCATGGCCGCACAGTGCATGCTTTGGCAAACGTCGCCCGCCGCGACCGAACTCGAAGCGCGGATGATGGAGTGGCTGCGCGGGATGATCGGCTTGCCTGCGGATTTCGCCGGCGTCATTCAGGACTCCGCAACGACCGCAACCTTTGCCGCGATCCTGACGGCCCGCGAACGCGCCTTGTCGAAAACCGGCAACAGCGCCGGCCTCTCCGGCGCGCCGAGGCTGAGGGCCTACGTTTCGGGCGAATCGCATTCCTCGGTCGATAAGGCGATCCGCATGGCCGGCATCGGCCAGGACAATCTCGTCAAGCTCCCGTCGGCCGGGCCTCTCCATGGGATCGATCTCGCCGCTCTGGACGCCGCAATAGCAGCGGACAAAGCGGCGCGCATGCTGCCTTTCGCCGTCATCGCCTGCCTTGGAGGCACCAGCATCGGCGCCGTCGACGATATCGCCGGCATTGCGGAGATCGCGCGGCGCCACGGGCTGTTTCTTCATGTTGACGCCGCTTGGGCCGGCGCGGCGATGATTTGTCCGGAATTCCGCCATTTGATGCGCGGCGCGGAAGCCGCCGACAGCTTCGTGTTCAACCCGCACAAATGGCTGTTCACCAACTTTGATTGCTCCGCCCACTTCGTTAGGGATCCGAAGGCGCTGACCGAAACCCTCGGCCTGAAGCCGGCGTACTTGCGCACGCTTGGTGTCGCAAACGACGAGGTGGCAGGCGTCACCGATTATAACGACTGGTCCGTACCGCTCGGCCGCCGGTTCCGCGCCTTGAAACTCTGGTTCGTGATCCGCAACTACGGCGTCGGGGCGCTTCGCGACAAGATCCGCGCGCATGTGGCTCATGCCGAGGAACTGGCAAGCCTGATCGCGCGCGAACCTGACTTCGAACTTGTGACCGCGCCAATCCTCTCGCTCTTCACGTTCCGCTATCGGCCGATGGCGATCGCCGAAGATCCGTCAGCGCTCGACGCGCTCAACGCGCGGCTCGTTGAACGGATCAATGATGATGGCCGGATTTATTTGACGCAGACGCGCCATCGCGGCGCGTTTGTCATCCGTTTCCAGGTCGGCCAGACGGACACGACGCGCGACGACGTGATGGTCGCATGGGACGTGATTAGGCAGATCGCTCGAGAGCTTGGCAAGGGGAAGTAATGCTTGCCGATGGTTAGCCAGCGGCACGGACGTGTTCAATTAAAATACGCATGACATCGTCCCGCGCCTCGACATGCGGCAGGTGGCCGACCCCTGCGAATAGATGCAGCGCGACAGTGCCCGGGAGATCATTCGTATGACGATCCGGTATGATGTCGTCGTCGCGGCCGTGTACGACGCGGACGGGGATCGTCAGCCGATCGATCATCGCGCGTGTGGAAAACGTTTGGGCGCCGCCAGCAAAAATCGCTTGGGCGACCGAAGCATGGGATGCCGCAAGCCCTGGCTCGGCGCGCTGCTTTGCCGTCGCCTTAACAAAACCGGCGGGCAGGGACGCGGCGTCAGCCACCAGCATTCTGAGCCATGGCGCGAGCGTTGCTTCATCGGTCGCGCCGGAAAATCCTTGCAGGAAGGCGCCGTTGATTTTCGGCCCAAGGCCGGCGGATGCAATCAGCAGAAGCGACCGCGCCTCGATCGGCCCCGCAGCCAATGCGGTTGCGACCGCCGCTCCCAAGGAATGGCCAACGAGATAGGGTGTGGTCACGCCATGCGCCTTCAGGGTCTGCGCGGTGGCATCGACAAAAGCGTTGAACGTCAGCATGTCCCCGAGCGGCGATGCGCCGTGCCCCGGCAGGTCAAGCCCGAGTACTGGGCGTTCAAGTTGGGCTGATCCGAGGAAGGGCCGCCAGCCATCGAGATCCGCGCCAAAGCCGTGGATAAGGACGATCGGATCGCCCGTGCCTTGACGCAGCCAAGCCGCATTGAGCAGGCCGGCGGACGTCGATATCCGGCTGGTCTTCTGCTTCGCATCGACTTGGGCGAGGACATCGGACGCCTGAATCCGCCCGCGCGGGCCCGTACCCGTGGCCGAAGCCAAGTCAAGTCCGCGCTCGCGCGCCAGACTGCGCGCCGCCGGCGTTGCGCGAATTAAGCCATCGCCAACCGGCGCGGCGGCCTCGATCAGCGCCTCTACGATCGGCACGGCGACGTCAGCGCGTGGCACCGCTTCGCCAGCCAGATTTCCCGTCTCGGATGGCAGGTCGAAAACCTCGTCGACCGCGGCGATCCAGCCGACCGTGCTCCCGATCGGCAGCGAGACGCCAGTCGGCGCGCGCGCGCGCAAGATGCCGGCCGCAGGCGCCTCGATCTCCATGGCGGCCTTGTCGGTCTCGATCTCAAACAGCGGTTGCCCGGATACAACGCTCGCGCCTTCCTCGACGAACCAATAGGAAATCCTGCCGGTCGTCATGTCCATGTCGACCCGTGGCATTATGACTTCGGTCGCCATGTCAGAGGTGCCCCTTCGCGAGCGCGCGCGCGGCCTCAAGGATGCCGGGGACTTGCGGCACCGCTGCCTTTTCAAGTTCTGGACTGTAGGGTATCGGCGCCTCGGCGCCGCCCAAACGGACAATGGGGGCATCGAGAAAATCGAAGGCATCGCTTTCGGCGATCGCCGCGCTGACCTCCGCGCCGATACCCAGCGTTTTCACGCCTTCATAAACGACCATCAACCGGCCCGTCCGTTTGACACTCTCGATGATCGTTCCGGTATCCATTGGGCGCAGCGCGCGCAAATCGATCACTTCGGCCTCAATGCCGAGCTTGGCCAATTCCTCGGCAGCATCGAGCACACGCAGCACCATCACGGCGCTTGCGACAATCGTCAGATCGCGGCCGCGCCGACGGATCTCTGCTTTATCAAGCGGCACGGTATAGTGGCCATGCGGAACATGCCCCTTCATTTTGTAGAGGAGCTTGTGCTCGAAAATCAGCACGGGATCGGGGTCTTCAATCGCCGCCAGAAGCATGCCTTTGACGTCATGCGGCGTCGACGGCTCGACAACTTTCAGCCCCGGTACATGCGCGAACCAAGCTTCGAGACTTTGGCTATGCTGCGCGGCTCCCCCGAGACCGGAACCGCAGGGCATCCGAAAGACCAGCGGAACGGACACCGAACCGCCGAGCATATAGCGTAGCTTGGCAGCCTGATTGACGATCTGTTCCATCGCAAGCGTGGAGAAATCGGAGAATTGGAACTCATAGACCGGGCGCATTCCGGTTAGCGCCGCCCCAACTGCCACGCCCGCGCCGCCGAGTTCGGAGATCGGCGTGTCCATGACACGATCCTCGCCAAAGCGTTGAACGAGATCGCCGGTAACCTGGAAGGCGCCGCCATAAACACCAATGTCCTCGCCCATGAGGAAAACGCGGTCGTCCGCCTCCAGGGCGATCGCCAGCGCTTCCTGAATCGCCTGTGCGAAGCTCAATTCCCTAACGGCCAAATCCATCACCGCCGCCTCAGCCGTGAGTATAGACATAACGAGCAACCTCCCCAAGCGACGGGGACGGGCTCGCTTTCGCGAATTCCAGTCCTTCGGCGATTTCCGCCTCGGCACTCTCGCGCACCTCGGCGACTTCCCGATCCGTCATGAGGCCGAAAGCGCTTAATTCACGCTCGAACAGCAGGATCGGGTCACGCGACTGCCAGAACTCGATTTCGTCCTTCGTGCGGTACCGATTACGGTCGGATCGGGAATGCCCCCGCGTGCGATAAGTCTTGCTTTCGATGAGGGTCGGACCATCGCCACGTCTTGCGCGTTCCACG
>JBEINZ010000212.1:0-5452 GCA_040377825.1 Hyphomicrobiales bacterium | reverse complement strand
GCAACAGCGACCGCCGCCTCCACCGCCGTCCCCCCGCGCCTCAAGATCTCCAGGCCGGCTTGGCTCGCCAGATGATGCGGCGAGGTGACCATGCCCCTGAGGGCGCGCGGTGTTTCCAACATGGTGACGGGCTCCAGCTCAATGGAGCGACAGTCATGCCGATCGGCGCGCGCTTGGCAAGGAGCATCGCGGGTGGTGGGTGATTGATTAGGAGATCAAGAAATCTTCACCATCACATGGCGGACGACCGAATAGTCCTCCAAGGCATAAACCGACATATCCTTGCCGTAGCCGGACTGTTTCAGGCCGCCATGCGGCATCTCGTTTGTCAGCATGAAGTGGCAGTTCACCCAGCTGCAGCCATATTGCAGCCGCGCGGCGGTTCCCATTGCGCGGGTCACGTCGGACGACCAGACCGAGGATGCGAGCCCGTAGTCGCTGTCATTCGCCCAGGCGACCGCGTCGTCGACATCGGTAAAGCGCGTCACAGACACGACCGGGCCGAAAACCTCGCGGCGCACGATCTCGTCGGATTGCAGCGCGCCTGCGACGACGGTCGGCTCGTAGAAGAAGCCCGATCCGCCGCCGAGCTTGCCGCCGGTCGTGATCTCGATGTGGTTTTGCTCGGCCGCGCGCGACACGAAGCTTGAGACCCGGTCGCGCTGGCGGGCGGAAATGAGCGGGCCCATCTCGTTTTCGCTATCGTCGGCATGGTCGAAGGCGATGGTCGACACCGCGCTCGACAGGTCCGCGACCAGCCGATCGTAGACCTTCGCGCCCGCATAGATCCGGCAGGCGGCCGTGCAGTCCTGGCCGGCATTGTAGAAGCCGAAGGTGCGCACCCCGTCCACGACGGCGGCGATGTCGGCGTCGTCGAACACGATGACCGGCGCCTTGCCGCCGAGTTCCAGATGCGTGCGCTTTACTGTCTTCGACGCTGCGACGAGGACCTTTTTGCCGGTGGCGATATCGCCGGTCAGCGAGACCATGGCGACCTTGGGGTGATTGATCAGCGGACTGCCGACGCTCTCGCCGCGCCCGACGACGACGTTGAGCACGCCCTCCGGTAGGATTTCTGATGCAATCTCCGCGAGCTTCAAGGTGGTCAGCGGCGTCTGCTCGGAGGGCTTGAGCACGACCGTGTTGCCGGCGGCGAGCGCCGGGGCGATCTTCCAGGCCGCCATCATCAGCGGGTAGTTCCACGGCGCGATCTGGCCGCAAACGCCGATCGGGTCGCGCCGGATCATCGATGTGAAGCCGGGGATGTATTCGCCCGCGGCGATCGCCGGCACCACGCGGCACGCGCCCGCGAAAAAGCGGAAGCAGTCGACGATGGCCGGGATCTCGTCGCGCAGCACCGCGTGATAGGGCTTGCCGCAATTGAGCGCCTCCAACATAGCGAATGTCTCGGCCTCGGCCTCGATCCGGTCGGCGAGCTTCAGGATCAGGGCCGATCGCGCCGCCGGGGATTCCCGGCCCCAGGTCAAGAACGCCTTCTCGGCGGCGGCCACAGCGGCGTTGATCTGATCGACGGAAGCTTCCGGCAGATCGAGGAGCTTGGCGCCCGTCCTCGGATTGAGCACGGCCTCGGGGACTTCCGTACCGGCAACAAAGGATCCGCCGATAAGCATCTTGCTCGGCAAGGTCACGCGGTCATGAGCGAGCGGCGTATTCATGGGCTAGTCCTCCTGGTTCATTTTCCCTGGCCGGCAACCGTGTCGCCATCGCGCGTCAGCCAATAGGCAACGAGGATGGGGATGAAGGTTACCGCGATGACGAAGACGGCGACCACGTTGGTCACCGGGCGCTGGCGCGGCCGCACGAGCTCGCTGAGCATCCAGATCGGCAGCGTGGTCTGTTGGCCGGCGGTGAAGGTCGTGACGATCACCTCGTCGAAGGAAAGCGCGAAGGCGAGCATGCCGCCGGCAAGCAGCGCGGTGGCGATGTTCGGCAGCACGACATGTCGGAAGGTCTGGAAGCCGTCCGCGCCGAGATCCATCGAGGCCTCAATCAGCGCGCCCGAGGTGCGCCGGAAACGCGCGACCGCGTTGTTATAAACCACCACCACGCAGAAGGTCGCGTGGCCGAGCACGATCGTCAAAACCGAGAACGGAACATCCATCAGATTGAAGGCCGAGCGCAGCGCAATACCGGTGATGATGCCCGGAAGCGCGATCGGCAGGATCAGGAGCAGCGTCACGCTCTCCCGCCCGAAGAACTTCGCGCGCGACACGGCCGCGGCGGCGAGCGTGCCCAGCACAAGGGCGATCGCGGTGGAGATCGTCGCGACCTGAACCGACAGGCCGATCGCGTCCCAGATATCCTGCCGCTGCCAGACCACGGAAAACCACTTCGTCGTGAAGCCGGGCGGCGGGAACTGGTAGCTCTTTTCCTCGGTGGTGAAGGCATATAGCAGGATCACGCCGAGCGGCACATGCAGGAACAGAAGTCCGCCAAATGCGGCAATCGTCAGCCCGAGCGGGGCGCGCGGTCCCTCAGAGCGCATTGAAGGCCCCCATGCGGCGCGCGATCGTGAGATACACCGCCATGATCAGGATCGGCACGACCGAGAAGGCGGCGGCGAGCGGGATGTTCCCGGCGGTCCCTTGATGCGTATAGACCGCCTGCCCCAGATAGAATTGCGAGCCGCCGACGATCTGCGGAATGATGTAGTCGCCGAGCGTCAGCGAGAAGGTGAAGATCGATCCGGCGACGATGCCAGGTAGCGCGAGCGGGAAGACCACGGTGCGAAACGTCTGGCCCGGCGCCGCGCCGAGATCGGCGGAGGCCTCGATGAGGTTGCCCGGCACGCGTTCCAGCGCCGCCTGGATCGGCAGGATCATGAAAGGCAGCCAGACATAGACGAAGACGATGAACGTGCCGGTGTAGGACGCCGACAGCGACGGCCCGCCGACGACGGGCAGCGCCAGATAGGCCTCCAGGATCGGCCCGGCGCCGATCCGATCAAGGCTCCAGGCGAGGATGCCCTCCTTGGCGAGGATCAGCTTCCAGGCATAGACCCGGACGAGATAACTCGACCAAAGCGGCAACATGACCGCGAGATAGAACAAGGCCTTCATCCGGCCGCGCGCGTATCGGGCGGCATAATAGGCGATCGGAAACCCGATCAAGGCCGAACAAAGCGTCACCATCGCCGCCATGGCGACGGTTCTCATGATGATGTCGAGATTGGCCGGATGAAAAAGCTGCGCCCAGGTCGCGAGCGTGAACGTGCGGTCGATCATGCCGCTGAAATCGTCGAGCGCGAAGAAGCTTTGCGCGAGCAGCGCGAACAACGCGCCAAGATAGACCACGCCGACCCAAAGAAGCGGCGGCGCCAGGAGGAGAAACAGCAGCAGTTTCGGGCTCATATAGAGCCGATCGGCAAGCCGCGCGAAGACCCCATCGCGCGCGGTGTTGCGCGCGGCGGGAAGCGCCGCGGCCGCGGTCACGGGTCGCCTCCTTCGCCGGCCATCGGCTGCAGCGCATCGCGCGGCCATGACACGCCGACATGCGCGCCGGGCACGATGCCGGCGAATTGCGCGGCCGAAACGACGGCGACCAGACGTCGGCCGGCAAAACCGAGGACGAGCCGGCGCACCGATCCTTGATACTGCACGTCGATCACTTCGGCGATGCCGCCGGCGCCGCCAACCGGCTCGTTGGTCGCAACCGGCGCGACGCGGATCTTTTCCGGGCGAAGGCTGGTCCAGCGCGCCGCGCCGCCGGCCATCGCCGCGAAGTCCGGATCGAGCACATTCGAGCCGCCGACGAAATCGGCGACGAACCGCGTGGCGGGCCGCTCATAGACGTCCTCGGGGGTCCCCACCTGCACGATGCGGCCGCGATCGAACACCGCCACGCGATCGGCCATGGACAGCGCCTCGCCCTGATCATGCGTCACGAAGACGAAGGTGAGGCCGAGCTTGCGGTGGAGCGTGCGCAATTCGTCCTGCATCTCCTCGCGCAGCTTCAAGTCCAGCGCGCCGAGCGGCTCATCCAGCAGCAACACGCGCGGGCGGTTGACGAGCGCGCGGGCGAGCGCCACGCGCTGCCGCTGACCGCCGGAAAGCTGCGACGGCTTGCGGTCCTCGTAGCCTTCAAGCCGCACCAAGGCGAGGGCTTCGCGCGCTTGGCCGGCGCGTTCGGCGCGGTTCACGCCCTTGACCATCAGCCCGTAGCCGACATTGGCGATCACGCTCATATGCGGGAAGAGCGCGTAATCCTGGAAAACCGTGTTGACGTTGCGCCGGTAGGGCGGCAGCCCTTCCGCCGTTTCGCCGAAGATCTCGATATGGCCCGCCGTCGGCTGTTCGAAGCCGGCGATCAGGCGCAGGCATGTCGTCTTGCCGGACCCCGACGGGCCGAGCATCGCGAAGAACTCCCCCTCGCGGACCGCCAAATCGACGCCGTCGACCGCCTTGACCGAGCCGAAATGCCGCGAGACGCCCTGGAAGGCGACCGCGATCTCAAGGCCGGTCGATACTGTTTCGGAGGTCGGCGGACTGACGATGTTCATGCGTCGCCTCGAATGCGTCGCCTCTAGCATGTGCGAGAACCAAAAGGGTGCCGGACCCCTCGCCCGGCACACCTCGTTTGGCTCAGCGGCCGCCGAGAACGGCGATGTAATCGCTCACCCAGCGATGATACGGCACGCATTCCGCCTGCGACTTGCATTTGGCGACGGGCGTCCGCCAGAACTTGATCTTCTCGAAATTGCCCGAACCGTTGGTCGCGCAGCCCTCGTCGGTCAAGAGCTTATTGCCCTTGCACGCGGCGGGAACGGCCGGAACCGAGCCGAACCAAGCGGCGAGATCGCCCTGCAGTTTCGGATTGATCGAATGCTCGAGCCACGCATAGGCGCAGTTCGGGTGCTTGGCCTCGGAATGCATCATCGTGGTATCGGCCCAGCCGGTCGCGCCTTCCTTCGGAATGACGCTCGCGATCGGCTTCTTCTGCGATTGCAGGAGGTTGACCTGGAAAGGCCAGGACGAGGAGGCGGCCACGCCTTCATTGGTGAAATCGTCGACCTGCTTCATGGCGTCGTGCCAATAGCGCTGAACGATCAGCCGCTGGCCGCGCAGCAGCTCGAGCGCCGCCTTATACTGATCGGCGTTCAGCTCGTAGGGATCCTTGATGCCGAGTTCCGGCTTGTGGGTCATCAGATAAAGCGCGGCATCGGCGATATAGATCGGGCCGTCGAAAGCCTGGACGCGGCCCTTGTTGGTCTTGCCATCTGGCAGTGTCGTCTCGGCGAAGACCACAGCCCAGCTGTCCGGCGCCTTATCCTTGAACACCTCCGTGCTATACATCAGCACGTTCGCGCCCCACTGATACGGCACGCCGTAATGCACGCCGTTGACGGTATGCCACGGCGCGGTCTTCAGGCGCTCGTCAACCGTCTTCCAGCTCGGGATGAGATCGATATTGATCGGCTGCACGCGCTTGCCGG
>JBEINZ010000029.1:0-19050 GCA_040377825.1 Hyphomicrobiales bacterium | reverse complement strand
GCCGCATCTTGCGCCGGATGGTCGGTTTCCGTCTCTTGGGGTTTTGATCACGAATGCGTTCACGAGGCAGCTCGATTATTTGGAGATCAAGGCCGAGATAGGGCGCCAACTCCAGCGGTTTAAAGCGATTTGTGGCCGACAACCGGATTTCATCGACGGTCATCAGCATGTCCATGTTCTGCCGACGGTGCGCCGGGCGTTGCTCGACCTCGTTGGCGACGGGACGATCGACCGCGATCGAATTTGGATCCGCTCATGCGAGGAGCCTTTCCCCCAGATTGTGAAACGGCGTGTCGAAGTTCCAAAAGCAATCTTTATCGCGCTTTTGTCGCGAGGCTTGTCCGCTCAGGCTGCCAAGCTCGGTGTTATGGCGAACGATAGCTTCCGAGGGATAACGGGTTTCTCACTGGCTTCAGACTTCCGGCCGGTTTTTAAGCGCTTTCTTCTCGGGCCGGGCATGCGGCCGCTTGCCATGTGCCATCCGGCAATGCCTGGGTATCCGGATGACCCAACGGATACGATTGCTGAAGCACGCCGAGCGGAATACCGCTATTTTGCGAGCGAAGAGTTATCCGCGGACCTGAAACATGCCGGGATCGAAATAGGCCGTCTTAGGCGCCGAGGCACTTGAGCCTGAAGCAATCCCTTGTCGATCGCATGAGTCCATCGGATCGGGAAATGCGCTAACTTTTCCGCCCGAAGGTCTTCTCCTGCGCAATCTCGCGAAACGCTGCCGCGAGCGTTTCTGGCTCCTGGGCCCCGGTCACTGCATACTTGTTTTCGATAATGATGCAGGGAACGCCAGTTATACCAATACGTTGGGCGTCACGAACCTCCGCTTCGATCACGTCGCGATCGACGTCCGTCTTGAGCCAGCCGAGGACTTCCGAACCATTCATGCCGGCCTCTCCCGCAATGCGCGCGAGTTGGCCCATGTCGCCGAGATTTCCCCCCTCGGCGAAGTAAATCCGATAAAGGCGCGCAACGACGTCATCAGCCACTTCCGCTTCGGCCGCCCATTTGATCAGCCGATGACAATTGAGTGTGTTCGGCGAGAAGCGGATCGCATCGAAGCGAAAATCGATGCCTATGTCGCGACCAATTCCCGCCAGTCTTTCCTGGGCTTCAGCTACCCGGTTCGCATCGCCGAATTTCCGCAGCATATAGGTTTTGTGGTCGACGCCTTCTTGCGGAAGTGTCGCGTCGAGTTGGAACGGGCGATATCGGATCGCGAAATCGACATCCGGTACGAGCGCTAAGGCCTGCTCCAGTCGCCGTTTGCCGACGTAACACCACGGGCAAACAACGTCGATGACGACATTGAGCGCAAGGGTCGTCTTTTCGGTCACGTTCGCGCCTCCCGGCCACAAAGATCATTCGCCCGTACCGCAAGACGCGAGCGCAAGACCGCCGATATAGACAATATGAACTTCGATTGCCAAGTCGCCGTGTCGGGTAGCCGTGGAGGTTCAAACCGGCGCGGCGGAAAATGTACGGCGAAGCGTTGTCTCGGCCGTATCGGCTTGGCCGGCCGCAATGACCGACGCGGTCAGTTCGATGGTGGCGAATCCGGCCGAGGTTCCCGCCAGGGCGAGCCGGGTACTGCGCACGACCGCAGCGGCACGTCGGATAGCCGTTTCCGCCGCCTCTGGTCCTGAATCCGGCAGCACGACGACAAACCGACCGGCGCCGAACCGAGCAACGAGATCTTCCGCGCGCACCATGCGGGCGAGAATCTGTCCGACCTGACGAATGACATGATCGCCGCAGGCATATCCGAAGTCTTCGTTGATGCCCGGCAAACTATCGATCGTGACGGTGGCAACCGCGACGCCTGTGCCGAACACGCGCGCTTCCTCAAGCGTGCGGTCAAGGTGTGCCATCAAGAAGCCGCGCGAATAAAGCCCTGTCAGCGCGTCGTTTGTCGCGATTGTCCGCCCCCTGGCATAAACCGCGAGCAATGATTGCCGCATTCGGTGCTCGATAACCGCGCCGGCCGTCAGCCTTGCGAGATCAAAGGCAAGATTGGCATGGGCGACGATCTCCGTGGCGCCCGCGGCAAACAGGCGTTCGGCAGTGGCCGTGTCACTGTCCCCGACCAACGCGATCGCGGGCAAGGCATAGAACGCCGAATCGCGCCGGAGAAGATCAAGAAACCCCACGGCGGCGTCCGCGCGCCGATCTATCAGGATCGCATCGAAAGGCCGGCGAGCGAGATAGTCGAGCGCGGTGCGCGCGGTAAAGGCCCCCGTGATCATCGATGTTCGAGACAGCGCGGCTTCGATCGCATGATAGCGTTCGCCGCTGCCGAAGAGCAGAAGATCGGCATCGCCGGCGTCGATCGGACCACCAAGCTCCTCGCCCTCCACGCCGAAGCTCACGGCCGTCTCAATGCGCCGTCGCACCTCCGATTGCATCGTCGCAAGACGGCGACTTGTCGCGATCCGTGACAGAAGGCGTTGAGCTGAAAAAGGCGGCGCCACCATTTCGCTGATGCCGACCGGTCGATCGGCGCCGCGCGCATCGTCGAGCGCGATCATCGGGAGCCGCCGCCCGCCTTGTGCGAGCATCAGTCGGGTGCCGGCTTCGACATAGCGCCCGCGCGACCCCGCCATATCGGCGGCAATCATGTTGAGGATGACCGCGTCCGGTCGGCCGCAGCGGCCGATGGCTTCGGCGGATGCCTCGAGCGGCGCCAAGGTCACACCGTAGCCGTTCGCGCGCACCGAATCCCAGAGCGGAAGCGTTTGCGCGCAAGTTCCTTCCTCAATAACGAGCACGCGACCGTGCTGGACCATGACACCCCCGACCTCCGGAGCACGTCCAATTCGCGCCAAGCTGACCGACTGGACAGGCTTGCGCAATTGCGCGCAAGAAGGGTTAAGTTTGATAAATTCATGGTTAATTATTGATTAACTGCGCGCGCGGTTCGGTTACGACTGCCGACCGGAATGAAAAAAATGTGCGGCTAAGGAAATCAATCGCGAGGGCGCGTTAATCGGGACGCCATGCCGGCGCGCATAACGCGCCCGGACGAGGCTCGGGCGATCGACGGAACGGCGAAGACCTCCGAGGGCAAGCGATGCAGACCCAATCGCAATTGCTCGAGCTCAAGGATAAAGGCCTGTGTATCGAGGCGAATGCCTGGCTGGGGAACCACAGCCGCTGCCATCCGAACACCGCCGTGCTCCGCCTCGATCGGCAATGCGACCGCCTCGAGAACTCCGGTTGCGGAACTGTAGACGCTGTCGAGTTCATCGAGCGCCATCTCGATCGAACCCCGGCCGAGTGTCTCTCCGGTCCGGCCGATGATCTCAGCCTCGCTGGCGCTATAAGTGCTTTGGCGGATCGAAAGGCCAGTCGCGACCCAGTCATCGCCCTCGCGGCGGTAGCCGCGCTCCAAACGCGGCGGCCAGCCCGTTTCGCCGACCATCGCACCGCGCACGAGCAATTCGCCCTGAGGAAGACCTCCGTCTTGATGCGTGCCCGGCTTCGCCGGTGTCACACTAAGTTTGGTTTCGATCAGCACGGGTCCGGTGGACACATCGCTCGGCGCGGCGATCATCCCAAGGGGCAAATGCGATGGGCGCGCGGGATCCTTGCGCCGGCGCGCAATGAGGCCGCGTTCTGCAAGCGGCATGATGTCGACAATCGGATGGCCATGCGGCATCTCCAATTCCGGCGTCCGTCCCGCCGTAACCGCGAGAATCGTCGCTGATAGGCGGTGCGCGTCCATTCGCTCCGAAAGCCGTCGGGCGAATGTTTCCGGCACGAGGATATGCGAGGCTTCATGGAGAGCCGCCTCTTCCACGATCCGCTCCACCGATGCCGGCAGTCCGATCACGAGAGTACCGCCGACCAGGAGCCATGGTATCAAAGCCGCCCCGATCCCGACGAGACCGCTCGGGGCGAAGGTCGTCAGGATCGTCGCACCTTGCTCGATCCGGCCTTCCAAAAGCGACATGAAGCCGGTCGCGATCCAATGATTGTGCGAACGCGCATGAATCGCCGCGGCCGGCGCCCCGCCATCGGTCTCAACAATCCACGAAACCGTTGCCGCGTGGTTGGATGGGTTGCCCTTGCGGGCGATATCCGGGGCACGACCGATGGAATCGGCTTCATCATAAACACGATCGAGCGGGATCAATCCGTCGGGGAGATCCGGGCCGGAGCCGAAGACAAATCGAATTTGGAACAGATCGGCCGCCACGGCGCGCATTTGCTCGCCATGGCACTCTCCAGACGTCTCGGCGACAGTCACGATGGCCTTGGCGCCCAACGCTTCTATTCGCTCGGCAATATCCGCTTCCCGCAAGGCCAACGGCAAGGGGGCAGCGACAAGCCCGGCGCGAAGGAGCGCGAAAAACACAATGATCGCGTCTGTTGTGGGGGGCATTTGCGTGACGACGACAGTATCCGGCGTGAGGCCGAGGCCTGCGAGAAACGCCGCGACCGCCTCGACACGTCGATCCAATTCGCCATAATCCAAGGCGAGTGCCGCCCCTCGCGTCCAGTTCGCGCGATCGACGAAATCGATGACCGCAACGCGGCCCGGATCGGTCTGCGCGGCCTTGCGCAAGATATGGTCCAGCGTCACCCGGCCCCAGACACCCGTCTCAATGTGTCCCCGGCTCGCATCATCATTGACGAGGATCATGGCCGCCTCCGGGAGTGTACACTGGCAGCATCCATCATGGCGCGGAGCTTTTCGCATACCATGCGCCGAGCACGGCGCCCCAAACCGACGAGGTCTCCGGCCGAGCAATCCGGCCCCACCGGGCAATCCATTGATCCGACTTATGGAAAAGCGGCACCACGTAGAAGCCTGAAATCAAGACGCGATCGAACGCCCTGGTGGCCGAGACGAACGCTTCCCGAGACGTTGCCTCCAGCATCGCTCCAATCATCGCGTCGATCGCTGGTTCACGCGCCCCGGCAAAGTTGAAGGACCCCTGCTTCTCGGCGGCGACGGCGCTCCAGCGCTGGAGTTGCTCGTTTCCGGGCGAGAGCGAGGCGCCATATGACCAAGGAAGCATGTCGAAATCGAACGTGCTCCAACGCCGCTGGTACTGCGAGGAATCGAGCGCGCGAACAGAAGCCTCCACGCCGATTTGCTTCAACGTCCGCTGATAGGCAAGTGCGACGCGTTCCTGATCGGGAGATTGGATGATCAACTCAAACTGCATGGCCTCGCCGGCGGCATTGCGCATCGCGCCATTGTCGAGCTTCCAGCCGGCCGTGGCAAGCAGGTCAATCGCCGCCTTGAGAACCGCACGATCACGGCCGCTGCCGTCGGTTCCCGTCGGCTTCCAGCGGCCGTCCATGACGTCGGTCCTAACCGCATCGGGAAAGGCGGCGAGAAGTCCGCGCTCGGTCGCGTCGGCGGGACGCCCCAGCGACGAGAGTTCTGAGCCCTCGAAATAGCTGCCGCTTCTGCGATAAAGGCCGAAATAGAGGTTCTTGTTGACCCATTCGAAATCGAACAGCGATGCCAAAGCCTCGCGCACGCGGATATCGGAGAAGACGGGACGTCTCGTGTTGAAGACGAAACCGTACATCCCCTTCGGCAGCGCCGTCGGAATGATGTCCTTGACGACGCGACCGTCGGCAACCGCGGGGAAATCATATCGCGTTGACCAACGGCTCGGATCGGCTTCCGGCAACACATCGACAAGGCCCGCCTTAAAGGCCTCGAAAAGTGCGTTTTCACTCCGATAGTATTCGAATCGGATTTCGTCGTAATTGTTGAGTCCGCGATTAACCGACAAGTCGCGACCCCAGTAGTTGGGGTTCCGCTTCAAAACCAATCGCGCACCCGGATCCACCGTTGCCACCACGTATGGACCGCTCCCAGTGGGCGCAACCAGGGTGGTTTTCGGGAAGTCCTCCGCCGAAACCTTGTGCTTGGGCAAAATGGGCATGCTGCCCATGATCAGCGCTAATTCCCTGTCGCCACCGTCCTTGAAAACGAAGCGCACGGTCGCCGAATCCGGGGTCTCGACGCGATCCACCTTTTTGTAAGGTATCGTAACGTTGGGCCGGCCGTTTTCGCGAAGCAACTGGAAAGAATGGGCGACGTCGGCGGACGTTAGCGGCGTACCGTCCGAAAACGCCGCTTCAGGGCGGATCTTGAACTCCACCCACGATCGATCGGGCGGAACCTCCACGGTGGCGCAAATCAAGCAGTAGAGCGTGAAGGCTTCGTCCTGCCCACGCACCATCATTCCTTCGAACAAATAGTTCTCGTGTCCGCCATCGCGAAGACCACGGGATGCGTCGCCTTTGGGGATGAAGGGGTTCAGGCTATCGAACGACCCCTGAACACCATAAGTGATCCGTCCGCTCTTCGGGGCTGACGGATCGATATAGGCAAATGCCTTGAAATCCCTGGGATAGAGCGGCTGCCCATGCATCGCGATCGCGTGGCGGGGCTCCGCGATCGCCGTCGACGCCGATGCGCACAACGCGGCCGCAAGTCCCGTCAGCATGAGCGACACAGGAAGAACGCCGGCTGATGCGGGGCGGATCACGGCTGGCCGGGCGTGTCTATTGAGAAACACATCGGTCCCTTTTCTGGCGAATCTCCCATCAACCATATCACGTGATGCGTCACTTACCTTTGGTCCGCTGGCAAAGCCGACTGGAAATCCCAGTAGTTCGACGCTAAGTATCGACCCGCGCGGCACAGTCGACTCTTGGGCTCGCAGCGCTGGGGCCAGGCAAAGGCCGCCGCGGCTTTCGCAACATGCTGTTGCCGCATTTTCCCAGCAGTGACCTTGCCATTCGCAGCGCGGTCGCGCATGACGGTCCGCGTTCTGACAGACTCTGAGGACGACTTTAACATGGTCCATACCCGAACGGCGTCTCGTGCTTTTGTTTATGTCGGCGCCGCGTCGATCGCATTGGCGGTTACTTTCTCGCCGATCGTCGTGCTCGGGCAATCGCAAGCGCCGGTTCAACTGGCGCCGCCGGCGGCAGCGCCGAAGCCTGCCGCCCCGAAGCCTGCCGCGCCCGCCACGGCGGCTCCGAAACCCGCGACACCTCCGGCCACTGCTCCTAAGCCCGCGACACCACCGGCCGCCACGCCGAAACCGGCTGCGCCCGCCGCGCCCCAAGCCGCCGCGCCGCCGGCCGACCCGAACGAGCCCAATCGCTGGGTGAAGCTTTGTTCGAAGAATCAAGAACAAAAATTAGATTGTCTCGTTGCCCAGGAAGTTCGAACCGATCAGGGGCAGCCGGTCTTTTCCGTCGCGCTTCGCGAGACCGAGGGAGAATCCAAGCGGGTGCTGCTCATCGCGGTCCCTCCACTCAATCTGATCCAGCCTGGTCTTCGCATCGGTGTCGACAAAGGTAAGCGCGAGGAAGCTAAGTACACGATCTGCTTCCCCAACCTCTGTTATGCCGAAATGCCAGTTTCCGATCAGTTTCTGGCGTCGATGAAGGCCGGTCAGGCCTTGGTCGTTACGACCTTGAACCTTCAGGAAAAAGCCCAAAACTTCCCGCTTTCGCTTGCCGGCTTCAAGACCACCCATGAAGGCGAGGGAATCGATCCGACCGCCGTGCAGCAGACCCAGCAAAATCAACAGCAGCTCCAACAAGAGCTACAGAAACGCGCTGAAGAAGCCCGCCAAAAACTCACGGCCGAGCAGCCAAAACAGCCCTGATGGCAGTAGACTCATCCGCTTTGAGGCGGTTTAGTTTTTGGATTTGGTTTGACTTGTCGATCTGGGGTGATGGGCTCGCCGCCCCTAAAGCGGCGGATACCTAAGATGCGCGATGTGAGACACGACATACTGTTCCAGCCGTTGAGTATCGGCCCGAAAACCGCCCGCAATCGCTTCTATCAAGTGCCTCATTGCAATGGCATGGGCCATCGCGAGCCGAAGGCGCTTGCGGCCATGCGCGGCATGAAGGCAGAAGGCGGCTGGGCGGTCGTATCCACCGAAGAGGTAGAAATCCATCCCTCGAGCGAGGTCTCGCCGTCGATCGAGGGGCGTCTGTGGGACGACGCGAATATCCCGGCGCATGTCCGCGTTGTTGACGCAATCCATGCGCACGGCGCGCTTGCCGCCATTGAACTTGTCTACAATGCCCCCCGCCCGAACTTGTCGAGCCGCATGGTGCCCATGGGCGTGCGGTCCGCACCGGTCAATTCGGAATTCAATGAGCCGACGCAGGCGCGCGCCATGGATCTGTCGGACATAGCAGCCGTCCGTCGCTGGCACCGAAACGCGGCGCTCCGGGCCAAGCGCGCGGGCTATGATCTCATCTATGTCTATGCCGGACATGGCCTGACCCTGACACAGCATTTCCTCTCTCGCGCCACCAATGACCGAACCGATGCCTATGGTGGCTCCTTGGAAAACCGCGCCCGCTTTTTGCGGGAACTGATCGAGGATACGCGGGATGCCGTTGGCGGCGATTGCGCTGTGCCGATCCGATTTCCTGTTGAGGAGCAGCAGTTCGAACTTGGTCTGACGCGCGCCGAGATCGAGGACGTGGTGGGCATGCTCGCCGAGCTACCGGATCTCTGGGACTTCTGCATGGGGTCCTGGGAGCAAGATTCCCGGACAGCACGCTTCTCGTCCGAAGGCTTTCAAGAGCCCTTTGTCCGTGGACTGAAAGCTCTGACGTCCAAGCCCGTGGTCGGTGTCGGGCGGTTCACCTCGCCCGACACCATGGTCGAGCAGATCCGTTCCGGCGTGCTCGATTTCATCGGAGCCGCACGGCCCTCGATCGCCGATCCGTTCCTGCCACGAAAGATCGAGGAAGGTCGCAGCGACGATCTGCGCGAATGCATTGGTTGCAACATCTGTGTTGCCGGCGACAACCAGGCGGTGCCGCTGCGCTGCACCCAGAACCCGACCATGGGGGAGGAATGGCGGCGCGGATGGCACCCCGAGCGCATCGAGCTTACCGAAACGCCTTCTCGTGTGCTCGTCGTCGGTTCCGGACCTGCCGGACTTGAGGCCGCGCATGCGCTCGGTAAGCGCGGTTACGACGTCATGTTGGCGGAGGCTGAAGATGACCTCGGCGGTCGAGTTCGGCGAGAGTCAGGGCTCCCGGGCCTTCGGTCATGGTCGCGTGTGGTCGACTATCGCGTAGGACAGATCGCCAAGCTTTCGAATGTAAAGGTCTTTCCCGCGAGCCGCATGAGCGCGGACGATGTGATCGAGGTCGGCGCGAAGCATGTCGCGCTTGCGACTGGCTCGCGTTGGCTGCGCAACGGGCAGGGTAGGCAGCACCCATTTGGTCTATCGATCGCTACCGATGCCCACGTACTCACGCCTGACGACATCATGGAAGGCGTATCGATACGGGGCGACGTTGTTGTCTATGACGACGATCATTACGCGATCGGCAGCGCCATCGCTGAAAGACTTGCTGCTTCCGGGGCAAAGGTGACGTTGGTCACGCCGGCGCCGTTGGTTTCTTACTGGACACTGATGATCCTCGAACAAGCGTCCATTGAACGCCGGCTCGTTGATGCCGGTGTGACGCTGGTCACACGCGGGGTGGCCGAGGCCGCGCAATACGGCGGCTTCGTGTTCACCGACGACGTGACGCGTGCCCGGCGCGAGATCGCCTGCGGCACGCTCGTCCTTGTCACGAGCCGGATCTCCACCAATGGCCTCGCGATAGATCTGCGCCGGCGATCGGCGGAATGGGCCGATGCCGGGATCGAATCCGTGACGGCGATCGGCGATGCGCTCGCGCCGGCCATGATCGTTCATGCCGTCCACGCGGGGCACCGTTTCGCCCGTGAACTTGACACCACTAGGGACCCCGCGGTCGTTCCCTACAGGTACGACCCGGTCGTTTAGTGGCCGAACTCACCCTGACGATATCGAACAGACCGCGATGTGCGGTCAGTTCATCGACTGTTCGCGCGCATGCAACCTGCCGTCATCGCCTTCGACAAAGGCTTCTTCGATCTGTGGATGTCGAAGAGGCTCTGCGGACTCGTCCGGCACGAGGTTTTGCTCCGAAACGTAAGCCACATACTCGGTTTCGGCGTTCTCTGCATACAAATGGTAGAACGGCTGGTCCTTGGTCGGCCGGATATCTTCCGGGATGGCCTGATACCATTCCTCGGTGTTGGCGAAGACCGGGTCCACATCGAAAATGACACCCCGGAAAGGATACAATCGATGCTTCACGATCTGTCCAACCCGGAACTTTGCCGTGCGGACTTTCTTCATCGACTTGAAGAGTTGGGTCTGCGTTTCCATGATGCTTCCGTTAAGGCCATCCGCCCCCCAGATGTCAACCCTACAACGGCTTGAGCGTTTTCCCTATAGGAAACGATGGGCACGTTTTAGAGCCAATTGCCTCACTCCTGTGCGCGCGGCCTATCAAAGCGCGTAGGCATCGGCCATGCTCGGATCCTTAGCGGCGACCATCCTCGCAAGGTCAACAATAACCTTCGCCTGTTTCCACGTTGCGTCGTCCTGCATGCGCCCATCCAGCATGACCGCGCCGGACCCGTCCGGCATGGCCGCGAGGATCCTTTTGGCGAAGGCGACTTCGCCCGGATCTGGCGAAAACACGCGCTTGGCGATCTCGATTTGTGATGGATGCAACGACCACGCGCCGACGCAGCCCATAAGGAAGGCGTTGCGGAACTGGCTCTCGCAGGCAGGCGGATCGGAGAAGTCGCCGAATGGGCCGTAAAACGCCTTGATCCCCGCTGAGCGGCAGGCATCGACCATTTTTCCCACCGTGTAATGCCAAAGATCCTGTTGCGCGGCATAACGGGAGCCGCCTTCGGCAGGGTCCGAAAGAATGGCGTAGTCGGGATGCCCGCCGCCGACCCGCGTGGTTTTCATGCCCCGAGAGGCCGCGAGATCCGCCGGCCCGAGGCTCATGCCGTGCATGCGCGGCGACGATAGGGCGATCGCGTCGACATTCTTCACGCCCTCGGCGGTCTCGAGGATCGCGTGGATCAGGATTGGCCGCTTGATCGCGTGGCGCGCCTCAAGCTGCGCGAGGAGCTGATCGAGATAATGAATATCCCAAGGCCCCTCGACCTTCGGCAGCATCACGACGTCCAGCCGGTCGCCAACGGCTTCGACGATTTCCATGATGTCGTCCAAAGCCCAGGGCGAGTTCAGGCCATTGACTCGAACCCAAAGGCCTGTCCCGCTTGCCGCGAAATGCACCGATTTTGCCATCTCGATGAAGCCGCGCCGGGCCGCGAGCTTCTGATCCATGGGAACCGCGTCCTCCAAATTCCCAAGGATCACGTCAACCTTCGAGGCAAGCTCTCCAACTTTGGCGCGAACCTTGTCATTGTGCGGTGGAAGGAAGTGGATCATCCGCTCCAGCGTGACCGGCAACTCACGGTAGGGTTCAGGCGCGCCCATGGCGAGCGAGGTGTAAAAGGCGCGCGGCGACTTCATGGCGCTCCTTGGCTCTGAAGTTTTAGCCCTACGGCCGGCGACGGTCAAATCACATTAAAACCGACGAATATGCGCATTTTGATGGCGGCCGTAGGGTTCGGATCAGACGGGGTAGGAAAATCAATTCTGCCAGATCCCGGTCCGCGTCGCCGTGAAGCGCCATCGCCCCCACCCGTCAATCCGTCGCCCGTTCTCCCGGCCGGGCCCATTTGCGGTGGATCCAGAACCATTGTTCGGGGTTGGCGCGGATCCAGGTTTCAAAGACGCGGTGCACCTCAGCGGTCGCGGCGAGCACGTCGGCGTCGCGGTGCGTCGTGCGTGGGATGGGGATCTCCACGGCTTTGGCGGTGAAGTGGACACCCTTGGTTCGAATGATGGCGGCGGCGATAAGCGGCACACCGAGCGAGCGGGCAATCAACGCGGGAAAATGGGTTGCCCAAGCCTGTTTTCCGAAAAACGGCACCTCCACGCCCCGACCGTCGCGCAAATCGCCGAGGATGGCGACCGCGCCGCCGGCGCGGACGTGGCGCAGGATCTTCAGCGCCGTGTTGTCCTCGCCCCGCTTCTTTTTGTAGAGCCCTCCGGAATACCAAGGCAGCCGCATCGCCCGTACATGTGCTTCCACCAGCGGGTTGCGGAGTTCTTGATAGACGCCGGCTGGCGCAAGTCCAAGCCGCATGGCGGCCTGCGATGCCAATTCCCAATCACCCAGATGCAGGGACACAAGCACAGCGCCGCGCCCGCTGCCAGCGAGCCGGGCCACGGCTTCCGCGCCACTGAGGTCGACGCGGTCCGGCTCGCGACCGATTTGATCGAGAAGGAAGGATTCGGCGAAGACCCGGCCAAGATTGTCCCACATCCCAAGTGCGATTCGTTGCCGTTCGGCCTCGTCCATGTCCGGAAAGGCCAATGCAAGATTGTCGAGCGCGCGGCCGTGGCGTGCATTGTGTCGGGCAAATATGCGCCATAGCCAACCGATGAGTGCGGACGCCTGATCGACGCTCATCGATCTGATAAGCCGGGAGATAACACAGAATCCTGCCGCTTCCAGCTTATGTTGCAGCGAAACGCGGATGGATTGTTCGGCCTCATCCGGGCGCGCGGTCGGGGGGAGGCTTTGCACCTATTCTCGTCCGGGCGTTGACCGTATTGGGATTATCAGACTACGCCTCGTGATTAGCCGAGGGAAACTCTCCAGGCAACTGCCGCGCCGTCGTATTCTTCACGCCGGTCTTTCGGATTGAAACGCGATGCTCGAAGTCCTAGCGCTTGCCTTGCCGTTCTTTGGGTTGATTTTTATTGGGTATCTCTGCGGAAGGTTGCGTCCGATGCCGCAAGATGGGCTGGCGTGGCTCAATTTCTTCATCGTCTATGTGACGTTACCGGCCCTCTTCTTCCAACTGCTCGCCAAAACGCCGATCGAACGGCTCGCCAACGGCAGCTTCGTTGCGGCCACGACATTTGCAACATTCACCGCCTTCTGTGTTGCCTTCGCTATCGGCATGTTGGTCATGAAAGGCAAAATTCGCGAATCGTCCGTCATCGCACTTGCCGGGGCCTATTCCAATATCGGCTACATGGGCCCTGGGCTGACGCTTGCCGCGCTCGGGCCACAGGCGACCGTTCCGACGGCGCTGATCTTCTGCTTCGACAATGCGCTCCTTTTTACGCTCATGCCGCTGCTGATGTCGATCGGGGGACGGGACCGGCAGACGGCTGGTCAAATGGCGTTGACGATCGCGCGACGCATTTTCCTTCATCCATTCATCATCGCGACGTTTGTCGGCGTCGGCGCGGCGGCAATTGGTTTCAAGCCGCCCGAAGTTCTGGAGAAAATGCTGAATTGGCTGATGGGCGCGGCAGCCCCCTGCGCGCTCTTTGCGCTTGGCGTGACCGTGGCGCTTCGGCCGTTGCAGCGCGTGCCAATCGAGCTACCGGTCATCTTGGTGATCAAGCTGATCCTGCATCCGCTCTTTGTGCTGATGCTGCTCGTGTGGATCGGCGGCTTCGAGCCCGTGTGGATCGCCACGGCCGTGTTGATGGCGTGTCTTCCGCCTGCACTGAACGTTTTCGTCATCGCCCAGCAATACGGCGTTTATGTCGAGCGCGCCTCGGCCACGATCCTGCTTGGGACTTTGGTCTCGGTCGCGACGGTGACCTGCTTCCTTTACTTGGTTACGCACAACATGCTGCCGTTCGTTCGGTAACGGGGAACTTCATGGCTCCAGCCGGCGCATGATGCGCGGCGCGCCAAATGTCGGCGTCAGGCCCTCGCGCATGAGAAATCGTCTGAGCGGCACGATCCCGCCGGCAAGCGACATGCCAATCGCCCGCGCGGCTTGCGCGGGAAGCGCGTCCGACAGGAGGAAGCGATCCATCAAATCGACCGCTGCCGTGCGGCTCTTCACATCGGGCCGACGCAAGCGGTCATAGGCGGTCATGACGGGCGCGCCGCCGATGTCGCCGCCGGCGCGACGTGTCTTGACCAGCACCTCGGCGGCATGGGCGACGTCGCGAAGCCCAAGGTTCAGCCCCTGCGCACCGAAGGGCGGGAAAACATGCGCGGCCTCCCCGACGAGCAGGGTTCGGTTCGCGGCCAAGCGTCTCGCGCTCATACCGGAGAGTGGGTAAACTTGCCTGTCTCCGACGGTCGATAGGCGGCCATGGATCGACTGGGATCGGCGCTCCAAGTCCCGACCGAGTGCGGCATCGTCCATTGCGTCCAGTTCAAGTGCAATGCTCGGCCTCTCGACGAGTACAATGGACATATGGTTGCCGGGCAACGGCACGAGCACGAAGGGGCCGTTCGGACCGTGGAACTCAGTGCAAATCCCGCGATGCGGACGTTCGGCCCGCAAGGTCGCCACCAGCGCGGTTTGTGGATAGTCCCACGTGTCTATCTCGATCCCTGCCGCCTCGCGAAGCAGGGACTTCCGCCCGTCGGCCGCGACGGCCACATTGCCCGAGATCCGCCGGCCGTCGGCAAGATCAAGTATGATCGCTTGCTCGTCGGGCATCGCGGCAACGACCGTCGTTTCTAGTCGCGACAAAGTGCCGATCGTGACGGTGCGTTTGGCCAGGGCTGACAGAAGGTCGACATTCGGGATGTTGAGGCCGAAAGACTCGCGGCCGATTTCGCCAATGTTGAACGATACCTCGGGCGCGCGAACGAGCCTCCCGGTGGCGTCGACCAGTCGCATGGTTGTGATACTCGCGCCGCAGTCCTCAAGCGCCGCCCTGACGCCGATGCGATCCAGCAGTTCGATGGAGCCGCCCAAGAGCGCCGTCGTGCGCCGGTCGTCCCGTGGTGCGGGCGGCGCGATGTGCGCGGTCCGAAAACCGAGATCGGCGATGAGGATCGCCGCAGCATATCCGGATGCGCCGCCACCGACCACGACGACTTCAAAGTTTTCGGTAATCAACGTCATGCCGCGTTCCCTCCGACGCATCTCTTTGCTCGATAAGGCGGGCGCACGGCGCAAGCAAGCGATCGAAATCAAAGCGTCATCTCTCCGTCGACAGTAGCAATACGGCGAACGCCAGTCTGCGGATGTTGTTCACGCAGCCACTGCAAATCGAAAAGCGGATCCATGGACATACGCGCCGAACCCAAGGTTTCCAACCTATCCGGGAAAGTTGACCCGATAATGCTGGCGGTCGCCGCGCCGCCGGGTAGAGTGGCGGTCTGGCTCATCGGGTTCGCCGCCTTGGCCGGCTGGATCTGGATCGCGATGGCCGTCGCGGCGATGGCCCCGTCCACCGACATGGCGACCCTCGGTCCAGGGATGGGTATCTTCAACCAATTCAATCTCTTCGCCGGGCTTCCGGAATCTGTGCGCGCAGGGCTGTCGGTGCTTTGTACGCCAATCGGCGGCGTGAAGTTGACAGGCGCGGACATCGCGACCGTATTCGCCATGTGGGTTGCGATGGTCCTCGCCATGATGCTGCCCGCCGCCTCGCCGATGTTGATCGCCTATACGAGTGCCGAGGAGGGCGGGCATGTCGTTTCGTCACTCTGGCCGCTCGCCGGATATCTGGCGGTCTGGCTCGTCTTTGCGATTGCGGCCACCGGCGCGCAGGTGTTGCTCACCGCCGCGGGAAAGATGACCCCGGCCATGACGCCCGCAAACTTAATCCTTGCGGCGACCACCTTGATCGGCGCCGGTATCTACCAGTTCACGCCGTTGAAGGTCGCCTGCCTGGCGCGGTGTCGCATGCCTCCGCCGCATTTTGGCGACCTGTCGCCTTCGGTGGGGCGCGCCTTTCGCGATGGACTGCGCCGTGGGCAATGGAGTGTCGGGTGTTCGTGGGCCTTGATGAGCGTGATGTTCGCGGTCGGCGTTATGAATGTCGTGTGGATTGTGATTTTGGGCGTCATCATGGCGGTCGAGAAGGCGATCCCTTCGAGCCTGACACCACGATTTGTTGGCGTAGGTCTAATCGTGTGGGGAGTTGCGATTCTGCTAACGGTAGCAATTTAAGGGTGGTTACAATGAAAAGTTTCAACCAAAAAAGAACGGTCGTTACTAAGATATGAGTTGGTATATAAAACCTGCTGCATATTAGATAATCTTAAATACAATGTTCTTATGCGTTAGGTTAATAGGCTGTAATTATAGAGCCGCTGATATAGTAAGTATACAACTAAAAAAGAAGTTTTTGCAGTTATGTTAGCTTGGGTTATTGCGTTTCATCTCAGGTGCAATATCTTGGTTTCCAACCGATGGGATTAAGGAGCCCGAATCGAGGTTCCAATGCCCAGATGAATTGCGGGATGGACCATGATGGCGACGGCAATTCGGTTAGAGAGTCGATTGGATGATCTTCGTTTTGTTCCGCTCGATCCGAGTGAATTGGTATCACGCGAGAAACCTGGGACCGATCGCAGATTGTTTCTCTCGATCGAGTATTCGGACGATCCAAAGCGCGGCCCCGATCTTCGCGACGTGATCATGTCCCGTGCCTGGATAACTCAGGAGGGCTTACAGATCAGGGCCTTTTGTCTCGACAATCAGGTCTGGCGCACATTCAAGGCGGCGGCGATAAGCAAGAGTTGCTATGGTTTCTCAAAGGAATCGATCGCGGAGCCTCAAAATTTTTTGTCCAAGATCGCCGAACCCCAGGAAATGGGTGGCGCATTCGAGAAACTGTTCGATTCCGTAAGTGCATCTTTGCTTTGCATGATGTCGCTGATCCGGCAATCGGACCGTTGGTCTGCTGACCGGTATGCCGTCGTCGCTGAAGCGATCCGCGAGGATGTAGACGCACTGGCCCCCGGCGCGGACAATCGGCTGGTACAGCAAGTCATCTTGCTTGGAACATGCTGCGTGCCGAGCGGACCGATGACCGAGGCCGCCATTCGGCGTATTTTGGACGACCGGCGGCTACGAATGCGAATGCCGCAACGATTGCGCTCGATGCTGATCTCGATGGCGGAACAGAACCTCCAAGAGATCGACGCCCTGCTCGATCTCGCCAAACGCTTCGAAAAGGCCAAGCTATCAACGGCGTCGTTCGATGCCGCCAAGGACGTCAGAGAGGCCACATTCGCCTAATGATGTTGTCCTTCTGAAACATCTGATGGAAAACCGCGCCGCCGACATGGATCGCGACCATCACGACTGTTGCAATACCGAGGAAATGGTGAACGTCGAAAAGTAGCTTTGACAACATTTCGTTCTTGCCAACCAATGGTGGAAGTTCAAACAAGCCGAAAATCCAGATCGGTGCCGGATAGGCGCTCGTTGCCACCCAGCCGACAACCGGGTTGATCAAAAGAATTGCGTAAAGCAAGCCATGGACCGTTCCGGCGACGAACTTTTGTAACGGCGGCATGTAATCCGGGTATTGCGGCGGCGGATGCATGATCCGATAGCCAAGCCGGATAACCATGAGCACCAAGACGACGAAGCCAAAGGAACGGTGGAGATTGTAAATCGTCTCCTTGCCAGGGAATTCCTCAATATAAACAATGGCAAAGCCGGCTACGACCAAATACAGGACGATGGCCGCGACCAACCAGTGTAGGATGCGCGCCGGTCGTCGATAGCTTGTTTCAAGTACGGACATGTTTAGTCCCTATCGGCATACGGATTGCGAGAAACTTCAGGGTAGGTCGCCTTCCGACGTTCAATGCAGTATTGCTGGAAGACTCTGACGCGGCAAGCGTTTTGAACCTTAAAGGGCCTCGAGTTTATGCCGTTCGGATCGAAGCAATCCGAACGGCAAGGAAATCCACTCGTCGCCCGCCACGGAAATCCATATCGGGCAAGGCTACTCGCCCGCCTGCGCAACGAGGGACCGTGCGACCTCATCGACCCAGTCGCTGTCGATCAGGTGACCCGCGCGTTTTGCTTTTGTCTTGAGATATGCGGCGTTCTGCCGGGTAACTGGCGTTGCGACCTTCTCGTGGGCGACGACATCAATGCCGCCCGCCAGCAGTGCTTCAGCCTTGCGCGGATTGTTGGAGTAGAGGACCACCCGACGATACCCAAGCACACCCAGCATGCGCGCGGCCTCGTCGTAGTCGCGTTCATCATCCCGGAAGCCGAGTGCGGCATCTGCATCGATGGTATCGGAGCCGTTGGCCTGTCGATAGTAGGCGCGCATTTTATTCGCGATGCCGATTCCGCGTCCCTCTTGATCCAAATAGAGCAATATGCCGCCGCCTTCCTCTTGAAAGCGCTCGACCGTCATGCGGAGCTGGTCGCCACAGTCACATTTGAGCGAGCCAAATAGGTCGCCCGTCAAGCAAGCCGAATGCAGGCGCACGGGAACGATATCCCTGGGATCCGGTGTTCCAATCATGATGGCGACTTGATCGTGTAGGGCGTTTCCACCGCGAAATACGACGAAACGTGTCGGGATATTGGGACTGAGAGGTACATGAGCTTCAGCCACGATACGCAGTTCGTCCGCCACCCCGCGCCGATAGGCTTCGACGGCATCAACCGGCACCACGACCAGCAACGACTCGATGGCCGCCAGACGCTTCGGATCTACGTCCACAAGGACCGCACAGGGTGCAAGATGGGCGAGCCGAGCTAACTCCACCGCGGCGTGAGGCAGCGGCCCACCTTCCGAAGTCTCGGAATTTTCGAGGATTGACTGCAGATCCGTTGAGAAGTCTCCCGCGGATAGCTCCGCTATAACATCCGCATCTGCTGTTGGGTCGAGTGAGACGAGCATGATGTCTTGCTCGACAGCCATCTGCTTAAGCCATTCAAAGCGGCGTCCGGTCATGGCCAGAGACAGTCGTCCGACGCCAAGCATCGCAAGGGCGGCAAATCTATCTTGCAAAAGACCATCCGTTGGAGCTGCTAATTTGCGAGAGCCATCGCCGGCGTAAAGGAGTACCGGTCGACCCTTTCTAAACTCTCCGATTGCACGCTCGACGATAAGCCGATCCGGCGCCCCGAGAATAGCATTTAGGTCGTACATCGTTATCGACTCCGGGCTTGCTGTCGCTGTTTTTTGATAAGGCGGAGAGAGTTTGCATGTGACGTGCCGGTCTCAACAAACGGCGCGGGATTAGATAGGCTTGATCGGGTGATTTGGATCACTGTTCAATCACACTTGAACGATCTTGTGCGAAGGTCTCATGAAAGCACCGCTTGAGCTTAATCCGAACAAACTGCGTCTTCCTCAT